>WAKG01000126.1 GCA_015523445.1 Desulfurococcales archaeon | reverse complement strand
TGCTGCCCCCGAACTTGGCTACCCGTATCACCCGCCAGCCCCTAGGAGGGGGCGCAAGACGGGTTCAGGCTTATTAGGGTTACATGAACCACCAGCTCACCCCAGCGCCCTATCCCCCGCATCACCCAGCCCTGGTACTATGAAGAACCTGTCATCAAGCCCAGGATCCAGGCCAAGGGTGTATATGTGGGCCTCAAGGCCTAGCCTAGAGGCGGCGTCCTCCACCGCCTCAACACCCCTATTGGAGGCTATAACTGTGCCGAGGGCCACCCTCTCCGCGCCCCTACTGGCAAGCATCTCTATAGCGGCGGTCATAGTGGATCCGGTAGCCAGCATGGGGTCTAGTATAACATTATTCAGCCTAGGGGCCCTAGAAGGGAGCCTATCATAGTAGACCTCAACCCTAACACTGCCAAGGGCCTCAATGCGCCTAGCAGCTATGAACCCGATCCTAGCCTCGGGCAGTAGCCTAGTGAAGCCCTCCACCAGGGGCACCGCAGCCCCCAGTATGCCAACAACCAGCGGCTCCTCACTAGGCCACAGCTCGATCGCCACACCTAGAGGAGTCTCAACACTCCTCTCCACCCACTCCATAGACCTAGAGACATAGGGGGCCAGCAGCGACCCAGCGGCCTCCATCACGGCCTTGAACCTGTGACGGGGGGTAGACTTGTCCCGGAGGACGGCAAGGATCCACCTAGCCAACGGCGACTCTCCACCGACAACCGTTACCCGCATAACCCTACCCTAGGCACGGAGTAGTGGGCGTCAAGCCCGGTTATATAGTGTAGCCACCCCACCCACCAGGCCCCCGGGGTGTCAGAGGGTGCTGGAGGATGTGGCCAGGCTACTGGAGGAGCAGCCACTCTGCGATAGGTGCCTAGGCAGGCTATACGCAAGGCTGGGCAGGGGCTGGAGCAACAAGGACAGGGGCAGAGCCCTGAAGATGACGGTTATAATGTGGCTCCACAGGGGGGCTGCCGAGGGGAGCGTGGAGGCTAAGAGGAGACTCAAGGTGGTGACTGCCAACGCGGGCGAGATGGGCAGGGAGCTATACAAGCACCTCTACGGCGAGGACCCCGGGGAGGCCCTATGCAGCATCTGCGGCTCCAAGCTGGACAAGGCAATAGAGGAGCTGGCTGGGGAGGCGGTTAAGGTCCTCAGGCTATACGATGCGAGGAGGATAGTCGTGGGGGCCAGGGTGAGCCAGGATATACTAGAGGCCGAGGACCGGGTCAAGGCTGGGCACGGGCTCAAGTACGGGGAGTCGATTAAGGCGGAGATAAGGAGGGAGGTGGGCAAGCTGCTCAGGGACAGGCACGGCTACACCATAGACTTCGAAGAGCCTGATGCTATGGTCATAGTAAGCTTTCCAAGCCTAGCAGTAGAGATCCAGAACAATAGTCTCCTACTCAGGGGCCGGTACTGGAAGAGGGGGAGGATGATCAGCCAAGCATACTGGCCCACACCCACAGGCCCCAAGTACTACAGTATAGAGCAGGCAGCCTGGAGCCTCCTCCAGCTAACCGGGGGCGAGACGATAGTACTGCATGCAGCTGGCAGGGAGGATGTGGACGCAAGGATGCTCGGCACCGGGAGGCCAATGATACTGGAGGTGAAGAATCCCAGGAGGAGATACATAAGCCTAAAGGAGCTGGAGGAGGCGGCAAACAGGGGAGCACCAGGCCTAGTAGAGTTCGGATTAACTGGGAAAGCCTCGAGGAGGGATGTACAGTTCTACAAGGAGGAAGCCTCAGGCAAATCCAAGATATACAAGGCACTAGTACTCCTAGAGGAGCCAATAGACCTGGAGAGGCTGAAGGCGGCAGTAGAAACCCTCAAGAGTGCAACGATAAGCCAGTGGACCCCAAGGAGGGTGCTTCACAGGAGGAGGAACCTGCTAAGGAGAAGAAAGGTCCTAGACATGGACTGTACACTACTCCACAGCAGCCTAGCCGAGTGCATAATCAAGACTGAGGGCGGCCTATACGTGAAGGAGTTGATATCAGGGGACGGAGGAAGAACAAGCCCCAGCCTCTCGGAGATACTGGGGGTAGGGGCCACATGCATAGAGCTAGATGTGCTGGGAGTAGAGGCTCCAGATATAGAATTACTGGAGGAGCGCGGATCAATATAAATAATCCATATAGAGGCACTGGGGGCATGGAGGGGTAGCAGGGATGGTAAAGGCTCCAAGAGGTTACAGGCACAGGACTAGGAAGCTGCTCAGGAAGAAGGTCAGGGAGAAGGGCGGCGTGCCGAGGCTAAGCGTGATCCTCAGGAAGTATAGCATTGGGGATAAGGTGGTTATCAAGATAGACCCATCATTCCACTATGCCATGCCACACAGGAGATTCCACGGCCTAACAGGGACAGTAGTCGGGACCAGGGGACGGGCCTACATAGTAAAGGTAAACCTAGGCAGGAAGGAGAAGACTCTATTCGTAACACCAGAACACCTAAGACCGCTCAACGGGTAACCCAGGAAGGAGGGGCTCATAGTTGAAAAGGAAGATCATCAATAAACAGTTGGTAACATGGTCCGAGGCAAGAAGCATAATGGAGTCTAGGATAAGGGATGTGGAGCCACCTATACTGCCCGAGCAGGAAAGGACCTGGGAATACCTCAAGCTGGTGGGGAGCAGGGATCCTGTTAGGGAGAGGGAGGCTGTGGAAAAACTAGCCGAGCTCGGGCTACGCCCCGAGATAGTGGTAAATCTAGTTAACATGTGTCCCAAGACTCCTGGAGAGGTAAGGCTTGTCCTAGCCATGGACAAGGAGATAGTCTACGATGAGGAGTTAGTATCGAGGATCCTCGAGATTATGAAGGACTGCAGGTAGCATTAAAATCTAGGAAACGGTAATTAATAATATACCTAAGTATCCTCATATCCAGTGGCACCCGGGAATGGGTAGAGTTGGTTAGACATGCAGGGGCCGCGGCACAAGAGGGGACAGCAGGATAGGGTTCAACCCCACCCGGCGGCGGTAGAGGTGGAGGCTCTAGTACTGGATGTGATTCCACATGGCCTATATAATGATCCCCATAGGGAGCATAGGGATGGCCCCGTAGCCCAGGCGGTGGGTGTCAAGAAGTTTACACTTCTAGATGGGACGCCCGTGGGGGACATGGATCTTTTCGACAGGGTCACACTAGCTAGGGAGATAGGGAAGACCATACCAGTGCCTACCCCGAGAGGTATAAGGAGGATGACGATAACACTAGGCTGCCTGCCAGGCCCCGAGGGCGTGATCTACTGCGCCTCGCTGAGGCATCTCCAGGATGATGTCCACCAGGCCCTAGTGGAGGCGATAGAGTCAGATACGCCTAGGGTGAGGGTTGTAGGCCTGGAGGACCTCTCAAAGGCTGCAGAGGCCAAGGGGCTCTCGCCGAAGATCCTAGTAGTGCCCAGGACACCGATAACATACGAGAACCTGACAAACCTGGCAAGGAGCAACCTTGTGGAGGCAATCAAGAGGATAATAATCTCGAACGAGGACTTCTTCGTCAGATTCTTCAACGTGGCTGGGCTGATCAGTATAAGGCAGCACGCCCTAGAACTCCTAAAAGGTGTAGGGAAAAGGACGGTGAAGCAGGCCGTAAAGCAGAGGGAGAAGAGGCCCTTCACAAGCTTCGAGGAGGTGAAGAAGGTACTCAAGGTGGACCCGGTAGAGGCTCTAGCGGAGAAGATAGCAGAGGAGATCCGGGGAGAGGCGAAATATTACCTCTTCATACCGCCCCCCGACCCTCAGTACCCGTTTTTCGACTACCTACCCCAGATGAGGGGGGAGAAGAGGCAGCGGTGAACACGGTAGCATGTCCACCACTAGGCCTAGGCAAGGGAGCACTCCTATCCTGGCTCAAAAGCCTCCTTAGGAGCCACGGCCTCAAGGCCATAGACAGGTTAGGGCAGAACTTCCTAGTGGACCCCCGCGGTGTAGAGGCCTTCGCCAGGGAGGCGGAGGAGCTGGGCATGAGCCCGCTACTAGAAGTAGGCCCAGGGGCGTGTATACTAACCTATAGGCTATACCAATCCATCCCTAGGCTAGCCGCTGTGGAGATAGACCACGGCCTAGCCTGGGCATGCTCAGCCATAGCATCTAGATGCATGCCCGCAACAACAATAACCAGGGGAGACGGGGTCGAGGCGGCCGGGGCATGGAGGGCCCCTCTAATAGTCTCGAACACTCCATACAACATAACTACTAGGCTCATAGCAGCTGCTGCCAGGAATAATAGCGTTGAGGCCATGATACTGGGCATGCAGCTGGAGGTAGCCAGGAGGCTGCTGGCAGAGCCCGGCTCGGGAGGCTATGGCAGGATAACGATCCTAGCCAAGAGATACTTCAGGACAAGGATGGTAGCTGTCATACCCAGGACCTACTACCACCCCCAGCCCAGGGTTAACGGGGCCATACTCACGCTGGAGAGGGCCAGGAGGTGGGCCAGCGGGGATGAAGTCCTAGAGGAGGTGGCCAGGTGCCTATTCACGGGGAGGAGAAGGCTAGCAGCCAAGATGGCGAGGGAGTGTAGCAAGAGGCTTGGGATAGAGTTATGCGCTAGGGGGCTAGGGGATAAGAGGGTCTACCAGCTCGCCCCGGAGGACGTGGAGGAGATGGTCAAGTGTGGAGGTTAGAGTCGTTGAAGCGGGGGGCCTAAAACTCAGGATATGCATCCACCCATGCGTCTACAATCCCTCAGACGATACCATGGCCGCAGTGGAGGCTATAGCTAAGGCAGCCAGCCTAGGGCTTAGGGCTGAGAGTGTAGTGGACCTGGGGACCGGGACAGGGATCCTAGCCCTAGCAGCCCACAAGATCCTAGCCCCAGCCAGGATACTAGCAGTGGACCATAGCCCATACGCTGTCAAGACTGCCAGGTGCACCCTATCCACAGCCCCAGCAGTAGTGGCGAGGTGCAACGGATCCACATGCATATCAGGCGGCTTCGACCTTGCAATATCAAACCCGCCCTACCTGGGTGTGGATGACAAGAGCCTAGCCCGGGGAGAATGCGAGGAGTGGCTCTACACCAGCTGGGGGCCCACTGGCCTCCTGGAGGATGTTGTAGCCGCCGCGCCTAGGCTGGCTAGAGCCCTACTCATAGTATACTCAACTCTATCACCCCTCGACCCGGAGAGGGAGCTCGCCAGGCACGGCTACAAGGTCCTAGCCAGGGTGGAGAAGAGATTCTTTATGGAGACGATCAGGGCAGTAGTCCTAGAGAGGAGGGGCTAACAGCATGGATAGGCTAAGGCTAGTGCTAGTCGGCACAGAGGGGGCCATGAACCTAGGGGTGGCAGCCAGGCTGGCCAGGAACTTCGAGGTGGACGAGCTATACCTCGTCTCGCCCAAGACCAGTGTGGAGGAGGCGATGGAGTATAGCGCTCGCGGGGCTGAGGTCCTAGCAAGGGCTAGGATCGTAGAGGCGCTCGAGGAGGCGCTGAAAGAGGTTTCACTCTCAGTATGCACGACGGCGATAGCAAGGGAGAGGGATGTACTCCGCAACCCCGTATCTCCAGAGAAGGCGGCAGAGATAGCGGCCTCGTCCCAGGGCATCGTTGCCCTAGTCTTCGGAAGGGAGAGCGTGGGCCTTACAAGGAGTGAGATAGCTCAGTGCAGCCTACTATCCACAATACCAGCCAATCCAGAGTATCCTACACTCAACCTGGCAACCTCGATAGCGATATACCTCTACGAGATCTACAAGATCAAGGGTAAGACCCCACAACTGGAGCCCCCTGACGAGAGGCTACTAAGCCTGCTAGAGGGATACACTAGGGCGCTAGTATCAGCCATAATAGAGGATGCGAAGAGGAGTAGCGACATAGTCGTGGCGCTCAGGAGAATGGCGGCCAAGTCGGGGTCCAGGAGGGAGGTAGAACACCTACTCTACCTCCTATCAAAAACCTGTAGAAGAATACCAGGATGCACCACAAGCTAAGCCCTGGTTAATTACAGAGCCCACACACAGGAGCCCCCTAGAGAGGGTGAAGCGGAGGGTGAGATTACTACTCAAAGTAAACCCGGGCCTAGAGGATGTGGCGCTTGAGGAGTGCGCCTGGGAGGCCAGGTGTAATCCGATAGAGGTTAGGAGCGGCAGGGGCAGGATTATAGTAGAGGCCGAGGGGGACCTAGAATGGGTCTACTCTAGGGCCTCATCCATGAGGTCCCTCCACGCGGCCATACTACTTCTCGCTAGCGCCAGGGTCCCGAAGACAAGGGATGCACTGGAGGAGATCTACAGGATAGCGTTATCCTCCAGGGTAACCAGCTACATCCCGGATGGGTCTAACTTCGCAGTAGAGAGTGTGAGGATAGGGGAGGGGCATGAGTACACTAGCATGGATCTATCTAGGATGGTCGGGCAGGCAGTAGTTGATGCTGCAAGGTCCTCAGGGAAGAGTATAGGGGTCAGGCTGAACAGTCCAACTGTGGTTGTTTACTCGGAGGTAGACGAGGACCTATTTAGCATGGGGATACTCCTCACAGGAGAGAGGTCGCTCCACAGGAGGGGATACAGGGTCTACGACCATCCAGCAGCGCTGAAACCGTCGATAGCATATTCCATGCTGAGGCTAGCCAGGGCAAGGGATGGTGATACCGTTATGGATCCCATGTGCGGCGGGGGCACAGTGGCTATAGAGGCGGCCATGCTCCTTGAAAACTCTAGGATACTGTGTATAGACAAGAACCCATATTACATAAAGGGTGCAATCGAGAACGCCCTGGCGGCCCGAGTGTATAACAGGATAAGGTTCATGACCGGAGACTCGACTAGGCTGGAGGAGCTGGTAGACCCAGATAGCGTAAACGTGGTGGTTAGCAACCCTCCATACGGGATCAGGATGGGTGACCCAAGAATGGTTAGGCGGGTATACAAGGGCCTAGCCCGGGGCCTAGCATACGCCCTAACTCCAGGTGGCAGGGCGGCGATTATAACCACGGAGTCAGGTTACATGGAGAAGGTTACTAGGAGCGAGGGGCTGAGGCTAGCCCACGCTAGGAAGGTTAGGCATGGCGACCTATGGGCCTCAATCCTATTACTCGAGAAGCCAGGATAGCACACTATAAATACCCAGCCAGCTCCAGGAGTGCTAGGTGGGGGTAGGCTATGCCACTCAGGCCAGCCAGGTGCTACACCAAGTTTAGCGGCCCACCCTACACTAGGAGGGAGTACATCCATGGAGTCCCGCAGCCAAAGATAACGAAGTTCGAGATGGGGAGCCACGAGGTTATGGATAACTATTTGCTTAAGGGGGAGTTAATAGCGATCGAGGCAGGCCAGATAAGGCACAACGCCCTCGAGGCAGCCCGTATAGCGGTGAACAAGTACCTGGCAGGTACCATAGGGGACCAATACTTCTACTTCAGGATTAGGGTCTACCCGCACCACGTCCTAAGGGAGAACAAGTTGATGGCGTTCGCCGGTGCAGACAGGCTGCAGGATGGTATGAGGCAGGCCTTCGGCAAGCCTATAGGCACCGCTGCAAGGGTCTATCCGGGCCACGTGATACTGGAGGTCTGGACGAGCAAGAACAATGTGGAGGAGCATGTGAAGGAGGCTCTGAGGAGGGGTGGGGACAAGTTCCCCATACCCACAAGGATAGTAATTAAGAAGAAGAGGTAGTCAAGGGTCTACTCCACGTAGTAGTACTGGTCCCTGGACTTCTGCATCCTGTCGAGGTAGCTCCCCTCCTTGTTTACCCTGGGCCTCCCACTCTGCTTATCTCTCCTAAACGTCACCCCTAGCTCTCTAAGGAAGATGTTCATGCCCTCCCTCAGGCTCATAGGCCTATACGCGTGGCCCCTGAATCCGGGCTCGCCCAGCACTACAATCAGCCTATCACTTATGAAGTCTTGAAGCATGACGTCGTGCTCAACCACAAAGGCGGCAGCCCCGCGGGTCTCGGTTAGCCTCCTAATTATCCTTGCAACCCCTAGCCTCTCCTCCACATCCAGATATGCAGACGGCTCATCCAGAAGGTAGACATCAGCCTCCCTAGAAAGAGCGACAGCTATAGCCAGCTTCTGCATCTCGCCGCCACTAAGCTTTCTAGCACTCCTATCCCACAGCCTATCCAATCTCATCTTCTTCACTAGCTCCTGGTATAGCCAGGAGCCGGGGACTACCGCCTCAGGGTTGGCCATCCTAAGCACATCTCCGACAGCCGCGTCGGGAAACATCTCCGGGCTGATGTACTGGGGCTTGTAGCTTATAGAGACCTCCCCCTCGGTGTAGACAACGCCTCTACGGGGCTTCACCTGACCAGCTATAGTCCTGATCAGCGTAGTCTTACCTATGCCGTTGGGGCCTACAATGCCTATAACCTCCCCGCTCCAGACCTCGCCCTCCTCAACTGTTAGAGTGAAGTCTCCCATGGCTACTTCTAGGCCGGTCCAGGCTAGGTAGCGACCCCTAGACTCTCGGCCCTCTATGGCCTCCCCAGCCTCATAGGCCTTCCTGAAGATTATGGCCTCCTTCCTCAGCCTCATATTCTCGGCTGGAAGGTACCCGTCTAGGAAGGCGTTTATCCCTGTCCTGACGCCGTAGGGCTTGGAGACGATCCCGTAGACTCCGGGGTCCCCGTATATTATGTGGACTATATCGCTCAGGTAGTCAAGAACTGCCAAGTCGTGCTCTACCACTAGGAAGTACCTGTTGCCCTTAACCTCGGAGCGTATAAGCCTTGCAACCCTCATCCTCTCCCTGACATCCAGGTAGCTACTCGGCTCGTCGAAGATGTATATATCGGCCTCTTTGCTGAGGGTAGCCGCTATAAGGAGCTTCTGCAGCTCTCCCCCGCTGAGATACCTTATATCTCTATCCCAAAGCTTGTCCAGCCCCAGCTCTCCTGCTAGGTCCTTAGCCACCCCCCTCTCATCGGCCCTCGAGAGGAGGCTCCCCACGGTGCCCTTAACATACCTGGGCACCAGGTCAACGTATTGTATCTTATGAGCCGGCTTCAGGGACTTGGAGGAGAGCTTTTGGAAGTAGGTCTGGAGCTCGCTGCCCCGGAATCTTCTAATGACTTCGCTCCAATCCGGCTCGGCTCCAGGGTCGCCTAGGTTGGGCTTCAGCTCTCCTGCTAGGATCCTTATGGCAGTCGTCTTACCGGTACCATTCCTACCTATAATCCCTACAATCTGGCCCGGCTTGGGTACTGGGAGCCTGTATAGCTTGAACGAGTTCATCCCATACCTATGCACCGCATCCTCTTCAAGCTCGGTGGGTAAGTTTACTATGAAGACGGCGTCAAAGGGGCACGCCTTGACGCAGAGGGCACAACCTATACAAGCATCCTCGTATATAACGGGTTGCCCCTTCAGCTCTGGCCTCGCTTCTATAGCTATAGCCTTACCCGTCTTATTCACAGGGCACACATTGATACACTCGTAGCTGCACTTCCTCGGCTTACATGTCTCATAGTCTATTACTGCCAGCCTGACCTTCAACCCGTAGCCACCAAGAAGATGGTGGGCCTCGGAGGAGAGGTTAAAAGAGGAAGACTGAACCAGTTACCTCTTAAAGCTGAACTCATAGGACTCTCCTGGTTTGAGGACCTTAACCTCCGTCGGTAGGCACTTGGAGTCTACTAGTTTTTCGAAGTCCTCAGGTTTCCCATACAGGATGGGGAAGGTGCCGTAGTGCATGGGTATCGCAACCCTAGGCCTGAGGAGTTCCACTGCCTTAGCCGCCTCCACAGGGTCCATAGTAAAGTGGCCTCCTATCGGGAGCAGGGCTACGTGGGGCTTGTAGATTTCTCCTATGATCCTCATATCCATGAACACGCCCGTGTCACCAGCGTGGTACACGGTGGCCTCCTCGCCCCTAACCACGACGCCTGTAGCGACGCCGATCCCACTACTGCTGTGTGTAGCTGGTGTGAGGGCTATGTCGAGTCCATCCACCTTCATAGGTCCTCCTATGTTGCCTCCAACCACCCTGTCATCACCTATTCCCGCCTGCTTAGCTACGTGGCTAGCGAGCTCGTAGACGGCAACAACCTTAGCCCTAGGATTGTTGGCCAGTATCTTGGGTGCATCGCCTATATGGTCGAAGTGACCGTGGGTTACTATCACGAGGTCTACGTCCTTGGCCTCCTCGGGCTTCATTGGGGAGAGTGGGTTGGAGAGCCACGGATCTATCAATATTCTCTTCCCGTCCAGCTCTAGCATGAAGGCAGCGTGGCCTAGGTATGTGAGTCTTGCCACCAGGACCACCCATGGCTAATGTTGACAGGCTAGTATAAAATAATTTAGCCACACCTCCGACGGTGAAGGGCTAGGTGCAGGAGGTGCCACAGCTCCAGATAGATGATGAGGCGCTGGAGAAGCTCATTAGGGCTGGGGACATAGCTAGGAGAGCCCTAGAGCATGGTAGGAGCCTAATTAAGCCAGGTGCAACGGCTAGGGCTATATGCGTGGAAGTAGAGAACTATATAAGGAGCCAGGGAGCCTACCCAGCATTCCCATGCAACTTCTCCGTAGACCACGTAGCCGCACACTATACTCCCGGCACTAGTGATGACGTGGAGCTATCACAAGAGTCTGTGGTAAAGCTGGATATAGGGGTCTCCGTTGATGGATATATAGCCGATACGGCGCTCACAGTAGACCTCTCAGGCAGGCACCAGGAACTCCTAGAAGCCTCTAGGGAAGCGCTAGAGGCAGTGATCAAGAGGCTCAAACCCGGTATCAGCTTATATGAGATAGGCAAGACTGTAGAGTCAAGGATAAGGAGGAGAGGATTCAAGGTAATCAGAAACCTGACAGGCCACACTATAGCTAGGCACATGATCCACGCTGGCCTCAGCATACCCAACTACCCTGATAGGACGGTATTCTACAAGAGGCTACAACCTGGCACCCAGGCCGCGATAGAGCCCTTCGCGACCAATGGCAGAGGCATGGTGGTTGAGGGAGGAGTCACCAATATCTATGCGTACACAGGGAGGAGGCCTAGGAAGGGGCTCAACGATGATGAGAAAAAGCTGCTAGACGTAATAGTGGATAGATTCCTGACCCTACCCTTCACGCCCCGTTGGCTAGTAGACTTAATGGATCCCCAGGACCTCGAGCACCTGGTTAGATCCCTAGTAGCTAAGGGTGTACTACACGATTACCCGATCCTGGTTGAGGCTGGTAGGGGTTTAGTCTCGCAGCACGAGCATACGGTGGTCATACTAAAGGATAGAGTGCTCGTCACCACATGCAAGGACTGCCAGGGCTAGAGCACAGGAATATAACTCGCACAGGACCCACGTCATTGTGGAAGGGGAGGGTGCATACAGGCTATGGCAGAGGCGAACCTGCCAGACTGGATCTCGGCGATAAGCCAGCTAGCATTCCTACTAATCTTCTTAATGCTATTCCTGGGGGTAAACCAGAGGTTCCAGATATACATGTGGAGCAGGGATATCAAGGCCAAACTATTAGTGTTAGAGAACATGGCTAGAGAATCGGAGACTAAGGCAGTAGAATATATGCTGAGGCACAATGCAAAAGATCCTAAGGGGATACTATCCAAGGTCAAGGACTTCTTCCTCATAGAGCCCGTGTCTATAGAGCCGATAGATATCATAAGGAGGATGGACCACCTATTCACGATAAGGAGGACCGTATTCAGGAGCGAGTTCGAGAAGGCTATGCCAGAGGCGGATGAGGTTGCAAGGAGCAAGGCTGAGACAGCGGCTGAGATAGCATCAGCGCTCAACTGGATATATAAGATTGTCAGGCACCTGCTACTAACAGGGGAGAAGACTAAGAACTGGATCCTCATAATGCAGCTCCAGCTAATCATGCCCCAGATACTCAAGATCGCGGAGGCATACAAGAAGGCTCTAAACGACTTCATAAAGGGGGCTCCAATAGGGGACTCTGCAGGCCCCATAGTAGCCCTAAGACTAGCAGGCCAAGACAACGAGTGGAGGGAGATAGAGGATGAGACCGTAGCTACAAGCACGGTAATCGAGGGCAGGAGGGTATATATAGTCAAGGCCAGGGGTCCAGGCTCCAGCGTGGGCAAGCCAGGGGCAGCGACTGAGAGGCTCATAGAGGAGTTGGTAGCTCGCGGAGAGAAGCCGAGCCTCATGATCACCGTAGATGCAGCCCTCAAGCTAGAGGGAGAGGAGACTGGCTCGGTAGCGGAGGGTGTAGGGGCTGCCATAGGAGATCCAGGGCCCGAGAAGATAAGGTTTGAGAGGATAGCGGTTAAACACGGGATACCGCTAAAGGCAGTGATTATAAAGATGGGTCTGGAAGAGGCGATCCAGGCAATGTCCAAGAGTATATATGAGGGCTCTCTTAAGGCAGAAGAGAGGGTTAGACAGCTGATACTAGAAGAGACCAGGGAGGGTGACACAGTTGTCGTTATAGGGGTAGGCAATACTATAGGGGTAGGCCAGTAGGGTGATGTATAGTGGCTGAGGATGTCACCTGGATCCAGCCCCTACTCTTAATGATTGCCCTAGGAACAGTGATAATGCTGACTCTCAAGCAAGCTAGGGAACTCAAGAAGCTTCAAGAGGCCTCCAACTCCAAGGAGAAAATAATAACACTCATAGACTGTAACGGTGAAAAGAAGGAGCGAGACTTCAAGGAGGGGGACTACATAGGTAAACGGGTTGAAGAGTGCTCGGATGGAGATGGGATAATAATTGGTATATATGCAGTCAAGGAGGAGGCCAAAGACAAGGCTAAGACCAAGACTAGTAGGACTCGATGAGCCCCCTAATACCAGGCTCTAGCTTAGCTAGTCCCTTAAGCCTCTTCCAAGTTACCCCACTCCTCCTATAGTTGATATATGAAGGTCTAAACCACTCCACCTCCACGCTAAGGTCCTCTCCAAAGATATGCTCGCAGAGCATAAGGGCATTCCTAGCCTCAGTATACAAGACCTCCTCCTCACTAGGAGGCCTCATAAAGGCCAGCTCCCTTACCTGTGGCCTTACAGATCCGGCCAGCTCCTCGACCAGCCTCCTAGCACTCCTGCACCCCTCCAGCATGCGGCTCAGCACCTCCTCTAGCCTAGGACCCTCTAGCTTCCTAGGGGACTCCGCCGAAGTTGAGCATTCGCTGGGAGGGTAGACGAGGAGCACAGTCCTATAATCCTCGCTTATCATAGGTGCCAGGCCAGTCTCTATACATAGGCTACCCTCCCTACCCTTGAACCTGACCAGCCAGCCAGAGCTGCTGAAGAGGAGATCACGTCTCTTCTTGAAGAGCAACGCTAAGGCCACCACGGGTCTTGGTCTGGGCCCGGGCCTTAATCAGGGCTTCCCTCCCTTCTCCATGTAGTAGAGAATATAGGTGATCACTCCTAGAGTTGACGCTATACTTCCTGCAGCAAACAGGACTAGGGTTAGTATGACAGGTAGCATGCCGGGCTGGCTCTCCACCCACCCCTTGAACTTGACTTCAACTGCTGTATCGCCACCCCTCCCGTGGAGGGATATACTATAGCCAGGCCCAACCTCGAGGCTCCTAGAGGAGCCCTGAGATATTTCAAGCACTATCGGCTCGGCCAGAGTGCCTACAATAACTAAGGCTGTAGTATTACCCAGGTTTCTCAACACTATGCTCCCATTCACAATATAATAGCCTTGGGGGATCCCAACTATAGATTCTAGAGTGAGCACCTCACCACTATATACTAGCCCGCTCCCCCCGACCTCCATAACGCTACTTCTAGTAGCGGCTAGTGACGACACTAAGCCTAGGATCAGAAGGATCGCCCCTACCAGCATCAGGGTTTTAGGCCCAGCCAAGCCAATGCCCCTACAGGTACCTATAATGTGTAGAGGCCCACTTAAGTAGATGCCCGTATACAAGGGTCACATGGCGAGTGAGTAATGACCACCCGGAGAATGGCACGTCTAGCACCAGTAATAGTGCTTCTCCTAGGGCTTGCACTATCTGTCATACTAATGTTAAGTCCAACTGGAACAACGATTCAGTTAGTCAACTATACTAATCCAGTAGTAGATGGTGTAGACGTGGAGGCAGATTATATCATCCAGTATGTGATATTCGAGATGAAGCCTGAAGATACAAGGCTAGTCCTAGACATAGCTCGGGACTGCAATCAGCCTGGGAAAGAGGTTGCGCTAGGCCCTGGCAGGACAGGGCAGGTAGACCTTGAGCCGGGTGAGTCTGTATGCAGGATCTACGCTACTAACGAGAAGCTACTAATAGACTATCTACCCCCCTCCAGGCTAGAGGCTAGGAGGCCTGGAGTACTCGAGATAGCATTCACATACCCTACAGTTACCGGGCTGGCTAGACTAGAATTCGGGGTACAAAAAGTTAGGATTGAGGTCTACAATACCAGCCTATCAGGGAAGCTTAGACTGGAATGGATCACGGAAGCTGGCAGCGTCTACGAGGATCACCAATGTGATACTCCTTGTAGCATAGAGGCTAGCCCACCACGATACTCCACCTCAATGAATTTATACTTGGTTACAAGTAATACTCCTACTCTTGTTGCAATCATGCCAGGGTTGCTGGGAGCGTTTTCTGCTATCTATCTGTACAGGCGTAGCAGGGCGTAGTTGCAGTATATGTGCAGTTATATTATTAAGTGGCAATCACATATATGTAACTGTATATACGTATAATTCGTATAGCTAAAACGAGTGATGCACTGAATTGCGAATCCGTCATTTTTAAATACCTTAACAACATACATCTAATCAAAACGAGGCTCACTTTAGTGGGAAGGGTGAGCGGATTAATGGATAGAAAGGTCCTAATCGCGGCAATAATGATCGTGCTAATGACGCTCCCGATGGGAGCATCTGTAACAAGTGCACAGCCGACAGGACCTGGAACCGACAGGATTGTATGGACGAGGTTCACACTAGATGAGATAGTAGAAGCATTCAGGGCTGGTAAAGTTGATGTATACCTCTTTGGACTAGGCCCTGATCAGGCCCAGGAGCTCTCACAAACACCAGGGATTAAACTATATACAGCCCCTGCTGGACTGAATGACTTCGGTCTCAACCCAGCCCCAGTACAAATTGTAACAGTGAATCAAGTATTCAACAGTAAGGAGGAGGCAGCCGATTTCTTCGGAGTTGACCCAGTAGTTATAAGGTATGTCGAGCCCAACGAGGACGCTGGCACCACACAAGTAGAATTCTGTGCTGTTCAGGATAACCTACCTGCTGGCACCACTGTCGATTTCGTTAGCGATAAGTTCAACCTAAATCCATTCTGTTTCAGAGACATAAGGTTCGCACTAAACTACCTGATCGATAGGGAGGCCATAGTCAAGGAGGTATTCAAAGGTTTTGCTATACCTAAGTACACGTTCTATGGCCCTGATGACCCAGTATACACAGAGCTTGTAGACGTTGTAGCTAAGTACAGGTTCACATACCAGCCACAGATGGTCCAGAACATAGTGAACGACATAATGACTAGGGTTGGTGCAGTCAAGGAGGGAGGCGTCTGGACCTACAAGGGCCAGCCAGTTACAATAATAGGTATAGTCAGGGTTGAGGATCAGAGGTTCGAGCTAGGTAACATATTTGCTAGAGAGCTAAGGAACCTAGGCTTTAACGTGCAGGTTCAGGAGCTAACCTTCTTCGAGGCAATATTCAAGGTATACTTCACCAACCCGATAGACTTCGAGTGGAGCTTCTACACAGAGGGCTGGGGTAAGGGAGCCATAGACAAGTGGGATCCATGGGTTCTAGCACAGTTTGGAGCAACTTGGCTAGGATGGGCCCCAGGATGGGGTGAGGCAGACTACTGGAACTACAAGCCAGAAATAGTAGATGAGGAGGGTAAGACAGTAGATGATTACAGTATGGCCACAGCCCTAATGGAGGGCATAAGCAGCAGGGAGCAGTGGATCGATCTACTAAGGAAGGGCACAGAGCTGGGAACCCTAGAGGCCATAAGGATCTGGGTAGTAGCCACCCTAGACGCCTTCCCTGCAAGAGAGGAGGTGCAGGGCATCACCGTGGACCAGGGAGCAGGCCTAAGGAGCCTCTACAACTGCAGGGGCATCTACATACCAGGCGAGGATACTATTAACGTGGGCCACCTATGGGTATGGACAACCAGGAGCGTCTGGAACATAATAGGTGGATTCGACGACGTCTACAGCGTAGACCCAGCCAGGTGTACCTTCGATCCATTCACATGGTCACACCCATTCAACGGCAGACCCATACCCTTCAGGGTAGACTTCACGGTAGAGACCGCAGGCCCAGACGGTACCCTAGAGGTGCCCGATGACGCCATGTGGTGGGACCCCGTAGCTGACGAGTGGAAGGAAGTGACAAAGTTCGAGGGCAGGGATACCGCTGTCAGCAAGGTAGTACTGGACCTGTCAAAGCTGGTAGGATCCAAGTGGCATGATGGCCAGACAATAACGATGGCTGATATTATAGGCTACTGGGCACAGCTGCTAGACCTAGTCTACGATCAGGAGAAGAGCGCCCTAGAGTCATCCGTAGCTGAGCCACTGAGGCCACAGTTTGACCAGTATGTAGCCTTCAGGGTCGTAGATGACACAACTCTAGAGGTCTACCTCAACTACTGGCACTTTGACCCCAACTACATAGGCCAGCAGGGAGTATTAGGCACGATCCAGCTACCAGTCGAGCTAGCACTATTCCACGACTATGTGGCGTTCGTAACCAAGGAGAGGGCCCTATCAGACACCAGGAGCAAGGACGAGGGTATACCGCAGTTAAGCCTAATACTGTCAGATGATGCCCAGCTAGTTAAGACTTACTTCCAGGGTGAGTTCCAGAACGCCTATGACATGTACAAGAGCTACTTCACTCTACCAGGCAGTGACGAGCCATTAATGAGCCAGGATGAGTGGAACGCCAGGCTACAGGCAGTAGTTGACTGGATAGACCAGTACGGCATAGCATGGATAAGCAACGGCCCATTCAAGCTAGTATTCTTCGACAAAGACGCCCAGAGGCTAGAGCTAGAAGCCTTCAGAGACCCAACATACCCGTTCGGCCCGACAGACTGGGTATTCGGAGAGCCTAGGCCAACCACAATAACCCAGGTATACGCGCCACTAGTAGCTCCAGGTAAGGACACCACTATAGTGGTACAGGTAACAGGAGTTCCACCGCTGTATGTAAAGTATCTGCTGAGGGACCCGCTGACCGGGCAGCTAGTTGCAACTGGGGAGGCTGAGCAGGCTGGCGCAGGCTTCCAGATAGTACTACCAGCCAGCATAACCTCACAGCTACAGCCATACTCAGTCTATGAGCTCACAGTGATAGCATATTCAGAGGAGATAGCCCTGCCGGCAGAGAAGATAGTCCCACTACAGACAATAGAGGCAGCTGGCGAGATAATCAGGAATGCGACCGCAGGGCTACAGGAACAGATAAACCAGTTAACAGAACAGACCCAGGAGCAGCTACAGCAGATACAGGAGCAGTTCACAGGCCAGCTACAGCAAGTACAGGAGCAGTTCCAGCAGCAGCTGGAGCAGCTACAGCAGGCGCTGGGCGGCCAGCTAAGTCAGGCACTACAGGGCCTAAGCGACTCAATAACAACTCTAGGCACCAACCTGAACGAGGCCCTGACACAGTCAATCAATACACTATCAGACACCCTGACAACATCAATACAGCAGTTAGGTAACAACCTAGGCCAGACAGTGGGTGACCTAAACACACAAGTCAACACCCTAGCACAGACAGTGGACAACCTGAACAACCAGGTCACCCAGCTCAACCAGCAGGTCAACACGCTAGGCCAGTCAGTAAGCGATGCTAAGGCGGCTGCAGAGGCTGCACAGTCAACAGCTAGGACAACAATGATAATATCAGTCATAAACCTGATAATACTGCTAGCAGTAGCTGCCCTAATACTAAGGAGGTAGCTCTTAAACGCTGTACTCTCCCTAAATAATTTTTAAATTTTTATTTATAAATTAATAGGGTTTTATTAATATTATTTTTTGGTTTATCTCTGCTGTTCTTCCATCCTACTGATAGTCCTGCGACACAGGTATTACCCTGTAAGTATTAAGATCCATCCTATCAACTGTATGATAAAGGTATAAATGGTATGTGTGCTATCCATTAATCTGGCTTGGCTAGCGTGTGACTGGTGGCCTTTCATGCCAGTGGATCGTAGGATACTTAACGTCGCAGTCAAGCGCGGAGTGACCCTAGGCGGATCCCTCATTATAATAGTATTTATGACTGCCGTTATAATCGGTGCAACTGGCTACGATACTAAGATATTGAATGCTTTGATAGAGCAGAGGCTCCAAGCCCTAAAGCAGTCCCTACAGCAGAGGGAGGGTATAACGGCGGAGGAGATCCAGCAGATTATTGAGAATGAGAGGGCAAGGCTGAGGGAGATCTACGGGTTAGATAAGCCATGGTATCAACGACTAATACCAATGACGATCAGAACCTTCAAATTAGAGCTTAATGTCACATCAGATGATGTGGCCAACGTGGCTGGGCTAAGGATACCTGTCTCAGTGGGTGATGCCATAAGGGCAGCACTCCCCAGGACGGTGATAATGATTACTGTTGCAGAGATTATTGCTATGGCCATAGCTATGCCTTTAGCCCCTTATATTGCATATAAGCGTGGCAGCTTGATGGATAAGGGTGTTGTTACCTACGCTGCTATAACCAACGCTGCACCCCTCTGGTGGCTAGCTATGATCGCCATATACCTATTCGGCTTCAAGGCTGGCGTGGCACCCACACAGTATAGGCAGATATTATCCTATCTAAAGTGGGACCAGTTCACCTCAGCCCCCATCGAGACTCTATACAACGTATTCTACTTCGCCTACCTACCAATACTGGTTACAGTATTCGCATTCCTAGGCGGGTGGCTGTACTCTGTGAGAGCCGTAGCTATAAGGGTTGTGGCTGAGGATTATGTAGTTGTTGCCAAGGCTAAGGGCCTACCAGAGAGAATGGTTGTTAGAAAGTATATACTGAGGGTGATAGCTGGCCCAGTCGTCACATTCATCATACTAGGGCTTGCAAGCAGTATACAAGGATTCATAATAACAGAGACTGTATTCGACTGGCCAGGCATGGGATCACTCTACTATCAGGCCATACTGTCTGGAGATGCACCCACAATACTTGGCCTAATATATGTAACCACCTTGGTATACGTCCTAGGTAGGTATATCCTAGAGCTACTCTATGTCATACTTGATCCGAGGGTGAAGATGTGATGGCTAGGAAAAAAGATGTTAGGGAAAGCCTAGTATCCAAGATAATCTCATCCCTAAAGGCCGGGGTAGGAGAGGTATGGAAGAATAACATGGGCAAGGCAGGACTGATAATCATAGTATTCATTGTAATAATATCTATATACGCCCTAGCAACACTACCCCCAGGCCTGCCAGATAAGTGGAAGAACAGGTTGGCATGGAGCGAGTACCCTACCTCGGTCCCCCCAGAATGGGTTAGATACTTCGGGGTACCAGTGGCTGAACATAAGATCTACACCGATCCTCAGATAGGCTTTAGCGGAATAGTGATACCACAAAACATAGAAGGGGCATTGCCATACTACACCAACGCGTTAGGACTTAAACAGACTATAGTGGGGTACGTGCAGGTCTATACTGTGGAGTATAGGCTAGGGGATCCAGCCTTCCCAACAGGCATCCTTACACTATTCACACCAATAAACAACTCCGTAGTCATAGTTAACGGTGTTGAGAGACAGGTGCAAGTCCTACCCATGCTAGTAGTTCAGAGGCCAGATGGGCTGAGCATAATAGTTGCTCAACAATCATCAGCTCTAAAGATCACTGATCTAGCATTCAAGAACATGAGTATATCAGCCGATCTATTCTGGAGACAATATGTTGACTACTACGCCAACCAAGGTATAACGATCAATATAACCGAGACGGAGGCCAGGGGATTGGCAACTAAGATGATCTTCGGCACGCCACTAGGCGGAAAGGACTTCGAGCCCCTAACCGGGACCTACAGGCTACACTTGATAATAGTATATGCTGGAGCTCACCCCAACGTTATACAGCAGGCAATAGCGGCGGGCCAGCTAGGCTTCGAGAATATAAAGATCGTCGTCAAAGGCAACGCCTACGGGATCTCCGGCACAGATAACATGGGAAGGGACCTATGGCTTGCCATACTATACGGGTTCCCCGTAGCACTGGCAGTAGGCCTCTTCGCGGCGGTAACATCCGTGATAATAGGGCTCGTCATAGGAGTGATCAGCGGCTACTACGGCGGCCTCATAGACGAGATCATACAGAGGTTCATAGACGTACTATCCAACATACCAATACTCCCCATACTAATACTCATAGGAGTAATCCTACAGGAGAGGCCTGGCATCGGGCCCTGGGAGAAGCTCTTCATAATAATAGGGTTCCTAGTCATACTAGGCTGGGGAGGCACCGCTATAATAGTTAGGAGCATGACCCTCAGCATAAAGGCTGAGCCCTATATAGACGCGGCGAAGGCGATAGGGGCTTCAAACGCCAGGATAATATTCAGGCACATAATACCACAGATACTCCCATACGCTATGGCAAGCCTAGTATTCAGCGTGCCTGGAGCTATAATAACGGAGGCAGGCCTCAGCGTGCTCGGGATAGAGCACGGGCTGCCAACATGGGGCAAGGTCCTTGCAGACGCTCAGGCCAACAGGGGTATAGCCTATAAGATGTGGTGGTGGATCCTCCCTCCAGGCCTCATGCTGGCATTAACAGGCCTGGCATTCGTCCTCCTAGGTCTAGCCATAGAGACGATAGTGGAGCCCAGGCTAAGGAGGAGGTGAGGGGAGTGCAGGGAGACGCGCTAATAAGGGTGGATAACCTCAAGGTCTGGTTCCCCGTGAGAAGGAGCCTAGTAGACCTCCTAGCTAGGAGGCCACAGCTATACGTACATGCGGTGGACGGAGTCTCCTTCGAAATATACAGAGGAGAAACCCTGTGCCTAGTCGGGGAGTCAGGCTGTGGCAAGACAACCACGGCAAGAGCCATAGTGAGGCTGATTGACAGGGAGAATATAGCTGGGGGCAGAATCCTGCTAAGGCCAAGCGAGGATGTTCTAGAGGAGGTTAAGAGGGCCCAGCCCGATGCAGTGGCTGAAGAAGGCTATGTTGATATGTATAAGTTGAAGGGTAGAGCCCTGCTAGGTGTAAGGAGAGAGACCCAGATGATCTTCCAAGATCCCTTCGCCAGCCTAAACCCCAGGTTCAGGATACTGGATATACTAGAGGAGCCGCTAATAGTCCATAAGTTAGGTAATAAGGAGGAGAGGCTGGAGATAGTATCCAAAGTTCTGGAGACGGTGAAACTGACACCACCAGACGAGTTCCTACCCAGGTTCCCCCACCAGCTGAGCGGGGGGCAGAGGCAGAGGGTAGCCATAGCAAGGGCCCTAGTCCTCAACCCCAAGATACTAGCAGCAGACGAGCCAGTATCAATGCTAGATGTCTCCATAAGAGCTGAGGTCCTAGAAGTCCTAAACGATCTCAGAGACAAGATGAAGATGGCAATACTGTTCATAACCCACGACTTAGCTCTGGCGAGATACGTATGCGACAGGATAGCAGTGATGTACCTAGGCAAAATAGTTGAGCTGGGCGATGCAGATGAAATAATACAGAACCCGCTCCACCCCTACACGCAGGCCCTAATAAATGCGATACCAGAGCCAGAGCCTGAGAACAGGAAGAAGATAAGGAAACTCAGGATCAAGGGAGAGGTAACCAGCGCGGTAAACCTGCCTAGGGGATGCAGGTTCAGGCCAAGATGTGTAGCCTACGATGAAAACCCGCATATCCAATCCAAGTGCGAGGCGGAGGAGCCAGACCTCATAGAGGAGAAGCCAGGCCACTACGCTGCATGCTGGCTCTACGAGAGGAAGGCCTCACCCCCAACCAGTTTTTAAGACGTACTTATACACGTTATAGTGATTATGAGATTTTGGTATTTGGTGTAGTAGAGGGTTTTAGTATATCCTTTTTTGACGGGTTCTAGGATTTTAATGTGGAGGTTATCCCTCCTTTTTGGGTGCTAGCTCTGCCTCGAGGACGTTGAAGACTACCTGAGCCAAGTGCTCTGGCTTCGTATACCACTTATCATACATGTACTTCTTACCCTTGAACGAGATCTCCACATTGTCTCCAGTATCCCTTATAGTCATGAATATCTCCGACCCCTTCATGATGCTAAAGCTACTCTTACCCCTAGGCAGGATTTTTAGGCCATACTTGGCCAGTTCGGGCTTGACTAGGCTCTTCACCTGATCCATATAGTCAGACATCCCTTATCCACCAAGGCTAGGGTGCGTCCCGGGCGTCCTTTTAAATATATCCCCGGTCTGCTGGTATAGTATGTGAAGTATACAACGTTTAAACCCCGGAGAGGCGTCCCCACTACTATGGTGTAGCGCGGGATGGCGCCAGTGGATAATATAAGAACCATAACCGTTGTCGGAGCCGGTACCATGGGTCATGGTATAGCAGAGGTAGCAGCTATTGCTGGGTATAAGGTGTATCTTGCCGACATTAAGAAGGAGTTCCTAGACAATGCGTTGCAGAAAATCGAGTGGAGCCTGAAGAAACTCTATGAGAAGGGCATGCTCAGGGAGACCGTGGAAACCGTTCTCTCAAGGATAACCCCTATAGTCAACCTAGCAGAGGACGGAGGCTATACAGAAGAGTTCGGTCGGGCCCTGGGAGAGACGGATTTTATGATAGAGGCTATACCCGAGAGGCTAGACCTAAAGCAGAAGCTTTTCAAGTACGCCGATGAGAATGCCCCCAGCCATGCTATACTGGCGACAAATACCAGTAGCCTACCCATAACCGAGATAGCAGCAGCGACCAGCAGGCCGGAGAGGGTAGTTGGGATGCACTTCTTCAATCCCCCAGTTCTCATGCCCTTGGTGGAGGTGATCAAGGGCGAGAAGACTAGCGACGCCACGGTGGAAACAACTGTGGCCCTAGCCAAGAGGTTCGGCAAGCAAACGGTCGTGGTTAGAAAGGATGTCCCCGGGTTCATAGTAAACAGGGTACTTGGAAGGTTCATGAACACTGCCTGCATAGTAGTGGAGAAGGGGTTAGCTTCGAAGGAGGAGGTTGATGCAACAGCCAAATACATACTAGGCCTACCCATGGGCGTATTCGAGCTGGCAGACTACAGCGGCATAGACGTCTTCTACCTAGTATTCACAGCCATGAAGGAGAGGGGGATGAAAACGACTCCATGCAACCTAATAAAGGAGAAGTACGAGGCCGGCCATTACGGCGTCAAGGCGGGCAAAGGCTTCTACGACTACCCGGCTCCAGGCAAGTACCAGAGGCCCAACATACCCAAGGATCTGGCGGGCAAGTTAGACCCAGTTAAGCTCGTAGCTCCAGCAGTCAACGAGGCTGCATGGCTAATCAGAAACGAAGTAGCCACTAGGGAGGATATAGACAAGGCGGTGAAGCTAGGCCTCAACTGGCCCAAGGGCGTACTTGAGTATGCCGACGAGTATGGGATCGACGCTATAGTTGAGGCCCTCAGGAAGCTGAAGGAGGAGACCGGGGCAGAGGAGCTAGAGCCCGACCCCCTACTACTAAGAATGGTTGAGGAAGGTAGGCTGGGCAGGAAGGCGGGTAAGGGCTTCTACGAGTACCATGAGGTCCAGGAGATAGAGAAGGAGACAATAATAATTAGGATAGAGAAGCCGATAGCATGGATAATACTAAACAGGCCTAAGAAGCTGAACGCCCTAAGCCCCAAGCTACTCAAGGAGCTAGGTGAGGCCCTCGATGAACTGGAGGAGAACAAAGAGGTAAAGGTGATTATACTCAAGGGTGCAGGTAGGGCTTTCAGCGCCGGCGCCGATGTGACAGCATTCGCTGGAGTCACCCCAATAGACATACTAAGATTCTCCCGCCGCTTCCAAGAGCTCACCCTCAAGATGCAGTTCCTGACAAAACCCATCATAGTAGCGATACACGGCTACGCCCTGGGAGGCGGCCTGGAGATAGCTATGAGTGGTGACATAAGGATCGCTAGCGAGGACGCGATGCTAGGCCAGCCAGAGATCAACCTAGGCTTCATACCAGGAGCCGGGGGGACACAGAGGTTACCCAGGCTCGTGGGCAGGAGCAGGGCCAAGGAGCTGATATTCACCGGAGACATGATACCAGCAGGAGAAGCCTATAGGCTAGGCCTAGTAGACAGAGTGGTACCCCCGGAGAGGCTGGACCAGGAGGCAAGGGCCCTAGCGCTAAAGCTGGCGGAGAAGCCCCCGCTAGCACTGGCAGCGGCGAAGTACGCCATAGAGATGGGTATGGAGACCAGTATATGGACGGGGCTAGAGCTAGAAGCCAGCCTATTCTCACTACTATTCTCAACAGAAGATGTGATAGAGGGAGTAACAGCATTCCTAGAAAAGAGAAAGCCAAAATTCAAAGGCAGGTAGGAGGATAGACTAGCACCCCCTCCTCCTCTTTACCACTACACCCCCCACAATAACAGTCTCAACCAGGTTAAGTCCCCACACATATCCAACCTCGCGAGGATCCTCAACCCTCCACAAAGCTAGATCACCCCTCATCCCAGGCCTAACCCTGCCCCTGTCACTTAGCCCTAGGCTCCTAGCCGCTACATACGTGGCCCCGGCTAGAGCCTCCAGCTGAGTGAGGCCAAGTACGTAGGGTGCTACTTGCACGCTGGTCTGCACAAGTGGTGTCATATTGTTAGCGTTATAGTCGCTCCCCAGTGCTATGGGCACGCCAGTCCTCCGCAGGGCCCCCACAGGGGGCCTCTCATCCTGCATCATAGCCATTATACTAGTGGGGAGGAGCCCCGCTACACTCCCACTCCTAGCCAGTACCTCCGCGTTGGCAGGAGGCATATTCTCGAGGTGCTCTACAGAGTCTATCTGCATCTCCCCAGCGAGGAGGCTACATCCTATATATGATAGCTGGTCAGCGTGTAGCCTAGCCCTGAGCCCTGCTCGTAGGCCAGCGGAGAGTATGGTCCTCGTCTCATCAACTGTGAAGGCCCCTTTATCGCAGAATACGTCTATATAGTCAGCCATACCCTCTCTTCCTGTCCTAGATGCTAGCCCTGCCATCTCCTCCACGTACCTACCTCTATCTCTATCCCTCGGGGGAACATGGACCAGCAAGGTCCTCACTAGGCCCACTTTAGACATGGATGCTGCCTCACCCAGGAGCTTAAGGTGCCTCCACTCCTCTCCAGGATCCAGACCATACCCTGTCTTCACCTCAACTGTGGTCGTGCCTCCTTCCAGCATCACGTCTAGGATACTGAGTAGACTCTCTAAGAGCTCCCCGTCACTAGCCCTCCTAGTTGCCTCCACAGTCCTATAGATTCCTCCACCCCGGGCTAGTATCTCTCTATAGCTGTAGCCAATTAGCTTCATCTCCAGCTCATCAGCCCTAGAGCCATGGAAGAGGGGGTGAGTATGTATATCGATCAGGCCGGGAGTTACTAGTCTGCCACCTGCATCTATAGCCTCAGAGGCCTCATATCTAGACCTGATCCAGGTGCTAGGGCCAACCTCCACTATAACGCCATTCTTAACCGCTACTCCAGTATTATTCAAAATGCCAGCTCTCTCCCAGTCAACCCTGCCCAGCGGTGTATCGCTGAAGGTGAGGAGCACCCCTATATTATACACAATGAGATCCGCCCTAGGCACCTCCACCAGCCTCCAGCAGGTTGAAGAGATAAGCCAATACCTTAGCGGCTAGTCTAGACGTGGAGTCGGCAACATCTACCAGAGGGTTAACCTCCACCAGATCAATCATCCTAATCCTCTTACCTGCTAGGCCCTCGAGGATCAGCAGGGTCTCCCGGGGATCCATGCCCATGACGCCCGGAGAGTTAACCCCCGGAGCATAGGCCTGGTCTAGGTGATCCATGTCTATACTCAGGTATACAGGATCCTCGAGAGAGTCCAGGGCCTCCCTAACAGTATCTAAACCATCACCTTGGAGAAGAGAGTGCCTAGGTATAACCTTGACCCCAAGCCTCATAGCCCTCTCGGCCAGGTAGGACGGGTTGGAGTAATCGCCTACACCTACAATTAGAGCCTCGATCCTGCCGGGCACCCTAGTTAGGACCTCGTAGAGCCACGAGCCGCTCGTCAGCCCCTCACTCGTACTCCTAAGATCGTAGTGATGGTCTAACATGACTAGTGAGACCCTATCCTCCACATGGGCCAGGGCCTCGAGGGCGGGCCCAGCTATAGAGTGGTCACCGCCAACTAGGTAGACCCTCTCATACTCCTCCAGGAGGGTTATTGAGACAGAGGCTATCCTAGCCCTAGTAGTACTCCAGAGGCCAGGTGCAACCCTGACATCCCCCAAGTCATGGGGCCTACACGTTATAGAGCCATGGACAGGGCTGTAGGGGGTTAGCCCATACAGGTACCCTCGTATCCTCTGAGGAGCCAGCCGGGGCCCAGGCCTCCCTGTGACACTCCAGTCCCACGGAATCCCTATGATAGCGGAGCGGCTACACTCCTCGAGGCCACCTATCCTCTCATCCCCGGGATCCCTGAGGAGCGGTGCACCAGGGACTGATAGCAGGTCCTCCACGCCGCCATTCAAGGTTGCGGTACACCCCTATGGAGTTGATCTATGGAGGCTATAATGACTATAATCCCGGCAGCCGCAGGACCTGTACACGGTGTCCAGCATGGCATTGACCCTAGTCAGGGGCAACCCCCGGCTAGACAGGGTCCAGGCGGTAATAGTAGTAGGGGGATCCACAAGGACCTCCACCATACCCGGCATAAGCATAGCTGGCCCCAGCCCCGAGGGCACGCTATACACTCCTACACTAGACCTTGAATACCTGGTCACAGGCAGACCCATAACACTCCCGGTAGTCCCGGTATCTCCGGAGGGTTTGCCAACGCCAGCTCTAATCTCCAGAGCCCTAGTAGGTATGACTGGTGCCTCACTTCTAGTAGTAGACTCCGGGACGGCCCATGGGATCAAGGCTCCCCATGTAACGATACCCTCAGCAGTAATGGGGGGAAGGATAGACGAGGGGTCAGGCCTGCCCCGGGGTGCGGCAGAGAGGATCATAGGCGAGGCCAGGATGCTCGGCGAGAACCTAGCCCGCGGGCTATCCGGGGTCATGATAGGAGAGACTATACCTGGGGGTACCACCACTGCCGCAGCTATAATGGAGGCACTAGTCGGCGTCGGGGTAGAGTCTGTTAGCAGTAGCTCCAACAGGAACCCCAAGGATCTCAAGAGGAAGGTTATAGGGAAGGCCGTAGATAGGGCAGGGAGATGCAGCGATGCCTACTGTAAGATAGATGAGGTAGGCGATCCGGTCCATCCCGCCATAGCTGGGATAGCCGCTGGCGCCGTAGATGCCGGGATAGAGGTTGTGCTAGCCGGGGGCACCCAGATGGGTGCGGTCCTGGCAATACTAGATGCAATAGGTATAGATACCTCCAGGATAACAGTGGCGACCACAAGGTGGATACTAGAGGATAGTAGCAGCGACATGGTAGGAATAGTGGATAGGTTCAAAGCTGGCCTGGTTGCAGCTGATATAAGCTTCAGCGACGCCCCCTGGAGCGGGCTAAGAATGTACGAAGAGGGATACGTGAAGGAGGGGGTAGCTGCAGGTGGTATGATGACTCTAACACTAGCCAGGGGAGCCTCCCCTAGCGAGGTGAAGGAGGCAATCTACAAGGAGTACAGGAGGCTACTCAGCCTTGTACCCAAGGATAGATGACAGAGGAGACCTGTTAGTAGTAGACCTAGGAGGCGAGTACAAGGTAGCCTCTACAGCAGTCAATGGTGGGCTCAGGTGGGCCAGGTACATACTGGTAAAGACTGTGGAGAAAGACTTCAACACCGAGGACTATAATGCATACACTAGGGACCTACTCAGGAGCCAGAACCTGCCAGGTCAGGCAATAGTCATGCTGACAGCTGTGGATGTGGGCAAGAGGATAGTGGAGAAGGGAGACCATACATGGGTACTAGCAACAGTAGGCCTAACGAACCCGGCATGCATAGAGATGGAGGAACTATACCGAGCCCCGCCCATCTCCACAATAAACCTAGTAGTAGTATCCCTACACCCCCTCTCAGACCAGGCACTCCTAGACCTACTCAGGGTTGCAGCGGAAGCCAAGGCAGCAGCAGTCACCGACATACTACCATGGTGCACCAGCAGGCCCTTAGGTACGAGTAGTGACGCCATAACAGTAGCGGCACCACCGGGAAGAGGCTTGGCATGGAGCGGGTTGGCAACAATCCACGGGAACGAGGCGGCCCGGCTAGTATGGAGAGCCGTAGTTAAGGGAGACAATAGAAGCGTGGATGAGAGGCTCAAGGGCATACTAGGGGTAAGCATAGACGAGTTAGTAGACGATGCAACCAGACTCTACCGGGCAGCCCCTATACCCGGCGTATCTCCCGGAAAAGCCAGAGAGGCGATTAGGAGAGAGATGGCTAGGATGCTCAAAGACCCAAACCTCTGGACACTCCTCACTGCTGCTAGAGAGGCTGATCTCCATGCTAGGGCCAGCAGCATACCAGGCCTAGCCAGGGAGGAATATCTGAATGATACGAAGGGGCTAGTGGCAGACGAGGTCCTGGCAGCGGGGATAGCATTATACCTCCAAGGGTGGAAGGGGCTGATGGCTGCCTACTGGGTTGATAGGGAGAAGACCAGGCTAGGGCTCAGGATAGCGGATCTCCCAGGGTTACTTGACGACGCGGCAGCTGCCTTGATCGGGTCAGCCCTATCCAGGGTCTACGACAAGCTGTTACAGGGTGAAGAGGGTTGATAGCAGTCATAATGGCAGGGGGCAGAGCATCCCGCATGGGAGGAGTAGTTAAGCCCATCCTAGACGTCTGCGGAGCTCCACTGATACTCCACGTAGCTAGAGCTGTAGATGGCATGGTCAGGCTTAAAGTCCTAGCACTGAGCAGTTACACGATCGAGCACCTCAAACACTACTGCTCCATGATGGAGTGCATACAAACCCCTGGAGCCGGATACCCCGAGGACCTATCCCTAATTCTAAAGACCATATCCTATAGGCCATTGCTAGTCCTCCCTGCAGACCTAGCCTATCTAGACGAGGAGATCTTAAAGGATCTAGCAAGCAAGGCAGGGGAAGTAAGGGGGGATATAGTAACTATGACGTGTAGGGGAGAGCCCCAGGGAATATCGATAGTAAAGGGATACGGGGATACATGGGTCAGCATAGAGGAGCCATGTAATCACATCAACGTCAACTCGTGGAAAAGCCTAGAGGAGGCGAGGAGGAGATGCGAAAACATGGAGGTACACCACCGCCAGGGACAATAGATTTCAGCAGCCCCATGAACCCTCTACCTCCACCCTCCTGGCTGGACAAAACTATCAGGGACTGCTTGGAGGAGAAGGCCTATAGGAGATACTATGACCCTGATCTCGGAGAGCTTAAGGACCTCATATCTAGGCTAGATGGGATCAAGGAAGAGATCCATATAGGGAACGGGTCAGCATCCATACTAGCCGGTTTACCAGCAGTATTTAGGCCTGGAGCCATGATCGTAGTTGAGCCCAACTTCGGAGATCACCATCTACAGGCTCCTGCCCTCGGAATCCCGCTCTTTAGGCTCAAATCTAGGATTATAGAGGATAAGCTTAGGGTTAATGTAGGGGAACTAGCTAGGATCGAGAGGCCCCTCATAGTGGTATCGAGGCCTAATAATCCGACTGGCATGGAGTTGGACTCCAGAGATCTCAGGGCGCTGGAGGACTATGCAGAGGATCACCATGGTGTGCTAGTTGTTGACGAGGCATTCCAGCCATTATCTAGCCTCTCGTCGTGGAGGCCTAGGGGAACTAGGACTATTATATTGAGGAGCCTAACTAAGGCAATGGCTACCCCCGGCCTTAGGCTAGGATATATGTACACCCTAGACGAGGACCTAACCAGGAGGATGGAGCGGGCCAGGCAGCCTTGGCCCCTAGACTCAATAACATACTGTACATATACAAGGATACTAGGGTATTACCTGGATGAAGTTAGAAGGTATATTGCTCGGGGCAGGAAGGCTGCGCTAGAGTGGGGCCGAGACCTGGCGGTGATGCTAACCAAGGCAGGTGTTAGAGTCTACCCAACAACCACCGCTTACATATTGGCATGGCACGGCATACCCCACCCCAGGCTAGGCATGGAGTTAGCACGGAGAGGAGTATATGTGAGGGACGCCAGCACATTCCACGGCCTCGACAGGCACTATAGTAGGGTCAGTGTGAAGAGCCCAGAGGAGAACAAGATCCTATCCGACATAATGGCCAAGGTCCTGGGTGGCAGGGATGGGGCTACGTAGCCTCATATCATTCCTAACAATCATACCTCTAGGAAGGGGGAGCCTAGACGAGGCGGCTCGGAGCCTATACCTAGCCCCGATCATCGGCCTCCTAGAGGGCCTCATAGTAGCGGGTGCCCTAGTAGTTCTGGATGGTATCTATCAGCCTCCAGCAACCGCGGCCATAGCGCTACTACTCCACCTAATACTAACTGGGGGCCTCCACATGGATGGATTCACCGACTATGTTGAGGCAGTAGCGGCTAGGGCCCGCGGGGAGGAGGCAGAGAGGATAATAAAGGATCCTAGGAAGGGCGGATTCGCCATAGCCTACACCACGGCGATGATCATAGTGAGGTATGCACTACTCCTAGAGGCAGTGAATGAACCGTGGCTGGTTGCAGCTGCATATACAGCCGCGGCCGAGGCAATGTACGTCTACATATACGCCTCCAAGGGCAGGGGAAGCGGGCTAGCGGCTGCATTCAAGGAATCAACCCTAGGCAACAAGCCTCTGGCCAACCTAGCAATATACACCATAGCCCTAATACCAGCTATAGCAGCTGGGGTCAACCCGCTAGTATATGCAGCTCCGATACTAGGCATAGTGGTTGCAAGGGACTCTACATACAGGCTCGGGAGGCCCTCGGGCGATGCTGCTGGCTTCAGCTACGAGACAACACTAACCCTAGCACTAGCAGTGGGTGTGCCCATTGCTACCTGACTGGGCCCTCCCCGGAGATCCCGCGCTGGCATGCGGGGCCCTCCTCCTAGGCCTCCTACTAGACCTAGCCTACCCCGAGCACAGGGGTATACTCCTCAGGATCCATCCAGTTGCCATAGCATTCAGCCTAGCCAGGAGGCTTGCTCCACCATACTCATCCAAGCTACGTGGCGTCGTGGCGACAGCGCTAGTCATGGCAGCCATACTGGCGCCAGCAGGCCTAGCACTCTACATTGCATGGATGATAGGCCCGGCCGTGTGGCTCCTAGTTGCCGGGTTGATTGTGAAGCTGTCCATCCCAGTTAGGCTACTCCTAGACACGGTAGCTAGGGTGGCTAGGAGCCTAGGGGAGGGCAGGCTCGCGGAGGCCAGGATGACGGTTCAGGGTATTGTTAGAAGGGAGACAAGCAGTCTGGGGCCTGGACATGTGGCGTCAGCTGCAATAGAGAGCCTGTCAGAGAGCCTGGTAGACGGGATCACATCGCCCCTCCTATGGTATACGATAGCCGGGCCCCTGGGAGCCCTTGCACAGAGAACTGCAAACACCCTAGACGGCGCCCTAGGCTACAAGACGCCTGAGTACAGGGATCCGGGATGGGCCTCGGCCCGGCTAGACACGATCATGAACCTAATCCCGGCCAGGATAACTGCAATGCTAACAGTAATCCTAGCCCCCTTAGTAGGCCTCAGCATGCGAGGCGCGTTAAGGACCTGGACCCGGTTCCACAGCCAGATTGAGAGCCTCAATGCAGGACATATAATGTCAGCCTACGCTGGGGCCCTCAAGGTCAGGCTGGAGAAGCCGGGCAGCTATACTCTGGGCGAGGGGCGGCTACCTGAGGCTAGAGAGATATGGCTGGCACTTAGGCTTACTATCCTAATTATAGTATTCTCCTACATGGCCGTATTAGTCCTCTGCATGTATCGGAGCCCATAATATATACCCTAAGGGGACACACTAGCCCGGGGGGCTGGCGAGGGATGAAGGTCCTAACCACCCACACGCTACCCAAGGAAGCTCGGGAACTACTCGAGCGAGAGGCCAACCTACTGGATGCACAGGGATCCAGGGAGAAGGTGCAAGAGCTGATTGGCGAGGCAGAGGTCCTCATAGCCGGTTTTATGAAGATAGACTCGAGCCTACTAGCTCAGGCCCAGAGGCTGAGGCTGATCGTGTCTAGGAGCAGCGGTGTGGATCATATAGACGTAGGGGAGGCTGAGAGAAGGGGGATATGCGTAGCCAACCAGCCGGAGGCCATAGCTGAGGCAGTATCGGAGCATGTGGTGGGCCTAGTAATAGCATCACTCAGGAGGATAGTGGAGGGACACAACTACACCGTATCAGGTGGGTGGGCGTCGGAGAGGGGCTTCCTCCGGGGCGTGACTGTAAGGGGCAAGACTATAGGGGTGCTGGGCATGGGCAGGATAGGAGTCCTCGTAGCATGGAAGCTAAGAGCGCTAGGCGCAGGGAGAATACTATACTACAGCCGGAGGAGGAAGAGGGAGGTAGAACAGCTGCTCCACGCCGAGCCAGCCAGCCTGAAGAGGATCTTCAGGGAGTCAGACGTGATAATAGCCGCGCTACCCCACACAAGGGAGACCACAGGACTAATAGACTATGAGTTACTATCCACCATGAAGAAGGGAGCCCTACTAGTTAACGTGGGTAGGGGAAGCCTGATAGACCCTGAGGACCTAGCCAGGATAATAGAGGAGAGGAGCGACCTCAGGGTAGCACTAGACGTCCACCCAGAGGAGCCCCTGCCACCAGACCACCCCCTAGCAAGGCTAGCATCCACAGGCAGGATAGTCCTAACACCCCACCATGCCGGGGGAACCGACAGGTCCCTCAAAGAGACAGCTATACTAGCAGCTAGGCAGGTCCTACACTACATAGAGACCGGAACCGTCTGGAATCCGGTTAATAGCGTGTGCAGGGAGGCTAGAGACATATCAGGCCTATGGAGCCCTCTAGAAGAGTAGCGGTCCCGGAACCCGTTTTAACGAGGCATGCCACAGTGAGGAGATATGGGAGTGGGGAGGGCATAGTGGATGGGAAGATAGTGGAGCTAGCCAAGGGCCAGGGCGAGGGATACGTGTCTTACACCTCAGAATACTCTGGAGCACAACTGGGCTCCTCGCCCGGCTCCGTCAGGAGAACATTCGTATCCCTATTCCTAGCTAGGCCTGAAGGCTCCGAGCCAAGGAGCGCTCTATTAGCACTGGGGGTAAGGGCTAGTAAGGGTAGGAGTCCATTCAGGTGGAAGGTTACGATAGATGGGGCAACGGTGACTAGGGAGTTCAAGCCGCAGTTCCAGGCAGAGATCGACCGGGGAGTATACATGAGGGCAGTATTCGATGTTAAGCCTCTGCTGGCCAAGAGACTGGCTGAGAAGACCAGTCACAGGCTAGTAGCACTCTACGACTCATACCAGCCAATAAGCCTCGCCGATACTTCACTCATAGCAACCTTCACCGGTGACGGGAGATACGTGTACTCCTATCATACGGGGGCAGTATCGCTAGAACCCGGAGAGCAGGTTAAGATAGACGCCAGCCTAGGCGGGTGGATAGGTCGTAGGACAGCTATCATAACGCTCCACCTACCCTCAGCATCCAGTGTGGTTAGGGTAATTGCAGGGGGCTCAGAGCCAGTAGAGGTCTCAGGCCCAGGATTCAGGAGGATACTAGTCAGGATCCCCTATAAGGGGAGCCTAGTACCTGTAGCACTAAAATACCTAGACCCGGGCGAGAGGTTCTATCCAAGGATAGCCGTAGTCTCAGATATACTAGTGTATGACCAGATCTATCCAGAGCCCAAGCTACGGGTCAAGGTTACTGGGCTAGAGGAGGAGGATGGTAGGGTTAGGTTAAGCGGGGTAGTTGAGAACACGGGGATAGGGCCAGCGTCGAGGCCAATGATCATTGTACTAGGTATGGGGATAAGGCTAGCATCCAAGCAGCTAGAGGACATCATAGCCCCTGGCGAGTCTAGAGAATTCAGCCTCGAGGCTAGCCTAGACAAGACTCCAGTAAGGCCTTCAACTCTGACCGTTAGGGTAGTATGGAGCAGCCTAGGTAGGACAGTGTTCGAGGATGACCATGTCAAGATCTAAGTCTTATAGGCCCCTTCTCCTCTATAAGACACCTAACTGGCTTAGGCAGGTTAAAGACGTCGCCCTTCTTCTCCAGCAGCCCATCTAGGACTAGCCGGATCATTACGCTTAAAGGATCCTCAACCCCCTTCCTCCTGAGCTCTTGGATAGCCCGTAAATCCCCTACAGATATATTGTCTAGGAAGTATTGGAAGACTATCCTAGCCTCGCCCTGGAGCCTCTCGGCCCTCGATAAAATCTTAGAGGCCTCGTACATACAATCCTCCAACCTGGGAGCCACCCAAGGGGATAATGGCGGGGGTGTAGGGACCCTTAAAGCTACTGAGGAAAATAGCTGAGGAGGCTCTAGGACCTGAAAAGGCTAGGCTTGTCTGGTCCAGGATGGACATAGTCGGGGATATAGCCATTATAAAAGAGCCGATCCACGGTGGCCTAGACAAGGGAGACCTGGAGAGGCTGGCCAGGGCCCTACTCAGGGAGACATCCTATATACGCTCAGTGTGGGCGACGGCGAGCCCTGTTAGGGGCGAGTACAAGCTGAGGACCTACACCCACCTAGCAGGTGAGGAGAGGAGCTGGACCATATACAAGGAGCACGGGTGCAGATTCAAGGTAGACATAGCAAAGGTCTTCATCACTCCAAGACTCAACTACGAGCATGCAAGAGTAGCTAGCCAAGTAAAACCAGGCGAGGTAGTAGTTAATATGTTCGCGGGAGCAGGCCTATTCTCCATAATAATAGCATGCAAGTCCAGGCCCCATAAAGTCTACAGTATAGACATAAACGAGCACGCATACAAGCTGATGATAGAGAATGTAAGACTCAATAATGTAGAGGATATAGTAGAGCCGATTCACGGCGATGCAGCTAAGGTGATAGAGGAGAGACTCCATGGAGTAGCTGACAGGGTATTAATGCCGCTACCAGACCTAGCACTAAAATACCTACCTCATGCACTCAAAGCCTTAAAACCCCGGGGTGGCGTGGTTCATATCTACCTCCACATACATGCTCCTAGAGGAGTAGATCCCCTAGAGAAGGCATGGAATACCGTTAAGAACAGTATTCCCCCAGGCTCTAGGCTGCTTCACGCTCGCCGGGTTAGGCCGGTTGGCCCTAGGATGCTTCAGGTAGTTCTAGATGTAGAGGTGGCTGGAAGTGGCTAAGAAGAGAAGTTGGGAGACTCTGAAGAGGATGGTACAAAGCATGATAGAGGAGGATAGGACAATAGGCTACCTAGACCCAGGCATAGCCGGGCTACTCGATGATCTCAACAAGATCCCGCTGATAGCCACGACGAGCAGTTGTATAGGTAGGATCACGGTGATCGCTGGCCCAAGGCCGTGGAGCAGAACAGTTTCTCTAATAGTATATAAGACCCACACTAGGCCCACTAGGGGTAGGATCTCGAGAGTTACCACGAGGGGCTTCAAGGATCTATGGATAAAGGCAACTGGCCCCATACTCCACGCTAGGACTCCCAGCCAGGATTGTGCATCCCACATGTTAGAGGCCTTCAGGCCCCACGGCTTCAAGCATAGCGGAGTAATATCTCTAGACCCAAGAAGGGGCTATACCGTAGAGGTGATTAGTGGGATAGATATAACTGCCCCCCTAAGGATGGGGGGCAAGGACCTGATAGCTCCCCATATAGTGGAGGACCTAGCCCAGAGGCTATACGACTATATAGAGGAGGCTAGAGCTGGCTTCAGGGAAGCGGTTAAAGAGCTAGTGGTCAACCCCGGGCCTTGCGCAGGTTAGCTGCATACTCCACCAAAAGGCTCCCCCGACACCTACATATACCTAGCTTCTCAAGTGCCCTGCAATTATAGGGTGTAAACCCGGAGGACTCCTCATAGAGTATAGAGGCCACCAGCGACGCTACACCCGGAGGGGCCAAGCCGCTCCTAACCAACACATCCTCCAGCACCCTGCTCCCAGCACCTATCCTTGCCATGAATGTAGATAATACATAGAGCTCTTCATCACGCAGCCTATCTCCAGCCCGAGCCCTTGCCAGCATAGACTTTATACAGCTGGGAAGAGCCTCCTCCACTAGCCCCTTCGGCCCTGTAGCATTCTCCGCCATAACCCTAGCCTCATCCTCCAGCTCCTCCAATCCCTCGGGTACAAGCTCCCGCAGCCTCTCAGCCAGGGTCAGTAGCCTCCTCCTAGCGGTCCCTGTGATCATGAGGATCAGCAGCCTCCTGTCAAGATACACCTTGCCTCCAAGCATGAAGAGGCTGGAGATACTCTCAACCTCAGCATTCTCCAGTACATCTATGAAGGGTGCAGAGAGGTCCAGCCTCCTATAATAGACCTTACCACGTGATACTAGCCAGGGGATAGATATGGGCCTACCCCGCTCGACCCTCAATCCGAGTCCGCGGGCCACGCTAATAAGATCCTCAATATCTGCCCCCTCAAGTAGTGTTACAGCCTCCGAGATCTCAGCCTCAATAAGCCTAGATAGTGCCAGTCTGGATCCCGAGACTCCTGCCAAGGCTAGGAGTAGGGAAGCCACCTCGTACTCAAATCCAGGTGCCTCCCGGGGCTCGTCGCCAGCTAGCCTGGCCCGTAGCCTAGCCTTGGCCAGATCCCGGGCGTCCTCATCCATAGCGAATATCTTCAAGGGGTTACTGTAGCCAGTGGCCCTCCTGAGATATTCTAGGGGGTCAGGTAGTAGGGCTGGGTGCCTAACCATTATTGCCAACCTCCGCGAGTAGGGAGCGAGGTATGTTGGATATCCATGTTAGGCCAAGCGCCTGGGGAACCCCGGCTAGGTGTGCTAGGCCCTCTACATGTCTGGGATGCCATACATCCCATCCTGTCTCTGCGTCGGAGACTAGGACAACATCTATACCATAGGCTACAGCCCTCCTTAGTGACACTGCAAACCACCTCCAGGATCCCAGTCCTCCCCGGATCAGGGGCCTGAGGCTCAGCTCTATAGCTCCTCCACCCTTGGAGCGGAGTAGCCTGGCAGTGCTCCTATCCACTATTCTCTGCATCCCAGGACTCACCCTAATCACCCTAATGCTCTTCATGACTGCAGCCTTCCTGGCCGCCTCGAGGCTGGTGGGCTCGACTACGACCAGCCCCGTACCTCGTGCCTTGGGTAGGTCTCGGGGTGAGTCTGCAACTATGTGTATCCGGGGGACGACCTCTATCCCGAGCTTGGCTGCTATGCTTCTCAACCTATCAACTTCTCCTGCGGGGGCACCGATTACCCTGTATCCCATCCTCTTGAGGATTCTGAGGATGGCCTCCTCCTCCCCCCTTCTGGGGGCTACTGAGAGGTCTATGAACGTTGTGTATCACCCTTCAACAGCTCCCTGTACTCCTCTACGGCCCTTCTCCTCCCGCCAGTATACCCTATCTCTACCTTTATCACGTCGTCTGACTCGTAAAGGGTTATCCTGCCCTGTAGGGCCTCCTGTTTACTTAGTCTTATGTGCAGGGTGCCCGTCTTGTCTACCCTATCCTCTAGGCTAGAGGCTACCTGGCTCCTGTCTAGGCTGCTTAGCTTGGATAGTATCCCAGTCGCCACCTGCCTGGCAGCCTGGCCCCGCAGCTTGTAAGTGTATACCTTTATCGGGTTCCCGTAGTGACCTTCATACTCCTCAACCTCGATCTCTGCCTCCTCGATGTCATCTAGGGGGGCTACATTCCTCAGAGCCTCCAGGACCTTAGCCTCGTCTTCAGTGGCATGTACATATACTCTAACCACTAGGCTCTTCACAGGCATCCTGATCTCACCTATAGGGCTCGGCTTCCACCCCTTCTAGGGGTGTACCGGTATATACTATCCTCGACGCCAGCAACCTGCCGGGCGGATACGAGAGTAGGGGGCTACCCACGGGGTGGTGGCACTCGTGGAAGACTCGGGGCCTCTCGAGGTCCTGGTTGACATATACGATCCTAAAGCCTGATCGGGCCGCCTCATCAGCCACCCTGTGCCACGGATCTGCATAGATCAGGAGCGCGTCCACATGGGGTAGGGCCTTGGCCAGTGCCAGGGCCTCGCCGCAGCTAGACACTCTAACCACAGGTATTATCGGTACATTGCTCTTCTCCCAAAGCATCTTGGATGACTTGTCAACATGGTCCAGCACAACCGGCCTATAAAGAGTCCTCGACACCCTACCACCATAGAGTACTTGGGCCCCCCTACCCACTGCATCCTCGATCATGGCCTCCATGTGGCTTAGCCTCCTCTTACCATTTATAGGTCCTAGACTAGTCCCGGCCTCTAACGGGTTCCCTGGCTTCAGTGTCTCGGCATAGCTAATCAGCGCCTCCACTAGATCCCCAGCAACTTCCTCCTCAGCTATAACTGCCTTCGTGGCTAGGCATCCACGGCCGGCAGCCTGAACCCTAGATTCTATAATGCTTTTAGCAGCTACAGCTATGTTAGCACCGCTACATATTATAGCCACCGAGTTATCGGCAGCCAAGCTTATATGCCGGGCCTTAGGGGCCCTAGCAATTATTGAGGCAACCGTCGCCTTAGACCCGGCTGAGGCTACTGCATCTAGCAGTCCTGACTTGCTCGCTTGGTCTAGTATAGATGGGCCACTGCCAGCCACCATGGCTACACTATCACCTAGCCCAGCCTCCTCGGCGGCGGCTACCAGTAGAGCTGCCGGGAGCATGGCGGCTAGCGGAGGCTTCACTATAGCTGGCATGCCAAGCACTATAGAGTGTGCAAGACCATGGGCTGTTGTGAATAGAGGGGCAGGAGCGGCCCCATAAACTAGCATGGAGCCTCTCCTCCACGGCCACCTGATTGCACCATCACCCCTCCACGAGTAGGCTAGGTCCCGAGAGTAGAGGTCGTACACAGTGGCGGCGGTATTGAGGATCTCAACCGCATCCTCAACCTCTGCCTCAGCCTCCTTCAGAGGCTTTCCCGTCACCATAGCTACAAGGCTTGCTATAGACTGCATCTTGTCCTCTAGGACCTCTCCAATAGACCTAAGAGCCTCGATCCTGTCATGGACACTCATGTAGGGAACCTTAGAAGACTCAACAAGCCTGGAGGTGGCCTCCCTTACCCCTGCCTCGCCACCCTGCCGGGGTATATAGTATAGCCTCTCACCGGCATAGGGATCCTTGAATGCGTGAGCAGGATCTCCGGAGATCCATCCCCTCGAGTAGAGGCGGAGTATGACGTCGTCTCCACGCTCCTCCACAGCTCTAGACATCCACCCGTCTAGGATCCTCCTGAGCTTATCCTTCATGAACCCCGCTACCCCTATTTATATACTAACATACTCGAGACCAACGGTTTTAACCGTTACATGGGCTGCCATGGCGAAGAGTGCATCACTCATCCTATTCACGACCCTGAGTATAGCCTCCTTATCGGGTACCTCTTGACCCTCAGGCGTGGAGAAGGCCCTCAGGATCTCCCTCTCCGCCCTCCTAACCACACTCCTAGCAACGTGGAGCGACGCAGAGGTCCTAGTGCCTGAGGGGAGTATGAAGAGTCTAAGCTCGATGCCCTCCATATAGGAGTCAGCAATCTCTTCCAGCCTAGACACGTCGTCCCCGCTTATGAGTCCCTGCTTGCCAGAGAATGTGAATCCAACCCTGAACAGTAGCCTCTGAAGATACTCTAAGTCTCCCACCAGCCTCTCGGCGAGGCTGGCATCCAGCTCTTCCCTAGCAGTAGCCCTAGCTAGGCCTATGAAGCTGTTAGCCTCATCTATCGACCCTAAAGCCTCTATGAGTGGGTGATCCTTCCTTATCCTGCGACGGAGCAACATACACATCGTCTCTCCGGAGTCTCCAGTGCGCGTGTATAGTCTAACCATTCAAACCACCCACTATGACCACTCTAGCCTGTCCAGAGGGTGATAATCTACCCTCTATATATTGCTACGAGACGACGCCATAGCTATGGGTGCCCTGTATGAGGAGTATGACTATAGATGACGTCATTAGAATAGCTAGGATATACGAGGTCAAAGTGTCACCCAGAGGCGAAGTGGGCTACCTAGCAGCATGGCCTGACATAGAGGCTAACAGGTATAGAAGCCACCTCACAGTTTGGAGGCCAAGTGGGGAGGAATACTATCTAGAGGCCGAGTCTATATCATCCATAGCATGGAGCCCCACAGGCTCTAGCATAGCCTTCCTGGGTAGGAAGAGTAAGGATGACAAGAAGGGGGTAGGCCTATACGTCTGGGCTGGCAGAGGGGATCCAAGACTGCTGGTGTGGTTTAAGCACGGGGCCTCCCAGCTGTCCTGGCCCATGGAGGACAGGATCCTTGTACTAGCCTATACAGAGGTGGAGGGAGACTATGATAAGGATGACGACTACGTCGCCACCAACAGCGTGCCATTATGGAGGGACGGGGAGGGCATGGTAGCAGGCCTTAGAAGGGTTATATGTTCAATAGACCCCGGCTCAGGCTACCTAGCAGAGGCAGCCTCTGAGGACACAGATATACTGGGCTACGAGTACCATAAGGGCTCCCTCTACTATTACCATGCACCCAACCCACTAGACCCCCTTAAACATAGGCTAGTCAAGGTAGATGCTAGTAGGAAGGAGGAGATCCTTGAAGGATATACCATAGGCCAACTAAGATCCAGCGGAGACAACCTCTACATGCTAGCCCATACTAGGCCCATAGGCATATCCAGCCACTACAGACTCTACAGAATAGAGGATGGAGAGGCCACATGTACATCGTGCGGCTTCAAGTGGAACATAGCATCGATAGCTGGATTCAGAGACAGTGATCCCGTGGTTGTATATCTTCATAGAGGAGCCAGCATACTTGCACAGATGAGCGGAGCTGAAGCTAAGCCTATAACAGGAGAGAACGAGTACGTCCACGCCGCTCATGCAAAGGGAGGGTTGGCTGCATACGTACTATCCACGCCAACGGCTCCACCAGAGGTATATGTGGACATGGCTGGATCTAGGGCCAGGGTAACCAGCGTAAACCAGTGGCTGGTTAGGGAGGTAGCCCTAGTGGAGCCTATCCACTTCACCGTTGAGGCTGAGGGTGATGTAATCGATGCATGGGTTATGCTGCCGCCTCACAAGGAACTGCCATACCCGGCTATACTCTATATCCATGGTGGCCCTAAGGGTATGTATGGATACAGATTCCATCCGGAGATGCAGCTAGCCGCCTCCAAGGGCTATGCCGTAGTCTAC
>WAKG01000125.1 GCA_015523445.1 Desulfurococcales archaeon | reverse complement strand
GCCAGCTTCTCCAGCACCTCCTGTACCCGGTCCTCGTCGCCCTCCAGGAGGGCTTCCTTCAGCTCTAGTATGAGGCTGGCAGCCCCCCGTGGGAGGCCCATATCCCCGGTCAACAGTTCTAGGGGGTCTACGGCATCCCTCCCCACGATGACCTTACCCGCCTCTGGGTCAACCCTCTCGGGGGCGACCCTGACAAGCACGCCAGTACTCCTCTGCACCGATGCAGCCTCCTGGTAGAGGCTCCTAAGGGGTATTCCAGGGTGGACCCTTAGCCTCACATGTACCAGAGGCGGCTTCCCCCCGGTCTTCCTCATGGATGCCCTCCTTATGATCCTAACCGCCTCCTCCAGCCTCCGGGCCTCGCCCTCCACCTCCAGCTGCGGCCTCACCTCCACCGGTATCTCCTGCACCTCCACGCCATCCCCCTCAATGTCTACCAGCAGGGGCCCGTGAGTATACCTAGCCCTAGCCTCAGCAATGTTGAGGGGATCTAGGACCCCGGTGTAGGCGTAGGGCGGCTTCTCATCAACATCAATATGCCTCATGTGCACGTGTCCAAGGGCTACATAGTCCACGGGGGGCAGCTCGCTGGGCGAGGCCACAGCATCTATGGGGAACACTGTGTCTAGGCTGAAGTGGGCTAGGAAGACCTTGGGGCCCTCGAGGGAATCGGCTAGGCGGGAGAATGCTGGGAGGAGGGCCCCGGCTAGCTTCCTCCTCGTCTCCAGATCCACCTTACTGAAGGGGTAGACAAGGATGGTGACAGCCCCTAGCCTTATCGCCTGGCCTTTAACGATGCCTGCGGCGCCCCTTGGCCCCTGGGGTAGGGGAGCGTGGAACCCCTCCACAGCAGCTTCTAGGACCTGGAGTATCGTGCTATCCCTCCTACCAGGGGTATCATGTTCCCCGTGGGCTGCAACTACTGGTATGCCCCGCCCGGTGGCCATCCTGAGGACCTTAACAGCGTGCTTGACCACGCTGTTCTCCGGCTTGGGCTGGTCGAAGAGGTCCCCGGCTATCACTATGGCGTCTGGCCTCTCCTCCACCGCCTTCCTCATAGCGTCCTCGAACGCCTCTAGTATATCGGTCCACCGCTCTTGGAAGCCGTAGGGCCTAGCCCCCAGATGTATATCTGCCATGTGGATTATCCTAACCAATACCCGGGCCCCACACCTAGACTAGCCCCGGGGCTAGGGTATAATTGGTGTAGGCCCCTATGCAGGCGGGGCCCTAGCCGGATCTAGCCTGTGGGGGCCGGGTGTGTTCCGGCATCTAGCACGCTGGTCGGATCCTCCTTGACCACCCTGAATGCTATGCTGGTCAGGGTCTTCTTGACACCAGGATGCTTGTTCAGCCACTTTATGAACCTGTCTAGCTCCCCTATGCTCCTGAACCTTGCTATGGCCATTATGTCGAAGTCGCCAGTCACGTCGTAGACTGCGATCACATTGGCTATCCTAGCTAGGTCCTCCTCCACCTCCTCTATCACGGAGCCGTCCACCGATATGCTGACTATAGCGGTTATATCGTAGCCCAGCGCCTCCGGGTTTATGTCCACCGTGTACCTCCTCACAACCCTCCTCTCCTCCAGCTTCTTCATCCTTGCATAGACCGTGGTGTGGGGCATGCCCAGCAGGGATGCGAGCCTCCTAACGCTCAGCCTCGAATCCCGGGCCAGCTCCACCAGTATCCTCAGGTCCACAGTGTCCAAACGTACTCACCATCCCCGGTATACTGTGAACGATAGTACCATTAAAAAGGCTATACTATGGAATATATTCCCATTCTAGTGTGAGAATAGATATAGAGTGTATGAACACTGTCAGTAGGCCAATCCCGGTGCGTACACGTTGGCACCGCCTAAGACGGTTGGGGAGGCCCTGGAGGCCCTCTCCAGGGACGGGATAGAGTGGGTAGACCTACAGGTCACAGACCTCGCCGGTAAGCTACACCACGTCACAATCCACATAAGCATGGTGGACGAGGACACGCTATCCGAGGGATTCGGAAAGCTCGACGGGAGTAGCGTAGCAGGCTTCTCAACCATAGACGACAGCGACCTGGTCCTGAAGCCGGTGGTGGAGACCTACGCAGTCCTACCCTGGCACGAGGCGACGGCGAGGTTCCTAACCCAGGTGTACTGGAACCTGGGCAGGGGCAGGTTCCCCAGGGACCCTAGGTGGGTCTCGGAGAGAGTAGAGGAGCTACTAGCAGGTGAGGGCCTCAAGGCCTATACTAGCGTGGAGCCAGAGTTCTTCATACTAGACGGGATAGAGTTCAAGGTGTCCATGGGCGAGTCATACTACAGGCTGTACTCCAGCGAGGCCACCTGGAGCCAGGACGAGTACAGGGGAATAAGGA
>WAKG01000124.1 GCA_015523445.1 Desulfurococcales archaeon | reverse complement strand
GATCGGATGCAAGAGCTATAGCCTGCTGTGGACTCCTCTAAAATCTCCTCGATACTCATACCAGACGCAATCATTTCAAGAACATCAGCTACCAGAACTCTTGTACCCTGAAGACCGGTTTGCCACGGCAAACATTTGTTGGGTATACCTTAATCCATTTAAACTTTCGCTCCACATAATCTCCCCTGGGTTTATTTAACTTATCCAGCTCTCTTAGAGCTAGCCTGGAATGCAGTAACCTCCAAGCGCCTATTGATGATCATGGACATTTAATTGATGTGCTATCTGTTGGGTTGCTTGTTTTGTTGTGGCTTGTATCCTGGTGTTGTCTGTAGTAGTGTGGTGAACCATTGTGAGTTGAGTATGTTTGCCAGCTCTTCTACCCCCTTGTTGCGTGTCGTGGTTGTGTAGCACTCGTATTTTTCCCAGGACAGGTGTATGTACGGTATCTTGTATTTCTCTGCAGCGTATCTTAGTGTTATTGTTATGTCTGCTTCTCCCCTGGCTACGCTCCGGGCTGTGTCTTCATGTGTCCATCCGGTTACCTTAGTGTATTTGTTGGGCCACCCGATGGGCTCGTTACCTAGCACTTGCTTGACTAGTATTTTCTGGTATAGCCTTGTCCCTGCCCCCGGTGGGCGGCTAGCCATTGATAGTTTGCCCTCTACTACTAGCCGTATCGCCTCTTCCACGCTTTGCACCGGGTGTCGGGGGTGGTAGGCAAGAACTAGCTCTCTTAGATAGCCTCCTATAATTAGCGGTTCCTCGACCTGATAGTGTTCTAGGTATGGCTTGTTGTAGAGCCCGGTGTTTGGATCGTATAGGTGTATGCATGCCACATCTGCCTCTCCCAGGGATAGCATTGCAAGGCTCCTTGATGATCCTATACATGCACCGTCTACCCCTGGAGTATGGCTTAGAGCTGTTTCTAGGAGTGGATCGCTGCTGTAGGCTACGAACGCACTGTCTATTGACGGAGATCCTGGGGGTCGGGGGCTTATACCTAGTATCTTGGACGCCTTCTTGTATTCTGCTAGTAATTGTTTGGCTTGAGGGGTTAGTCTTGCGCCTCCACCCCTTCTGCCCCCCCTCCTTGTCTCCACTAGCCTGGAGCCCAGGATCCTCTCTGCCCTAACTATCTTCTCCCACGCCCTGGAGTAAGGTATTCCCGCCTCCCTCGAGGCGGCTAGTATACTCCCCATTTTCTCCACGAGCTCCAGTATCAATGCTAGGTCTTCGTCCACAACCTCTATCCCATCCTTCTCTAGGACCAGCTTCACTCTTGGCCTGAGCAAGCCTACCACCGCTAGACAACCGTTAATCGTTTCTCGTATCCGGATAACGCTTAAAACCCTTAACCCCACAAATCCCGCCAGGGACCACCACATGAAGCGCGGAGTACTCCCAAGCCTTAACCATGTCCTCCTAGCTACGCTGGTAATAGTAACAATAGTCTTGGTCGCATCATACATGCTCAGACCCGGCGAGGTGGAGCTACGAGTCTCAACAACCACCAGCCTCTACAACACGGGCCTACTAGACTATCTAGCAGACGAGTTCTCCAGGGAGAATCCCCGGATCTATGTAGAATTCATAGCGGTAGGCACCGGGGAAGCCCTAAAGAGGGCGGAGAGAGGCGATGCGTGCCTAACACTAGTACATGCACCCAGCCTGGAGAAGTCCTACAAGGAGAAGGGAGTGTTAGGCGAGGGGAGGATCATAGCCTATAACTACTTCATAATAGCAGGTCCCCCAAATGACCCGGCCAAGGTTAGAGATGCCCCTAGCGCTGCCGAAGCATTCCGGAGAATAGCAGAAGCAGGATACCAGGGCAAGGCAATCTTCGTGAGTCGAGGTGACAACTCGGGCACACACATTAAGGAGCTGAGCCTATGGAGACTAGCCGGAGTAGTCCCCCAGGGGGAATGGTATAGGGAGAGCGGGCAGGGGATGGCCCAAACCCTAGTAATAGCTAGCGAGCTCGGGGCATACACGCTTAGCGACATAGGAACGTATCTAAAGCTCAAGGCTGAGGAGAGGCTACCCGGCATAGTCGAATTATACCACAACTCCAGCGAGCTACTCAACATATATAGCGCCTACCCGGTCACGTCATGCAGCGGAGAAGAAGCAAGGGCGGCCCAGGACTTCCTAGAATTCCTATGGGAGAGGCAGGACCTCATCGGGTCATACGGCCTGGAGGAGTATGGCCAGCCACTATTCTATCCCGCCGAGGATAAGTTGGAGTGGCTAGAGGAGGAGTGGAATAGGCTGGCTAGGGGATAGGAGTGGAGGACCTAGTAGGAGTAACGGCTAGGACCCTCTACATCTCCACCACCGCCACCCTACTAGCGGCTCTATGGGGCATCCCAATAGCATACACGATAGCCTGGAAGAGGCTACACACACTAGCGGCGGTATTCGAGGCCCTAGTCGGTGTCCCCACAGTACTCATAGGCCTCCTACTATACCTACTACTAAGCAAGCAGGGGCCCCTAGGAGGCCTCAACCTGCTCTACACCCCCACAGCCATCATAATAGGGGAAGCCATACTAGTCACCCCCCTAATCGTGGGAGCCAGCCACCGCATACTAAAGGTCTCCATAGACACCTACGGGGAGCTAGCGGCCAGCCTCGGGTCAAGCAGGATCCAAGCAATGACACTGGCCCTAGCGGAAAGCCTACCCGGCCTAGCATCATCAACCGCAATGGCCTTCTCGAGAGCTGTAGGGGAGCTGGGAGTAGCGCTACTAGTAGGCGGCAATCTTCGAGGGTATACCAGGACCTTATCTACATCCATAGCACTAGAGGTCTCCATGGGAGAGTATGGAGACGCCATCAAGCTTGGAGCTGTGCTACTATCCCTATCCCTAGGATTCTCCATAATAGCCAGGCTACTGGGTGACAGAGTTGATAGAGGCTAGGAGCGTATGGCTACGCTACACCCCCAATTCAGGGTGGGTGCTCAGAGGCGCATCGCTCAGGCTAGCCCCTGGCAGTATAGTCGCGTTGATGGGGCCAAATGGTAGCGGAAAGACCAGCATGCTAAAGGTGCTAGCAGGCCTGATTAAGCCGGGTAGAGGCGAGGTACTATACAACGGCTTAAACATCTGGGACATGGATGATGCAAGAAGGCTGGAGGCTAGGAGGACAGCTGTATATGTTGCCGAGAAGCCAGTCATGGTTAGGGGCACGGTTATGGATAACCTGCTTCTAGGCCTCAGGCTCCGCGGCATCGATCCCCAACTTGCTGAGAAGAGGGTAGAATGGGTTGTAGAGAGTCTAGGCCTCGATAGCATTCTTGACATGAATGCCCGTAGCCTTTCAGCCGGCCAAGCTCAGATAGTCTCCATAGCAAGGGCCCTAGTCCTAGGCCCCAAGTACCTGCTCCTAGACGAGCCTTTTCCACACCTTGATAGGGCTAGGAGGAGGCTCCTAGCCGGGTTACTGGAGGAGCTTAGGAGTGAGGGCGTCGCAATAGCTATCGCAGGCCACGAGGAGGCCTATACCCTCAGGCTGTCTGATAGTATAGCGTGGATCGAGTCTGGAATAGTAACTATGCAGGAGCCCGACAGCGTACTTATTTAGCTGTGAGGGCAGCCCTTACCCTTCAACGGGTGACTGGTGCTGGCCAGCGACAAGAGGCAGCCCGAACTTAATGTGGGTGTAGTAGGGCACGTGGATCACGGCAAGACGACGCTAGTCCAGGCCCTTACCGGCATCTGGACCATGAGACACAGCGAGGAGATCAAGAGGGGAATGACCATCAAGCTAGGCTATGCGGATGGAGAAATATGGGAATGCGAGGGATGCGGGTTCCCCGACAAGTTCAGCCCAGAGCCAGTGTGTGACTGTAGTAGCGAGGCCACCCCTAGGCTGAGGAGGAGGGTATCCTATGTTGATGCCCCGGGCCATGAGATACTTATGGCAACAATGCTCAGCGGGGCCGCTCTAATGGACGGGGCAATACTCGTGGTCGCCGCCAACGAGCCCTGTCCACAGCCTCAGACCAGGGAACATCTAGTCGCTCTTGAGATCATAGGTATAAGGAACATAGTAATAGTCCAGAATAAGGTAGACGTTGTCAGCCCTGAGAGGGCTAAGGAGAGTTACCAGGAGATACTAAGGTTCATAGAAGGCACGATAGCTGAGGGAGCCCCAATAATACCGGTCAGCGCCCTCAAGAGGGCCAACGTTGACGCCGTGCTAGCAGCTATAGAGGAGTACATGCCTACACCGGAGAGAGACCTAGACAAGCCACCCCTAATGTTCATAGCAAGGAGCTTCGACGTCAACAAGCCCGGAACACCGCCTGAGAGACTTGTGGGAGGGGTTATAGGTGGAGCTATAATGCATGGAGTCTTCAGGGTTGGAGACGAGATCGAGATCAAGCCAGGCCTAGCAGCCAAGAGGTCCGGGGGAAGGATAGAGTATACCCCCCTATACACGACTATAGAGAGTCTACGCTTCGGGAATATACAGGTAGAGGAGGCTAAGCCAGGGGGTCTAGTAGCAATAGGGACAAGCCTAGACCCCTCAATAACCAAGTCAGACAACCTGGTGGGTAACATAGTAGGCAGGCCTGGAGAGACTCCTCCTGTCCTCGACAGCCTACAGATCGAGTACAACCTGCTCGACAGGGTTGTTGGCATGAAGGAGGAGGTCAGGGTCGAGCCGATACGGAGAGGCGAAATGCTCATGCTCACAGTAGGCACAGCAATAACACTAGGTATAACCACCAGTGTAGGCAAGGACACGGTAGAGGTTAGGCTTAGAAGGCCAGTAGTGGGCTGGGATGGGGCCAGGGTGGCTATAAGCAGGAGGATCCACGGGAGATGGAGGCTAGTAGGCTGGGGAATACTAAGAGAATAGCGCTCCTTGACACGAACACGCTCATCTACATGGCCCAGGGCCTCATACCACCTTCAACACTCCTAGAAGAGGCAGGCTACCCCCGGCTGGCAACAACCAGCAGGGTGGTGGAGGAGCTGGAGAAGATCTCAACATTGGGCAAGCCCTCAACATCCAGGGCCGCAAAGGCCGCCCTAAAACTACTACATAGGCTAGATATAGAGGTACTAGAGTGGACTGGAGCGGGGGACGCAGACGACTCCCTAGAGGCAGTAGCCCTCCAGCTTAAGCACAGCGGGGTAAGCGTCATAGTCGCCACCAGCGATAAGACCCTGAGATCTAGGCTACGCCTCCACGGAATCCCAACACTCTACTATAGAGAGTCCCGTGGAGGCGTGGAGCTGGAATGGGAGCCGTTGTAGTCACAGTCCTCCACACTTCTTGCCACAGCTGATAAATAGGTCCTCATCTTAGGTACCAAGATTAGGATTAGTGTTCCCGGCAGTATACCTGCCATTATGAATGAAGCCCTCCAAGCTACTAGAGCCCTTGGATCGAGCATCGCCTCTAGGCCGTACTCGAAGACTAAGGCGCCCCCGGGTGTTGGAGCCATTGATAGAGCGTATGAGACTTCGAGCACTATAAACCACCATATAAAACCCTCATCCCACTCTAGTGCAGCTCCTACTGCAATAGCCTCTAGCGCATGTGCTGCTAGTGTTAGGATTAAGCCTGGAGCTAAGATCCTTGTGGAGATCCCTCCCCTGAGCATCTCTAGGAATATTAGCCTCTGCCTCCTGGCATAGCACCACCACTCCCTCTTCCCCGTTACTCTAAGCAGCATCTCCTCCACAGTAGGTGTCTTAGCGAAGACTATGCCTGCTATCCATAGAGCCCCTACCACCATAGAAACTAGGAGGAGTATCCACGTGCCTGGTAGCCCCATAAGCCCTATTATAAGAGCCATGACTACAGGTAGTATCAAATCGTATATAGTCTCTATGATCGCGAGCCCGGTTGCCGCCCCAATGCTTATACCAGAATAGGCCCCTATTACCCCAGCCCTTAGGGGCGTGCTTGCAGATGATGCCGGGGATAGTAGCGCGGCCCATCTACCCACAAGCCTGGCTACCAGAGCACCTGTCAGCCCTAGCCTGTGGCCCATAAGCCTAGCTAGCACTACTAGCCTGACAGCCCTCACAACCTCCCCGGCAACTATGAATGCCAGGACCTGTAGTAGGGTGCTAGGAGGTATCGAGAGTATTATTTTCAATACGACCTCTAGGGGGCCCACTACTAGCCTCAAGCCCAGCAGGGTGAGGCCAACCAGTACAATGGCTCCTATCGCCAGATACACCTTATACCTAGATTCACCTTGAAGCGGCTCCCCACGCTCGTGTATCCTCACCTTGATCGGCCCCGGGATTTAGGTCATCGCCTCTCAGGTCAGCTGTCCTGGCCACGTTCATCCCCGGCAGTCTCCGGGTCGCCGCTTTTAACCATCATCATCCCCAGCATACTAGACCTATATGTAGCCTGGGGTTTTAACGGGTCCCTAGCTAGGGGTCCTGTTGCTACACCCTTAGATATATCTATACCCGATATTAACCTACATCAGGTATCACAACCAGGAGGGTGGCCCGCCACGGGCGACATGCCAAGGAGCTTGCTGATGATATCAGCAGTACTAGGCATATCATGGGGCCTGCTCTGGAGCGTCCAAGCCCCCTTCTTGAGGAGCCTCGGGTATAGCGGGGCAGAGTACGGGCTATTAGGCGGTGTGGGTGTGATATCAGGAGCGCTAGCCACTATGGCAGCGGGTATCCTGAGCGACATGCTCGGGGCCCGCAGGATACTGGCGGTTGGCCTGCTTGTATACGCTGCTAGCCTCTATCTCATAAGCACTGGCGAGTGGATACCGCTCCTAGCTGGAGCAGCACTTATGGGCATATCCAACGGGTTCTATGGGACCAGTACTAGGGCCCTATTGGCTAGGATAGGCGAGGATTCGAGGCTCCACTATAATCTTAGCCATTACGCTGCTGCTGGCTCCCTAGGTGGTGCTCTGGGTAGCCTTACAGGATGGGTTCCCGTATACTATTCTTCAAGCTATGATGTAGATATTGTGGAGGCCTACCAGGCTACTATCAGAGCTGTAGCTTTAGCATCACTGCTCATAGCTCCGGTAGTCCTAGGGTTACCCGAGCACCGCGGATCTGGCTTTCAGGGTGTGGTTAGTGATGTTAGGAGGCTCTCCCGCCCCTTCATTCTCCTAGCTGTGTTTGAGATGATTATAGGGTTCGGAGCTGCCATGTCAATACATAATATAGACTATTACTTTGCCCTTAAGTATGGCGTCTCTAGTGGAGAGCTTGGGAGCGTCTTCGCCGCACAGCAACTAGTCATGGGGCTCCTCATGATTAAGCTGCCTAGCCTATCTGATAGGGTGGGGGGCCCGCTTAAAATGTATCTAGCCGTAACATTCTCTAGCATACCTCTCCTCATAGGCATGACGCTGACTGGCAGCTACCTAATAGCCTCAATCCTATACTTGGTAAGGAGTATACTTATGAACGTGGCAACCCCACTACTCGAGGCATTCGCCCTCGGCCTAGTTCCACGGGAGTACCGGGGCCTTGCAAGTAGCATGTTGAGCCTATCCTGGACTATACCAGCCAGTGGGGGCAGGGTTGTAGGAGGTTACCTGCTGGATATAAACGTGGAGCTCCCCCTAAGGCTAACAGCTATGCTTTACAGCGTGTCCCTGGCAGGATATGCTTATATAGGGAAGAGGCTCGGCAAGCTATAGGGATATTATCCTCACCGCCTTAACCCCCCGAAGCTTCCTCAACTTCCTAGCCATAATCTTCCACTCCTCCCCATGATCCCCGGTTATAGCCACGGTAACGCAAGTGCCCCCATCCACTATCTGATGATATAGGCCCTTGAGGTCCTCTGCGTACCCATGTATTATACCTATTATGTTCCTGTCAACGTAGGGTGACTCGTTGTGATCAGATACTACAACAACTAGCTTGAACCCAAGGCCCCCCTCCTGCTCCTCTCTTGCTAGGAGCAGCTCAAGAGCATGCCTCACAGCCTCTGACCTACTCGAGAATCCCTCCTGCTCCACTATCTCATCTATCCTCTTCACGTACTCCTCCGGGATCGAAACGGATATCACGGTTACCATTCCAGACACCAGTTTATTATTAAATGGTTATTGATAAGTTATTAGTTTATTGGTAGGTATCTACATACTCTTATTAAGTGCAGACTACCGATACACGCGCTGGTGTATAGGGATGGGCGAGCATGAGGAGCTGACCCACTACGCATTGCTGGGTGCACTAGTGCTTGCCGGGCTGGCATCCAGCCTGGCCATCGGAGAGGACTACGGATTCTACTTCCTCCTAGCATCAACACTATTCCTAGTAGTGCATGGTCTAAAGGAGTTCATGGAGGATAAGAGGCTCAATGTTGACATACTCATGGCCGTAGTAGGTATTGTACTAGTCTACCATAGGGTTGTACTGGAAGGCTTGATCATCTACGGCCTCTACAGCATAGCAGAGGTCATGGAGGCATGGGTCTCTAAGCTAGCACTAAGGAGGTTAGAGGACGCTCAGAAGCTGATACCCAGAAGGGTTGCTGTGGAGAGGGGTCGTGTGGAGGAGGTAGACATAGACTCTGTGAAGCCTGGAGACGTGGTTGTCGTCAGAAAGGGTGAGGTAGTCCCGGTTAACGGCATACTCCTGACAAGGGGAGTATTTAATACCAGCATGGTTACGGGAGAGTCTATGCCGGTAGAGCTCCAGCCAGGCTCAGTGGTTGAGAGCGGCTACATAAACCTTGGGGATCCGGTTAGGGTTAAGGCTGTTAAGAGTGCCCGGGAATCTACGCTCCAGCTGATAGTTACTAGATCCCTGGAGCTGCTCGAGGAGAAGGGGAGGACAGGGCAGCTGATAAACAGGCTAGCACCATACATGATTGCTGGGGTACTACTAATCTTCCTACCAACATACCTAGCCCTAGGGCCTGAAAGGTCCATACCGATCCTGCTAGCCGGGTGCCCGAGTGCTTATATAGTGACGTCAGCTGCGTCCACCGCATACAGCGTTGGCAAGCTGGCCAGGTCAAGCATAATAGTCAGGGGGGGCAAGGCCCTCGAGTCAGCATCATCCTGCTGCTCCATAGTCATAGATAAGACAGGGACAGTAACGCTAGGGATACCCAAGCCCTACAAGGTAGTAGCTCCAGGCCTAGGAGAGGAAGAGACAAAGAGCATACTAGCCAGTGTTGCGTCAACTAGTCTCCACCCTGTCTCTAGGGCAATAGCATCCCAGTGGAAGGCTGGTACAAGCGTCAGGGAGGCAAGGGAGTACCCTGGGAAGGGGGTGGAGGCGCTTGTAAACGGGTCCCGCGTACTATTAGGATCTAGGAACTTCATCATGGAGAAGACGGGCTCTACCCCCCAGTCTGCATGCCAGGAGGACGATATAACGGCGTACTTCGCCGTAGACGGTATAGTCGGTGTAGTTTGCCTCAGAGAGGAAGTTAGCAACGAGTCAATAGAGACGATCAAGAAGTTGAAGAGGATGGGCTACAAGGTGGTTCTGGCAAGTGGCGATAGGAGGGAGAGGGTTGAGAGGGTCGCCAAGCTTTTGGGTGTAGATGAGTACTATGCAGAGATGAGTCCAGAGGACAAGAGGAAGCTAGTCGAGGACCTACGCTCCCGCGGGTGCGGGGTCTCAATGATAGGTGACGGCATAAACGATCTAGAAGCTATGGCCGCCTCTGACTTCGGCGTTGCAGTGGGTAACATAGATGCTGTTAACAATGTTGCCGACGCCGTCCTGATCAGGGGCCTAGGCCAGGCTCCCAAGGTATTCAACCTATCAAGGACCTACATGAGGGGGCTCATAGCAGGCATGGTGGCAGCCACCATAGTCAAGGCAGCTATAATCATCCTGGGTGTGGCTGGGGCAATCCCCCTATGGCTAGCAGCCCTTCTAGGTGACGATGGCTCCACCCTCTTGGGCACTGGCGTTGCAGCCTACATGATATGGTCTACTAGGGTCTAGAAACCTCAACCGTGGCACCATCCCAGGCAAGTATGGTAGCCTCGTGTATCCTCCTAGCCTCCCTAAGCATCTCCAGAGCCCCCCATCCACTATACCTGGCACTAACATGGGCTAGGAGAAGCATTCTAACCCCAGCCCTCCTAGCGATTATAGCAGCATCAAGCGAAGTGCTATGACCCCTCTCCAGCGCCTCCCTCCTCCTAGCAGAAGTATATGTGGAGTCGTGGATCAACAGGTCAACCCCCATAGCCGCTCTCAGGATTGAGGTGCAGGGCCCCGTATCTCCGGTGTACAGGACCCTGATAGGCTCTATCCTGCTCGATACATCCTCTAATCGTATCCGCCTACCCTCCGTAACAGCCTCACCCCTCTCGATAAGGTCCTTCACCCAGGCCCCAGGCTGTAGGCCTAGGTCCTCAAGCCTGCCCGTGTCTAGCCTCGGCCTAAGCCTCCACTCGAGGAGGAACGCCACCGACTCCTTAGTGTGACATGACGGTAGCCATCTAAGCCTCAGCTCGTCCCCACCCCTACTCCATACTGTGTAGGACCCCCACCCGCTCGCCTCCACTGCATCTATCCTAAAGCCTATCCTAGTCTCCGTCGCCTCTAGGACCTCGAACACGAAATCCAGCACCTGCCGGGGAGCTACCAGGGTGAGGGGCCTCTCCCTATCGTTAACATACATAGACTGGAGGAGGCCGGGGAGCCCGTTTACATGGTCCCCATGGCTATGAGTCACTGCGACTAGGTCCAGGGATGAGGGGCTCATCCCCACAGTCTGCATGGAGACCTGAACCCCCTCCCCGGCGTCTAGCAGGATGTTGTACCCCATCCAGTCTGTTACAGCGATCGCGGGGGCCATCCTCTCTCGGGTCGGCACCGAGCCCCCGCTACCTAGCACCGTAACCCTTACCCAGACACCCAAGCCCCTGGGCCCCAGGGACCCTGTCTAGGTTATAGGGGTGGGCTAATAAGGTGCCTACACAGCATGTACCACTGGATGTGGTAAATGCTGCTGGAGGCCAGGATAGAGGAGGCAGGCTACAGGGGCAAGCCAGTACTCAGGGATGTAGAGCTGTCTCTAGGCGAGGGTGAGAAGCTACTCATAGTCGGCTCCAGCGGCTCTGGAAAGACCACGATACTACTTTCAGCCTCGGGCGTGCTGGATAACCTGCTTGAGGGCTACACCCGGGGGAAGGTGAGCCTGGCAGGGTTGAACCCCCTAGATCCTGATGGGTTTACTAGGGTCCCCTCTAAGGCGGGCTTCGTACTTCAGGATCCCGATAAACAGCTAGCCATGCCAACCCCCCTAGACGAGGTCATGTTCACCCTAGAAAATCTGGGGTGGAGCGAGGAGGAGGCAAGGAAGAGGGCAGTCGAGGTCCTAGCGGAAATGGGGCTCAAGGGTCTAGAGCTGGTTCCAGTAGAAAATCTGAGCGGGGGGCAGAAGAGGAGGCTCACCCTAGCCGCCTCCCTAGCCCACGACCCAGTAATCCTCTTCCTCGACGAGCCTACCGCCAGCATAGACCCGTGGGGCCTAGCTGAGCTAAGGTCCTACCTTAAGAGGGCAACCGGGAGGAGGGGCATCGCAATCATAGAGCATAAGGCCAGGTACTTCCTAGACATGGTTGACAGGGTAGTAGCTGTTAGGGATGGTAGAGTAGCAGGATCCTGGAGGCCCCGTAGCCCTAGCCTTGTGGAGGAGCTGGAAGCCGTGGGAGCCGACGCGGGGTCCTATACTATTAGAGAGCCCGGTAGGAGTGTTGGAGATGTAGTGGCAGAGGCCCATGGCCTCGGGGCTGGATACAAGGGCAGGGCCGTGGCTAGGGTGGGCGAGCTTACCGTTAGGAGAGGGGAGATAGTGGCCCTCATAGGCCCTAATGGGGGCGGGAAGACTACTCTCCTCAAGACTATTGGAGGCCTACTCAAGCCCATAGAAGGCGAGGTCATCCTTAGGGGCCGAGTATTCTACATGCCACAGCACCCAGACTACCTCTTCCTCTTCCCCACCGTAGGCCGGGAGGTGGCTGAGGTCAAGGCAAGCACCGGAGTGGATATAACATCACTACCCGGATTCGAGTGGGTCAGGAGCGTCATGGATAGGAGCCCCTACAGGCTTAGCCATGGCCAGAGAAGGTGGCTAGCTTTTGGCATAGCCATGGCTTATAGGGCAGATCTCTACCTCCTAGATGAGCCCACTACCGGCATGGACATCAGCCTCTATAGGACCTTCGGCTCGCTTGTTGAGGAACTTGCATCCCGCTCCGGAGTGATCACCTCAACACACGACGTGAGGGTGGTGGCGGAACACGCGGATAGGGTATACATGGTCTCCGGCGGCAGGGCCTGGGAGGTGGATAAGGTTGATGCAGTCAGGCTCCTCGAGGAGGCGTGGAGATAGCGGGCCGCCTGTGAGTGTCTCGGCCCTTCTACTATATTCTATGTGGGTTACCGTCTTGGCCGTTGCTACTAGTGATCCTTGGAAGCTGGGCTTCCTAGCCCTGGTAACAGGACTACCGGGGCTAGTACTAGGGTACCGTAGATACGGTATCCTCGTACTCCTGCTAGGCCTCTCCCTCCTAGGTACATTCATGAACATGGTGCTGCTCTACAACGTGGGTGACCCAGTGTTTAGTATTGGGCCACTGGTGGTTAGAGAGGAGGCCTGGAGGCGCACTGTCAGCCTTGACCTCAGAATCATATCTCTGGCTGGTGCTGGGCTTCTCTTCGCATCCACCGTAAATCCGAGGGATGCAGTGCGTAGTCTTGAGGTGGAGCTGGGCATGCCTAGGGGGCTCGCCTTTGCTCTAGCCTTCGCCCTCCGTCTCCTACCCCTAGTATATAGGGATCTCCAGGAGGTTATGGCAGCGAGGAGGATGAGGGGGTACAAGAGGGTGCCCATAACCCCCGGGGATTATAGGTCCCTATTCATGCCGCTCCTGAGCGTGACTGTCGAGAGGGGTATCTGGGTGGGGGTTGCAGCTGAGCTTAGGGGGTTCTCGCTGAGGCCTAGGCGTAGGGTTAGGCCCCGGCTCAGGAGGGGGGATGCCATGTTACTCTTCCTAGCAGTCCTCCAGGGGGTAGTGGTAGCTGGCCTGGTCCAAGTACCGTGACTGCTATTTGCTAAGCGATTTAACCCTCCCATACCACTCCTAGTGGTAATGGTGGTGGCTGTGGCATCCAGGAGATGGACGGTTATAGACTTCGCCCTACTAGGAGTCACAGGCGCCGTGGCAGCCGTAATATTCTACGCAGCCTGGTACGTCTGGGACCTCTTCTCAGCACTAGGCCCACTGGCAAGGCCACTAAGCGTAGGCCTATGGTTCACTGGCTCCATAATAGCTGCAACACTAATCAAAAAACCTGGAGCAGCTTTCCTAGGAGAGCTTCTAGGAGCGATCATAGAGGCTATACTACCTACTAGGGGAGGATTCACTAACGTGATCTACGGATTCCTCCAAGGTAT
>WAKG01000123.1 GCA_015523445.1 Desulfurococcales archaeon | reverse complement strand
GGCCCGGGGCCCCGGGGGCGAATTCCCGCAAAGGGAATAGAAAGTCTGCGAAAGTCGCAATCGTGTTGTCTTCAAAAACGAAGCGATATGAATTCCCGCAAAGGGAATAGAAAGTTAAAATACATACAATTAAAACAGATACGGGGCCACACAAAAGAATTCCCGCAAAGGGAATAGAAAGTATAATCCCGTGCCCGGCTAAGGTATATTCCGGTGTGTGAATTCCCGCAAAGGGAATAGAAAGTGGATATACAATATAATCTATGGTCTGGTTGTGGCCTGGAATGAATTCTTGCAGTGGGAATAGAAAGGCAGAAATCATAAAATGTGGTTAAGGAGAGGGCAGGATAGAGAATTCTTGCAATGGGAATTTCAAGCTAGGGTGTAGTAGTAGGTTTGTCCTAGTCCTTCTAGTCTGCTTTTTCCTGTTCCTGTGTATTGTATTATTGTTATTGCTTTTTGTATTGTTTTTAGTGTGTTTGGGTTTATGTTTGGTGTGGGTGTTAGCCATAGCCAGCCTTGTATTGCCCAGTTTGTGGGTTTGTCTGGGTCGAGTATGACTGTTACCTTTCTTATCTCGGCGTCTGTTATGAGTATGTTGTGGTCTATTTCTTGGAGTGTTTGTTGTGGGGTTTGGAGGAGTGTTAGGGCGTTTTTGAGTAGCCGTGTTGGTGTGGGGTAGGGTGTTACTGCGGTTTTCCCCGTTATTGTTCTTACTTTTATCTGTGCTGGGGTTGCTAGGTGTATCCTCCAGGATTGGCTTGTGGCTGGTGTTGCCTCGGTCAGTGTGTAGCCTGTTATCTCTACCTGGGGCTCTCTGCCGTGTCTTATGCATTCTAGTAGGTTGGAGACTGTCTGGGTTGCCTCCTGTGTTGCCCAGGATATTCTGAGCCTGTATGTCCCCTTGAGTATGATTGTTGGTATAGCGGCTACGCTCCTCCTCCACCCGCCTAGCACGGGGAGCATGTAGTCGCCATCGGATCCTATCAGGGGGCTTACTGCTATGTTGTGGGCCGAGAGGTCTAGGCGGCCGCACCTCTCTAGCACTAGCGTCTTGAATACCTTGTAGGAGGCCCCCTTCACTCTAGTTGTAGTGGTGAAGTGGATATCTAGCCATGCCTCCCCCACCCTCAAGCCTGGCACCTCTACGTGTTCGGATATCCGAGTATGTTCTTAAATATGGATGAGGAGCATGCTAATTACCGTGTATACACTTTAATCGAATCGTCTACGCGGTGTCAAGGGTAAGATTAATATGGGGGATGTTCATTTCTTCATGCAATCGATTGTGCAGGGTGTATGTGACTACCCTATAAGGAGGCATGGCGAGGGGTGTACTCAGAACTAGGCTAGGCAGGGCTCTAGGGGTGTGTGGATTGTTGAGAAAGGATTGGGGCCATTCGGGGCTTGGCTGGGGCACGGTTGCGCTGAGGCCTATAGGATCCGCTAGCCTCCTACCTCTTTCTCGTCATTGCTAGGCCTCCTAGTGCCAGGGCTACCAGTGCCAGGGCTGCGGCTCCCAGTGCTATGGTTCTAGTGGATGATAGGTCATCCTCTAGGTTATTCACTCTGTTCTCCAGGGTGGAGAAGCTTGACTCCAATGCACCTAGCTGCGATGCCTGGTCTTGCAGCTGGTCTTGCAGCTGTGCCAGTAGGCTGGACTGGTCATTGAGCCTCTTCTCTAGGCCTGATAGGGTTGTCTGTAGCAGGGTTATCTTGGATTCTAGGCCTGGCAGGTCCTGGCTGGCTAGCTTGTCTAGGTCCTGCCTTAGCTGTATAGTCTTGTTTGCCAGCTGGGCCACGCTTCTCTGTAGTCCTGCTAGGGTCATTGATGTTTCCCGGAGCTTGTCTTGTAGCTGTGTTATGTTGATTCGGGCCTCATCGATGTTGTTGGCTAGTATTGTGAGGGTTTCGTTGAGCCTAGCCACTTCGCCCCGGAGACTTGCTATACCTGCATCCAGCCTAGCTGCATACTCTTGGAGGCTCTCCACGGCATTTCCTAAGGCGTCTAGCCTGGCCGTTTGCCTAGCTATCTCATCGTTTATGCTTGTTATGTTGCTCTTCGCCTCATCTAGGCCCCTGGCTAGGTCCTCAACGCTGGCTTGTAGGCTAGCGATGCTTGCCTCTAGGCTCGTCATTGAATTGCTTAGCGTGGCTATCGTATCGTTTAGCGTGGCCACCTGGCGCTCTAGCAGTGTTATCCTATCCTGGACGCTTGCCTCTAGGCTCCTTAGCATAGCCTCAGTGGCCACCCCATCTATGACCCGTAGCTGGGTGGTTGCAACTATGGTGGGGCCTAGGTATGTTGTTCTCCCGCTATCGGCTGGGGCTCCCGGGTACACGATCTCCAGAGTGTATAGGCCGCTGGGAAGCGGTGGAACCACCACTGTTGCCTCCCCGCTTCCTCCGGGGCCTGGAGTTAGGGTGGCTAGGGTTATCCCGGCTATCCTAACGTGGTATACATGGCTATACCCTGCTCCTAGGCCTGAGGCTGATACCCTGATCACGTCGCCAGGCCTCACAGTGCCTTTATCCAAGGTGGCAGATGCGTATGATACTGTCACGCTGGTCTCTGCCACCTTAGAGCCTGCCTGGTAGAGTGCTATAGTGTACACCCCCGCCCCTAGGCTCCTAGGCAGCCCTACCAGGCCCCAGGCGTCCCCTGAGCCAGTTACCGGCAGTGTTGCCAGCAGCTCCATGGCACCGTTGGGGTGGACCAGGTATACCTGGGCATCGACACCGGGTTGTAGGCCCCCAGCTCTAATGTAGATGTCCACTGGCGGGGTTGGGGAGGGCTTCGCCTCCACCCAGGCCTCCTCCCCTGGCTGTGGCTGCGGTCCTCCTCCAGGCGTTGCGGGCTTTGGCACTACCTTGGCTGCATGTAGGCCCTCAAACCTGTCTCCCAGCGGCCCCCGGGTCTCTACTATGAATAGTAGCTCGCCGCCTGCTATGCCTTCTGGTAGGGTGAATGCAACTGTGCCTGTGGATCCTGAGAGGGTCCTGGATAGCGTGATTGCCTCCCTGTATATAACCCTTCCACTGGTGTTATCATATACCTCGAGGACGGCTGTAGGGGCCGCTTTTGCGCTGAATATTGTGACCTCGACTGGGAAGCCCTCCCACGCCTCGCCCGGTACCCACTCTCCATCGGGGTTCTGACCCCTTATGCTGACTCCAGGGCCCAGGGAGAGGATCCATCTCCCGCCAGGGCTATCTTCAGTAGCCCTCTTCACTACTACCACTGCCTGGCCGGGGGTGCGGGGTATGAGTGTCAGCTCCTCTACAGCCCCGGGCTCGGTGCTCTTTGCTAGTATAACCGGCTCTCCATACCTGTCTCCCCAGATACTGTAGACGTATAGGTCTAGATCCATGCTAGCCGGCTGGCCGGGGACGGGGCGGAGGACCACGCTGTATGACGTGGGGAGGGAGGTCCCGTTCACAAGCCTTATAGTGGAGTATGGCAGGGTGAACACGCTACCCCAAACGCTGGGGCCGAAGGGCCACCTCCACGAGGTCTGGAGGTCGCTATTGTAGAGGACCCCGTGCCTAAAGGTGTACTCGACCACGCTCCCCGGCTCCAGGCCCCCAGTGCCCAGGCTTGAGGCTATCCTGACGGCAGCCGAAACATCTAGAGCCCCGTAGCCCTCCTGCGGGTCCTTACCACCCTTGTCCAGGCTTGGCGACTCGGCTGGGGCACCCACCCTGGCTAGGGGATAGGTCTCGTAGGTGCTCATAAGCAGGATGTTCTTCACAAGCAGCGGCATCTCTGGGCTGTCCCAGCTCCACTCTAACCCAGAGTCTAGTAGGGCCTCCACTACTAGGGCTGCAGCGCCGGTGACGTGGGGAGCGGCCATGCTGGTGCCCTGCATGGGGACGGAGTCATCGTAGCCACGGGTTCTCGAGTTTACCGCGTCATCCCAATCTACATCCTCCACTGCCTGGCCAGTCAGTGTAGTGTAGAAGTTGCGCCTATCATCGTGCCAGCTGGTGTCGGCGCTGAATATCTGGAGGTATGCTCCCCCGCCCGGGGCTGCTATATCTGGCTTAACCACTGCGGGGTCACTGGTGCTCTCCCCGCCCTTGCTGCTATACGCCGTGATGTTGTTGAAGGCCTCTACGGCGGCTACCGTGATCGCGTAGGGGTTGGAGGAGGGCGACCAGGTACCTGCATAGTTCTGGTCGGGCCCGTTGTTACCCGCGGCTGTAACGAATAGGATCCCCGAGTTGGCGGCGTTAGTAACGGCCTGGTCCAGGGCTGCAAAGTACGGGCCTCCTAGGCTCATACTAGCTATGTAGATGGGGGGATTAACGTTGAGCCTGCTGGCTACTATATCATCTATGCCCGATATGATCCATGAAGCTATTCCATACCCGGAGAAGTCTAGGACCTTGGCTGCTGCCAGCATGGCCCCGGGGGCAATGCCCGCCAGCATCGGGAACCCGTCTCCTGGATCGGTGACGGGTAGGTGTACTACAGGCAGCATGGCGAAGGAGCCCTGTCCCCGGATCATTACAACGTAGAAGCCGAACATGTCCTGGCTAGACACACTGTATGTTAGCGTGTACCACCTCTCGGGTGTATACGTGTCTAGCGTGGCAACTAGCTGGGGGTTACAGTATGGGTAGAGGGTCCAACCACAGTAGCCTAGGCCTATACCTGTGAGCCTGCCATCAGGGTCCCCCTTCCACATAACCTCAACCTCGATAACACCGGTGGAGTTCACATAGTACGCCATGAAGGGGTAGCCATAGGTTATCCAGAGCCCCTCGTAGGCAGGGGATACCTGGAACTCGCTGGTTCCATAGGAGAATACAAGCCTCCCCTCCCTGTCAAGAGCATTCAGCACGCCCACAGCAGTACCAGCAACATGAGTCCCATGCAGATAGTCATCATAGGGTTCTGGACGCTTTACCCCACCCGAATCGCCGCTATAGTCACTCCAATAGACGATCTTGCCCGTGAACGCAGTGTTATCTCCATCAACTCCACTGTCTAACACAGCGACTGTTACACCCCTCCCGGTATAGCCCATATCCACCCACACCTGGGGCCTGGCCGCCATCTGCTTGGCACTCCATAGGTTGAAGGCCTCCACAACGCCGTCCCTCGAGATGATAACCCTGTCCCCTACTCCATCACCGTCAATGTCTAGCCCCATTAGGCTAGATGCTATTGAGGCTAGCTTAACACCGGGTACCTCGGCGGCGAAGCCGGGCAGGGCGTATAGCCATGGTCCCTCATATATCCTACCCCCCGCCGCCTCTACCATGGCTGCTGCCAGCGCTAGGCCCCTGGCCAGCTTATCCTCTCCTACAGTCACAGCGGTGCCCGAGTTGAACCAGATTATGGCCTTCACGGGGCCTTGGCTATCCTCGAGCTGGTCCTCGATCCCATCATGGTCAGCGTCGATCCTCTCCATGACCATGAAGCCATACACTCTAGCGTCTTGCCCCATAGGGTCTCCGATATAAGCTATTGGTACATCGTCCTGGAGCTGTATTGCATGCGTAGGGGCTTGTACTGGTAGTGCTAGAAGTATGAGTACGAGGATTAACGGTGGGACCCTGCCATAATCCAACCCTCATCCACCTTAAACATGCATTATTGTACATGTGATGTTAGAGCTGGCGTCCCTTATAATTGTCATTGGTTTGAGCGCCAGTGTAAAACCTGCAGAATGGAATAGGTTTATATTACCCAGTAGATAATACTAGGTCTGGAATATTTTAGAGGTGAGTTCATGACCGTTAAGATTAACCATATAGTGGTTTCAGGAACTAGTATACTCCGCAATGCAGCTAGGCAGGCTGGAGGGGATGCTGCTAAGATCCTAGGTGACTGCGGGGTTGCGAGGCCCCTGAGTGATGTAGATGCCGAGTGTATGAGACACGCGGTCCAGGGTAGTAGGGTCTACAGGGAGGCACTCGACATACTGAGGCTAGACCCGTGCAGGGTTAGTGCAGAGGTCAACGCTATGGCCCCATGGCTGGGCCTATGCGGTAAGGGGCTTAACGGGCCCTCGAGGGTTGATAGGATCGTTATACTCCACACCGACACTGGGGCAGGGACGCTGGCCGCTAAGGTCCTAGCCCAGTACCTCCAAGAGGTTGCAGGGAAGGCGGTGGCTGGATACAGGAGGATTAACGGATTCGGCGTCCCCGGCAGCATGGCAAAGGGGCTGGTGCAGCTGGCGAAGGCTATAAAGGAGGAGGCCCCCCAGGGAGATGTTACACTGCTCAACGTCACAGGAGGCTTTAAGCCGGAAAGTGGCTACGCCATCCTAGCAGGGATAACCCACTATAAGGTAGCCGCAGCCTACTACATACACGAGGCCTTCAGGGATACAGTGGTTATACCCCTACTACCCGCCAGCCTAGTTGAGGACCTACCTAGGCTAGGCGACAGCATGATCCCGGTAAGGGGGAGGAGGGAGCTAGAGCTACTAGCCCATGCCCTCGAACCCACGGGCCTCACCAGCACCAACCCACCGGGCATATCAAGCCAGCTAGTAGAGCTGATAGCGGAGCTCAAGCCAATCCTAGCCTAGGATGGATACATGAAGCCCCCGAGGAATAAATCCCCCTACCGCCAACGCATACCGAAATGGTGGGTACTATGGATTTTAGCCTATCCAGCGAAGAGCAGCTCTTCAGGGACTCTGTTAGGAGCTTCCTAGCCGAGAGGGTCCAGCCTGTATGGGTCAGGATAGATGAGGAGGCACTGATACCCACAAGCCTCATATCGGAGATGGGAGAGCAGGGCCTATTCGCGATAGCGGTACCAGAGGAGTACGGGGGCCAGGGAGGCGGCTTCCTACTAACGGCGCTGGCGGCTGAGGAGATAGGGTACCACGACCCCAGCATGGCCCTAGCAGTATTTACCCTGCTGAACAATGCATGGCCCTACATACTCTACCTATACGGCCAAGATGAGGCAAGGGAGGAGATACTGCCACGGGTAGGCAGGGGAGAGGCGTTCTTCGGAATAGCGTCCACGGAGCCGCGTGGAGGGAGCGATGTGGGGGGGCTGCAGACCAGAGCTGCCAGGGTAGAGGGTGGCTATAGGGTTGAGGGCGAGAAGATCTATATAAGTGGCGTGAGGGAGGTAATGGAGCAGCTGGACTGGGGCGGCTGGCTCCTCCTAGCCAGGACTGGGAGGCCTGAGGACAGGCACAGGGGCATAACTGCACTAGCACTGCTGGGTAAGAGCCGGGGCTCCAGGGTTAAGGGGCTGGAGTATAGTATACTTGACACGATCGGGAGGCACGGGATATCCACCGGTATACTACGCCTCAACGGCGTGGAGGTAGGTGAAGCCTATAGGGTTGGGGAGGAGAATAGGGGTTTCTACGTTGCCATGGAGGGCTTCAACCTGGCAAGGATACTGGTCGCTGCCGCCAACATAGGCTCGGCCAGGTGGGCCCTCGAGAGGATGGTGGAGTACTCGAGGGAGAGGGAGCTGTTCGGGAGGCCAATAGCATCGTTCCAGGGAGTCAGCTTCCCCATAGCGGAGCTGGCGATGGAGCTGGAGGCCGCCAGGCTCCTGGTGTACAGGGCCGCCTGGATGGCTGATAGGATCTACAAGGAGGGGGAGCCTGGGCTGAAGCCTAGGGATCTGGGTCAGTACAGTGCCATGGCCAAGCTGAAGGCTGTACAGGTTAACAAGGCAATGTACGACCAGCTCATGCAGGTCTACGGGGCCCTCTCATATACTAGGGAGGCCCAGGTATTCAGGGGGATGCTGGCCAGCCTATCCTATTACGTGGGCGCTGAGGGTGCACAGAACATTATGAGGTATATAATAGCTAGTAGCATCATAGGGAGGGAATACACCAAGTAGCAGTATATAACTGGCCTAGAGGATAGTAGAGCCCCGGGCCCCCGGGAGAGGGGTGGTAGTGGATGGCTAGGAGCATAGGAGGAGTAAAGTACTGCCCCAGATGCGGCTCACTACTCTACCCCAGAGTCAGGGATGGTAGAAAGGAGCTGTTCTGCAGGAGATGCGGCTACACGGAGCCCCTAGACGGGGGCGAGGCTGAACTCTACAAGATCAGGTCTAGGGTCAGGCATAGCCCCAAGGAGAGGATGATCATAGTGGATAGCAGCCAGGTACCCCCTACTGCCAGCCTCCTGAAGGGCCAGATAGCGTGCCCTAAATGTGGGCATGACGAGATCTATTACTGGATGATGCAGACTAGGGCAGCCGACGAGCCGCCTACAAGGTTTTACAGGTGCAAGAGGTGCGGCTATACGTGGAGGGAGTACGCGTAGATGAGTGCCTCGAGATAGACGCCCTGAGGAGGGGGCTAAGGAGGATCACGAGGACCCTAGGGGAGGCTGTTGACAGGATACCACCACACCACTCACCCAGAAGCCTAGTGGAGTCAAGTCTAGGCCTAGCCCTAGGCCTCTCCACCATGGCTGAGGACCTTTACAGGAGGCTGTGTAGTAGTGGGGAGGATTGACTATACAATAATTGGCGGGGGCATAGCGGGCCTCATAACAGCCCTACTCCTGGCTGAGAGGGGGTATAGGGTTAAGGTCCTAGAGGACAGGTATCCAGGAGCCGGGGCTACCGGGGCCGCTGCAGGCCTACTAGTCCTCCACCTCAAGCCCCAGCTACTCGAGGTGGCCCTAGGCTCGCTTAGCCTCTACAAGCGTGTGGCCGGTAGAGGGTACCTCTTCAACGTGGGGGCCCTGTTATTTACTACACCTGGATGCGCCGGTGGGTACGAGTCTGTGATGAGGGAGTATGGTTTGACAGCGTACAAGATAGGCCTGGAGGAGGCCAGCGAGCTGGCAGGGATCCCCCTGCGCGGTGTAGAGGGCGAGGAGGTACTCTATGTTGATGAGTACCTGGTTGACGTGGGGAGCCTAGTATCGAGGCTCCACAGCATCCTAGGAGAGCTAGGGGTCCAGATAGCAGATACCCGGACGGATAGAACCGTTGAGGGCGAGGTGATAGTGGCGGCGGGTGCATGGAGCCACCTACTAGTCCCAGAGCTCCGGGAAAGAGTTATCCTATACAGATGCCAGGCTGCAGCATACGAGGCCCCTAGGCCGAGGCTGGCAATAGAGGATGACACGCACGGCTACTACGCAATCACCCACCCGGGGGGAGACCTGGTCGGCGGGGACGGGTCAAACACTATCATAAAGAGCCCGGAAGAGGGCTACACGCCTGATCAATGGGAGCCCTACGAGATACTAGAGAGGATCTCCAAGAGGATCCCTGGAGCGGAGGAGGGTTACCCCCGCAGAGTATGGTCGGCACCATGCACAACAACCCCAGACAGCCTCCCACTAGCCGGCACGCTCAGGGAGGGGCTCCACATTATAACAGGCTTCGACGGCCTAGGCATAACCCTGGCAGGAGGCACGGCGGCCAGGCTGGTAGACTACCTTGAGGGTAAAGCCAGGAGCATGGGAGCCCTAGACCCGGCTAGGCCAATGCCACCGGCACCACCAGATAGGCCTCCGGAGCCCTATGATGAATGCCCCAACTCTAACACATAAGAGTAGTGCTTGGTACCATCTACATAACGCGGATTCAGGGCCCCTAGCCAAGGACATATCCAGGTGTGGGGTTTGGAGGACCTAGCCAAGGCACGGGCAAGATACTTGGAACGGCTCCATAGGGATCTGGCTATTGGTAGGGTTGACGGTGACATAGCCGGGTGGCTAGTGGAGGTTAACAGGAAGCAATGCCTGGTAACGACCAGCAGCTGTAGCGGCAGGGTGGCCCTCATATACGGTCCTAGCCTAACGAGTAAGAAGGGCGCCCGCATACTAGGCTCATGGCACGATCCTCGGGAGTGCAGGAGGGAGATCTGCAGGCCCAGGGATACAGGGCTCTACACATGGT
>WAKG01000122.1 GCA_015523445.1 Desulfurococcales archaeon | reverse complement strand
GAGACAGTTCGAGTGGTCACCGTTAGATCCTAGTAGGGCGTCTCCTAGTGTAAGGGGCGGAGGCTCGGTACTATCAGGGTTATGTCCCCTAAATACTTCCGGGGCCGGGTAGTGTGTTTACTGGTGAAAGGTAGGTTGGCCCTTAAGATAGAGACCTTGGCTAACGCAGTGGGCTCTAGCCTTGTGGATGAATATGGTAGGGATATAGGGACGCTGGTTAGCCTTGTCAGCGATGTTGACGGCTATATACAGCACGTTGAAGTCAAGATCGTGGATAGGGGTGTTGAGAGGATACCCGGGGACAGGATAAGGCTGAGAGACGGCAAGCTAGTCATAGTGCCAGAGTGGAAGTACAATGCAATGAAGGTCATTGAGGGGCTTGACAGGGCATACAGGAGGAGGAAGGCTCTCGAGAACATCGCTAGCAGCGGCGATATACCAGCGGAGGTTGTAGATGGAATGAAGAGGAAGCTATCCGAGGAGATAAAGAAGCTGAAGATAAACGCGGATAACGTCAAGAAGGAGGTTAAGTCCAGGATAGCTAGGATAGACGATGAGTTGCTCCACATAGCAAGCGCCATAGCCAATCTGCAGATGCTATACTTCAGCGGAGAAGTCTCTGAGAGGGGATACACCCAAGGGATGAACCACCTGAGAAAGCTTAAAGAGTCCCTATCCGCTGAGAAGAGCGATGCTAAGAGCACCCTAGACAGGCTGGAGAAGACTCTGGAGATAGCCAGCGGCCCCTACACTAGAGAGGCCCAGCCTGTAAAGAAGGGGTTCACACAGCAACCCAAAGTAGTTGAGGCCCCCGCGGCGCAGGAGGAGTCGCTGGTAATAAAGATCGAGGAGTAGCCCAGGCGGGCCCCGCCACCCTGCCTAGGAACTAAGAGTTTTTAGAAGCAGTACGGAGGTGCACGGAACTCTTATTAGACTAGCCCCTGGACACGATCCAGACAGGTGCACTGGCTTGGCTAAGCAGAAGCAGGGTAAAGGGAAGGGTGTATCACGCTCTCTAACAGAGCAGGCAAGGTATGATGTAAGTGTTCCTGAGGAACTACTCAAGAGGGCTAGGAGAGACCTGGCTAGGGAGTCCTACGTGACCCCATTCAAAGTATCACAGCGCTACAACGTCACAATATCCACGGCTAGGAAGGTATTAAGAATGCTCGAGGAAGAGGGTACCCTAGTACTATTCACGCCCAATAGGAGGAGTCCCGTATATGTGCCCAAGGATAAGCTACCCACAGCGCCGAGGGGTCTATAGCCCCCGGTGGGCTAGTCTTGATCATTCTAGTAGTGGGCCTCTACCCAGAGTCCTCTGGTAAGACTGTTATGGCCTCTAGCCTAGTCTCAGCCCTACTCAGGGAGGGGATAGAAGCGTTCCCATTCAAGCCTGTAGGGGGCACAGATGTATGGATCAGCCCCTGGGCTTTGAGGGAGTCTAGGAGGCTCAGAGTCCTTGCCACCGGTGATGCCCTGGCATTGAGGAGGCCCGTGGAGAGGGCTCCCGTAGAGCTGGTTAATCCACTAGGCTTCCATATCCTCCCCCTAGACCCGGAGAGGGTGTCGTGGAGGATTAGGGACATTCTAGGAGTGCAGGGGCTGGCTAGGAGGATCGGGCTGGCTAGAGCCACATTCTGCAGGGGCCGTAATGTGCATAGCGTTCACCTATTCAATCCTGACGCCCTGAGAAGGGCGCCAAAGAGCCTAGAGAAGGAGGTTATGGAGGTTGCAGGTAGCCTTATGCCCATACCCCTCCGTGCAGGCGATGAAGCCATGGAGAACATCTTAGCTGGCCAGTACGTGGATGAAGTTGACCAGTGCCTCTTCAGGGTAAGTGGAATGTCGGATGTGGTTGTGGTCGAATCTAACTCTAACATAGCGGCTCCAACTAGGGCAACCGCCAGGCCAGACCTAGTAGTAGCCGTGAGCCCTGGGACAGCATACCTGGTTGATGGAGATAGATTCTCAAAAGCAATCGAGCTGGTCGCACTAGCTGGAAAGCCCTGGAGTGTTGACTCAGGCGAGGCTCTGGCCCTAGCCGGGTACATGGACTCGATAAACCTACCATTGCTGGAGGACCCGATGGAGGGATATGGAGCAGATCTGTTGAATCCTATCATAGACAAGGTAAAAAGATTCCTAGGAGGGCGATGAAGACAGTCGTGCCCGGGAAGGAGCCCTGTATTGGGCAGTGACTGCCTCTGGGGTAACTGAGCACCTCCTAGGAGGGTCGCTATCGCAGGGCCTCCCCATATACACCGGGTCGGAGTCGGAGGTTGCGCTCATCCCCCCGGGTTATTATCCCCTAGGAATGCCGTATTAGTCCTTGGAGGGTGCCCCCGGATATGGATGTGATAGTTGTCGAGGACCTCAGGAAGAGCTTCGATGGACACGAAGCTGTTAGGGGGGTCTCCTTCACAGTAGGCGAGGGGGAGATCTACGGGATTATAGGGCCCAATGGTGCTGGGAAGACAACCACCCTCAGGATGATTGCTGGTATACTTAGGCCCGACACAGGGAAAGTGCTGATCCAGGGTAAGGAGCCGGGGGAGGCCAGGGAGAAGGGCCTAATCGGCTACCTGCCAGAGGATGCAGGCGTCTATAGACACCTAAAGGGGATTGACTTCCTACGCTTCGTCGCTGGCCTCTACGCCGAGGACGAGAATGAGGTTGATAGGATGGTTGAGAGAGGTGTTGAGATATCGGGTCTCGGTGAAGCCCTTAACAAGCCTATGGGCGGGTATAGTAAGGGGATGAAGAGGCGCATACTCCTGGCAGCAGTGCTGATGGCCAAGCCCCGGGTCGCTATTCTAGACGAGCCCACAAGTGGCCTCGACGTTTACCACTCCGTCATGGTTAGGAATATTATTAAGGAGTATGCTCGCTCAGGGGGCACAGTCCTCCTCTCTAGCCACAACATGCTCGAGGTGGAATACCTATGCGACAGGCTCATGTTCCTCCATAGAGGTAGGAAGCTGGGCGAGGGAACCCCCGGAGAGCTAGTATCAAGATATGGTGGGGCTAACCTGGAGGAGGCATTCATAAACGCTATTGGGGGTGATTCTGTTGAAGCTTAAGCAGGTTATGATGAAGGAGGTCAAGGAGCTACTCAAGGAGAGGACGGTGCTCCTAGGCGTGATACTGGGCCCCATAATAATATTTGTCATATTCGCTGGCATGTCTATGGCTGCTGGTCAACAGGCCCTGGAGCAGGCTGAGCAGGTTAGGAACTACGCCATAATATATAGGGGCCAGGCTTATAGCGACTATGCCAACATGCTGGCTGATAGCCTAGGTGTCCCGATCTACTTGGGTGATGTAGACCCGAGCGAACTCCTTGAGGATCGAACCGCGGTGGTGATCATTGATGATGAGTTCTTCGATAACATCACACGGGGGATCCCGGGTAGGGCTGATATAATAGTCATGACTATGTCACTCAACTTCCTCAGTATGTCTCTGCCCCAGCAAGTTGAGGCTTCATTCACTCAGGGCGTCTACAACCTTGTCGCCAGCCTTATCAAAGCCTCTCTTCCTAATGTTGATGAATGGTTCCTCCAGAGACCGGTAGTGTCAAATACTACTCTCTACTACAGGGGTATGCCTCTATCACCTGGAGAGGCCTTCGGCCTCGTCTTCGGAGTAGGCCTCTCCGTCACCATGGCTACTATGATATTGGTAATGTCTAGCATGCAGGTTGCGGCGACTAGCGTGGGTATAGAGAGGGAGTCTAAGACCCTGGAGATGCTCCTCAGCCTGCCCGTCTCTAGGAGGGAACTAATACTGGGTAAGATCCTGGGGGTGGCGTTCATAACTGGGCTCGGAATTATAAGCTACGCTGTGGGTATCGGGATCTACTTCTACTCCCTAGGCTCCATAGTAAACCAGGCGCCTGAACAGGGTATACAGGCCTCTCCTACGATTAGTATGACTCCCCTGAGTATAGTTGCGTTTATGGTTGGACTCACCGTTACCCTAGTAACTTCCCTACTCATAGGCATGGTTGTTGGTAGTATACCTCAGGATGTTAGAGGAGCCCAACTAGCCTCCTCTTACGTGGGCCTGCTCCTTCTGGCCCCGGTCTTCGCAGTGTTCTTCGGGATAGACTTGACCAGCTTGGAGGGTGTGTGGAGCATAGTATACCTAGACCCGGTGGTGCTCCTCTACCTAGTAATATGGGGGGTGGTTACCGGGGATCACGGGATGGCTACAACAGGCTTCGCCGGTCTCCTGGTCAACCTTGTGGTATGGGTAGTGGTAGCCTCTAGGGCGCTAGGGAGCGAGGCTATACTTGTTGGAGGCTACTCTAGGAGGCTTAGAAGCGTTTTCAGGGCAGGTCTACCACGATCCTCCTCCTAGACAGCATCTCTATCTCATCCAGCAGGGGCTCAACCCCAATGCCCGGCCTCTCAGGAGCCCTTATATAACCGTTCTCCACAACCCACTCAGGCTCTACAATATCACTCTCATAGTACCTGCTGCTCCCACTTATATCGTTGGGGTATCCAACCCCAGGTAGAGTTGCTAGGGCTACTAGGTGCCCCCTGCCTATGCCAGTCTCGAGCATACCCCCAATCCATAGTGGGCGGCCAGCCTCTTCATACCATATCCTATGGATCCTGAGTGACTCGAGGTGGCCTCCTACCCTGCCAGGCTTCACGTTGATCACCTGTGCACTGTCTAACTTATGAGCCTCCAGCGCCCGGCGGGGGCTAGTTATGCTCTCGTCTAGGCATATTGGGGTCCTGATTCTCCTCGACAGCTCTGCATGGTCTAGTAGGTCCTCGTAGTGGAGTGGCTGCTCTATCATTAGTAGGTTGTGATCGTCTAGATCCCTGAATGTTTGTATGTCGGATAGGCTATACGCTGCGTTGGCATCGACCTGGAGTGGTATGTCACCTAGCTCTCTCCTGATGGCTTTAACTGGTTCTACATCCCATCCTGGTTTTATCTTTATCTTGATCCTTCTATACCCCTCGTCGAGGTGGTGGGAGACTGTTTCGATAAGATCATCTATGCTAGGCTGGATCCCTACGCTGACCCCACTCTCCACCCTATCCCTTACACCCCCTAGGAGCCTCCATAAGGGTATCCGCCTTCTCCTAGCCTCTAGGTCCCAGAGGGCATGTTCTAGCCCGGCTTTAGCCATGTTGTGCCCCCTAACTACTCTAGTCGCCTCGATGAAATCTACGGGTGTATAGGCCCTCCTCCTCGACATGAGAGGTATCAGGTAGTCCCTCAATATGTGTATAGCAGTCTCATACGTCTCATAGCTATACCACGGCCCCTCTCCAGCGACTACCTCTCCCCACCCCTCCTCACCGTCATCACCTAGGACCCTCACCAGGATAGCTGGCCTCTCTCTTGTGGCCCCGAAGCTTGTCTCAAACCTCCTCCTGAGTCTAACCCACACCTCGTATAGGATCACGCGTTTCACAGCCACAGCAGACCCCTCTGATGCTACGGGATGTGATCCCGGCTATTTAGCCTGGCCTACGCTTATGTGCCTCTTGGGTAGTGGCTGTGGAGACGGGGTTTAGACCCTACGGCATAAGCTTGGAGCGCGTGGATCGGGTTGCATACGCATTGGAGTATGTGGGGCTCGATGGGGTATTCTCTGTAGAGGAGGGGCTCGATCCCCAGTATCCAGCTGTTAGGGGTCTAACCGGAATTGTGGGTGAGCCTGCAGGTGTCTTGTACTCAATGCTGGTTGCTCTAGTCAGTTATAGGCTGGCTATGAAGGGGGAGGAGTGGTGGAGCTGCTTTAACAGGCTACTCTCCTCCAGGTGGAGGAGTCGTGGCCCAGCCTCCAGTATTAGGGATATTGTCAACGACGTTATCTGGTTCCTAAGCGAGTGCCCCGGGGCTTCGGTCAGGCGGGATGCTAAGGTTAGGAGGATCAGGACTGTCCAGTATAGGGCTAGGAGGCTCCTAGAGAGGATCTATAGTGACCCCGAGGTGATCCTTAGGGAGCCTGATATGGTGCTGGAGAGGCTGGCAAGGGCCCTCCAGGTAGAGGTGTGGAGGAAGACGATAGTGTTCTCCCTGAAGATGGGGTACTATGCCCTCGGCGGCCCAGAGAGGAGGGTTCCTCTGAGGGCATCCATACCCATACCGGTGGACGTGAGGGTGTCCTGCCTAACATACACCAGCGGGATAGTGGAGGCTTCTAGCCCCGATGAGGTGCTCCGCTATCCCACTACGGCCCAGGAGGCGTGGGGGATGGTTGCCAGCTTATCCGGGATCCCCCCGATCCATATTGATAGCCTCCTCTGGCCTGTAGGTGGCCAGGTTAGGGGTCTCGACATAAACGATGCCAGGAGGAGGGTGGCCGCTACCTTCCTCAAGGTGCTTCCACTAGACGCCTCATCCATGCTGGCCGAGGAGCTTGTTTGGAGGGAATGTCCTTAAGGCCCCTACTTATATAATTCTACCCACCACTGTTATAGCAGACTGGTGAACCCGTGGAATGCCTGCGCCTGTGAGGCGTCTAGTCTTAGACATATTGAAGCCCATTAAGGGCCCCTCCGTCATTGATGTTGGACGGGAGATCGGCGATCTCCCTGGAGTGGAGGGGGTCAACATTACGGTGAAGGAAATCGATGTTGACACAATAACCCTCAGCATAACGCTGGAGGGAACCGATATCGACTTTAGCGAGGTAGAGAGGAAGCTGGAGGAGCTTGGATGCGTCATCCACAGTATAGACCAGGTGGTGACGGGTAAGAGGATCGTGGAGGAGCCCGACCTAGAGGACTAGTCGAGAACTCTACTGTACAGGCTTGCCATACCCCTGCTACACCCCGTGTTTACGTGCTCCTCGAATATATCCATCCACATATCTGCAACGAGCATCCCGGTGTAGCCCAGTATTCTCTCCCCTATTCTTCTAGCCTCATCAAATGTTATACCTAGAGCGTATATGAGGTGGGTCGCCGTGTCCCTCTTCTCCAGGGGTAATATGCCGTCCAGCGAGAGGCATCTTGATAGGGCCACTACTAGGCTGGCCACCTTTGTTACCGGTATCCTGGTATATAGTGTGTTGACTCCGTCCATTGTTATGTACCTTAAGATCTCGGTGTTGTCCTCAAGACTGCGTATCCTCTCCACCCTTAGGCCTAGCCTGGTAGCCATATACTTTAGCCACTCTGCCCTCTCATAACTAGCCTCACTATTCCTCTTGGCCACGATCTCAATGCTGCTAACCCCAGCTGTGTTGGGGTCTGGCAGGTATAGTGTGTTCGTGTACCTTATAGTTGCCTCGAGGGCAAGCTTCGACTCTAGGATCTCCAGCTTATCCTGGTCCAGCCTAGATATGAGGGATACGGGCAGTAGGCTGGGAGCTACCAGTATGATCCCCCTGCCAGTCTTGAAGGAGTGGTTTATGAGCCTTGTCAGCCTGTCAACCCTAGCCTCGTCCAGTGGGAGGGCTTCATATTCATATATACCAACCTTCCTATCATAAAGAGTCCTTAGTATGGCAGAGAGTATGGGGATCTCGTCAACGCTAGGCAGAGTCAGGCTCTTCACCATTAGGTCTATACTCTCGGCTCTGGGGCCAGGATCCCACTCATCCCGGATCTCCACCTTAGCCTCCAGTATCCTAGCTCTCTTAACCCAAAGCACGCACTCCTCGATACAGCTCTCTGGCGGCCGACTCTCCATATATGCTCCCCCGGGTATAGAGGTACCCCCGCGGGGGCTTCATCTACCCCTGGCCCTCCTGCTTTTCCTTATCGTCTACCTCTCTCATCCTCCTTCTCCTCATGTCTAATATCTCCTCTATACCCAGTATTACCTGGACCCACTCCCTCAGCCTGCCGGGCTCCCCCTTCTCTGCCTCCTCCCTCAGCCTAAGCGCCGCTCTATACATAACCTCGTATAGCACCTCCTCGACCTCCACATCTCTTGCCTCCCTCTCGCTCGATACTATCATCACACGGCCATGGACGGGGCAGACGATCTCCCCGCTACGTAGCCTAAAGAGGGGGAGCCCGTCTAGGGGGCAAGTCTCCTGGAGCATGACAGCGCCTTGCATGAGGAGTACCGCCATCTTCTTGACTACAGCAGGATCCCTTGAGGGGTCCCTGGCCTCGCCCACCTGAAGCACCACACTCTAAACACCTTTAGAGGCCTCCGGGTATATTTATCCAGGTGCCCCTGGGTGCGTGACCTATACCTCTGCTGTGGCGGGGGCTACAGTGAGGATCCGGAGGGCTGCGGGCATAGGGGTGTATGCGGTCATCTAGACTCTGCTAGGAGGGTTGCGCTGAGCAAGAGGATGGCCCATGCCCTGAGGCACGACCCGGCTAGGTATGGGATCCAGCTCGATCCCCGGGGGTGGGCAAGCGTTGAGGGGCTTGTTAGGGGCCTTAAGCCCCTGTTTCCCTGGCTGGAGAGATGGCATGTGGAGGCTGTAGCACTGCTAGACCCTAAGGGTAGGTATGAGCTCCGTGGAGGTAGGATCCGGGCTAGGTATGGCCATAGTGTGAGGGTCGAGGTTGAGCCTCTACCAGGAGATGTGCCTCCTCTTCTCTATCATGGGACTGTTGAGGATAGGCTTGGCAGCATACTTAGGCTTGGGATCCTCCCTATGAGGAGGGTTCTAGTCCACCTATCCGCTAGTGTTGAGGATGCTGTTGAGACTGGTAGGAGGCATGGGCCGCGGGTTGCTGTGCTTGTGGTTAGTAGGGATTGCCTAGCCGAGCGGGGTCTTACGCCTGAGAGGAAGGGGAGGAATGTTTATACTGTTAGCCGGGTGCCCCCTGAGTGTATTATTGGTGTTTTGAGGCCAGGCTAGGGTCATAGTATATCGTGTAGCTCCTTAGCCTAGCCATGGCCGATGCTACATACTCAACCGCTTCCCTGTATGGTATTAGCCTCGACGCTGCCTTGAGTGCGTGTTCCTTCGTCAGGCTGTACCTCTTATATCTCTCATTCAGCTCCCTCCACTTCAGGCCTGCCAGGGCCTCCTCCAGCCTCCTGTCACGGGGTAGCAGGCCCTCGATCATGAGCACCGCTATTATGGGGTAGCCCACATACCCCCTATACCTGGTCCCGTTGTCATCGCTATACGCATATATGGTTGTGGGCCTCTTATCCCCGGGCACCTTAACTACCACCAGGTACCTCCTCTCCCCTCCGCTAGAGGATACAAGGGCCTTAACCAGCCCCATCCCCAGCTTTTCAGCATGGACTCTTCCATCCCCTAGGGCGCCAGCCGCCTCTAGGACTTTTATGTCGGGTGGCGGCCTGAGCCTTCTGAGTCCCGCCATCGTGCACCACCTATACATTTAAGTATATCGGCCTCGAGGCCCTGATAAGCCCTAGCGGCCATCTCCTCCACGCACCTCCTATCTACCCCTAGGCCCTGGGGTATTCTGGATACTATCCTTAGGGCCGCATCTAGCCTGCCCTCCTGCGCCTTGGCCAGGGCAGCCATAGCCTTTATCACTGCCTCTAGGCCCGGATCCTTGGTTAGTCTCCACTCCTCCTCCAGCTCCTCGTGGGCTTCCCAGAACCTCTGGCTCTTGGCCAGGTTCCAGGGGTCTCCGCCTGTCAGGGGCTCTAGGGGGCCTAGCTCTTCCTCTAGCCTCCTCACAACGTCCTTGGAGGCAACCATATCGATCTCTATATGCCTAGGGGCTACCCTGACATTCACACTTCTAGCCTCTCCCAAGGATAGTATCCAGGATTTGAGCCTCCATGCATCCCCCGGCTTCAGGCCTCCCCTGTTTCGCGCCCTCACAGCTACCCGCTCCATCCGGGATGCACCCCCGGTTATATTGGTGCTGTGGGTTGATAGCCTGATCTACATGGGTGGCCCCTAGTGGCTAGGGCTCTGGTTAGGATTGATGGTGGCGTGGTTAGGCTTGTCGAGTGCCTAGACCGGGACTTCTGTAGGGCCTTGGAGTCTAGCGGCTACTTGGCCTCGGGGGCCCTGGAGGGCTTGGAGGCCGCGTACCAGTGCGTCGCGGGGGGCGTGGAGGATGAGGGTGGGGATGGGTGGGGTTGTGCCCTGAGGATTGTGTCTAGCCTGGGTATATGGCTCCCCCTCCTCATAGTATACATGGATCTGAGGAGGAGGGGTAGGAAGCCCAGGCCAGGGGCTAGG
>WAKG01000121.1 GCA_015523445.1 Desulfurococcales archaeon | reverse complement strand
TCGGAGATGTGTATAAGAGACAGCCCAGCTACCGCGAGCCCTAGCACCGCCTCGGGAAGACTTAGGCTCAATCCACCCCTAGCCGCCTCGTAGAAGCCCGCAGCCATGGTTACAGGTATCCCCATGACTATGGAGGCTCTCACAGCATCGCCCGGCCTGAGGCCTACTGCCAGTAGGCCTGCTATGGTTACTGCACTCCTCGAGAGGCCTGGTATCGCAGCCAGTCCCTGCAGGATCCCTATGGCTGCCAGCTCCGTGGCCCCTAGTTCCTCTACGCTCCTACCCCCACTACCCTTCGCCCTTACCAGGAATCCTGTTACTATGAGCCCTACACCTATGAGCACGTTTACTGTATCCCCGGGAGCCCCCTCTACGCTATTCATGACCGCTAAGCCCACCGGGGCCCCAGCCAGCATGGGTATGAGGGCCACCCTCAGCCATGGACCCCTGAGTGCAGCATCTAAGACCTCACCCCTAAGGGCAGCTATGGCTCCTAGAGCTGTGCCTAGGTGTAGGGCTACGCTGGCCCTATACGCCTCTCCTGGGCTAAGGCCTGCTATATGAATGTAGTATAGGCTTACCTGCCCGCTACTACTGACTGGGAGCCACTCCAGCACTCCCTGGAGTATGGCGGCTATGATTATCCACTCCACTCCTCACCACCTCGAGGGGTCGGGTAACCCGGTGGTCCTCACACCCTGGGCTTGCCAGGGTCGGGCTGCGCCTAGTCCTCATACCCCATTTGTTGGATGGATTGTTTTTGAACACGTTAAATACATAGGCCCGAATATACCGGTTAACCACGTATCATTGTTACTGGTGGCTAAGCGTGTCGGTGCCCCCTCTGGTTGAGGCTGAGTGGCTTAGGGAGAGGCTAGGCTCCCCGGAGATAGTGGTTATAGAGGTTGACTACGACCCTGACAGTGCCTATAGGATAGGACATATACCCGGGGCAACCCTGATAGACTGGAAGAAGGACCTAAACAAGTACCCGGAGCGGGATATAATAGATAGGGAGAGCTTCGAGGCCCTGATGTCGAGGCTAGGCGTGGAGCCGGATAGCCACGTGATCCTCTACGGAGACTACAACAACTGGTTCGCCGCCTTCGCATACTGGGTCATGAAGATATACGGGCACGAGAAGGTCAGCCTCCTCAACGGAGGCCGCTCCAGGTGGATCATGCTAGGCTACCCTATGACCAAAGAGGAGCCTAGCAGGAATCAGACAAGCTACAAGGTATCCAAGGTAGACCTAACACTAAGGGCCTACTTCCTAGACGTGCTCAAGAGGCTCCGCGACCCCGGGGTTGCGCTGGTAGACGTCAGGAGCCCGGAGGAGTATAGGGGCGACATCACGGCCCCGCCAGAGTATCCCAACGAGGCCGCGCAGAGGGGAGGTCATATACCCGGGGCCGTCAACATACCGTGGAAGAAGGCCGTGCAGGATGATGGCAGGTTCAAGCCGGTCGAGGAGCTGAGGAGGATGTACGAGGAGGCAGGGATCACGCCAGACAAGGAGGTCATAGTATACTGCAGGATAGGTGAGAGGGCCGCCCATACATTCTTTGTCCTCAAAGAGCTACTCGGCTACCCCAGGGTAAGGGTGTACGACGGCTCATGGAGCGAGTGGGGCAACATGATCGGCGCCCCCATAGAGAGGGGTGGCGATTGACCAAGATAATAGACTTTAGAAAGATAGAGGAGAAGTGCAATCTACCCAAGATAGAGGCGATACAGACATACATACTCAACCAGGCACGCCCCGGGGAGGAATACGAGATACTATCAAGGGACCCGGACACGTGGTACGCCATAAAGAACCTAGGCGAGGACCTAGGATACGAGGTCCTAGAAGACGCCAGGGAGGATGGACTCTACATAATAAGGATACGTATCCTATAAGAGGGTATACTGGCTATATGAAGCATTTATATTAAACCAGACTTTATCAACGCCAGCCCCACAATACTCCTTTATCCACGTCATATCCTAGTAGCTTGTTAACTGCCCCCAGCTTGGCCTCTATGAAGCTTGTCTTCCCCGAGCCCCATCTCCACCACGATCAGGGCATTCCTTATATGCAACGGGACCATACTTACAAACCCAGGTGGCGGGGCAATATACGGTAGTATCCGGCCCTGGCCTACCCCAGACACTTCCTGGACGGCTATTTCACCCCTTTCCTTCACATTATAGTTTAGGTGTATGGTTTGGCGAGCAGAAGGAAGAGTATATCCTGGGAAAGCCATTGATGAAGCATTCAGGATGCTCAAGCCACAGCTAGACTTCCTTAGGGAGCACGACCTGAAGGCCAAGACTAGCTGCCCTTCTTCCTAGCCCTGTAAACTCGCAGTAGCTACTGGTGCACCTTTTCCTGGCTCCACTCCCCGCCAGCTACCCTTAGAGCTGCCTCGGCAGTCCTTCTCGGCATGGGCAGGATGTTCACCCGTAAGAACCATAGACCTAGAATTGGGGCCCTGGATAATATTGTATCGTGGGGCGGCGGGTCAGCGTGTCAGTCCCTCATCGCAGGTCAACAGATGGGACCCACATCACACTCGCAGCCCCGACCCAACCCTAGGCCGTCCTAGAGGAGGTAAGAGCGGGAGAGAGGCCCCAGGGACAAAACTATCCCAGAGCTATCGTAACCCCTTAAACCCTAACAGTTATGGTAAGGCCTACCGAAGCGGGTTTACATCCGGCCACCCCCAAGGGCCGTATTTATACCATCGTATTGCAGGCGGCGTGATGTTTTACAGGGTGAAGCGGGTCAAGGGCAGGTATTACCTGGTTAAGGAGTGGTGGGATCCGGGGTTGAAGAGGAAGATAACCAAGTCGATAGGGTCCTGCGAGTGGCTAGAGGGTCTAAGCGAGGAACACAAGCGGGAGAAGGGGGGTTCTAGGGGCGGAGCCCCTAGGGTGGTGCCGCGGCCGGGATTTGAACCCGGGTCACGGGCTCGAAAGGCCCGCATACTGGGCCGGGCTATACTACCGCGGCCTCCACAGCTAGTGTTGTCT
>WAKG01000120.1 GCA_015523445.1 Desulfurococcales archaeon | reverse complement strand
CCGAACTTAGGGAGGAAGCCGAGGAGAGGCTGAGGAGGGGTAGCCTAAGCGCTATAGTCTGCACCAAGACGCTGGAGGTGGGGATAGACGTTGGCAAGATAAGGAAGGTGATCCAGGTCAGGGCGCCCGGCAGGGTTGCTAGCCTCCTCCAGAGGGTAGGTAGGAGCGGGCACACTCTCGACGGGGAGTCGAGGGGATCCATTATTGCTATGGGTGTGATAGACTTCGCCGAGTCCCTAGCAGAGGCAGAGCTAGCCTACGACGGCTATGTTGAGAATGTGATCATAGACAGGATACCGCTGGACGTGATAGCCAAGGAAGTCCTAGGCATGGCAATGGAGAGGGGCGGGGTCCCAGAGGCTGAGGCCTTCAACCTGATCAAGTCGGTAAACGCTTATACCCTAACCAGGGAGGAGTTCGACAGGATGCTCTCATACATGGAGGGCAACGGGCTGATCAAGAGAGTTATGGGTATGATAAGGCCGGGCCCAACCTTCTACAAGATATGGCAGTTCCGCGGTGACAGGGGCTCCAGGATGTGGTGGAGCCGCGACTTCTCCGAGTTCTTCTCCACCATACCCGAGAAGGACTCGTTCATAGTGAGGCACGGGGATAAGACTATAGGCTATATAGACGCTATATTCGTGTACAAGCACCTCCGCGCAGGGGATACCATCAGGCTGGCGGGCAGGTCCTGGAGTGTGAAGAGGATCGACGAGAACATGGCTAAGATCGAGGTGGAGCCCGCCGAGTCCACAGCTGAGATACCACTCTGGAAGGGTGAGGGACCACGCAGGTCCTCTAGGGTCGCTGAGGTATTCATGGACGTCATAATGGAGCCCGGCTCCATCCACGGCGTCGATGCAGATCCCAATGGTCTAGCGGCTGTGGAGGAGCTAAGGGATAGGTACTATAAGCTAGGTATAGAGCCTCCATCCAGAGACACTATCATATACGAGGAGTATAATGGGGAGCATATAGTGACCGCGCCCCTGGGGAGCGGGGTATCGGAGACCCTGGCAATAGTACTATCATTCCTAGCCTCTAAGGAGGCCGGGCTTAACGTGTACTACAGGAGCACATTCTTCGGCTTCAGCATAGGAGCCAGGGACTTCAACCCGATCGAAGCCCTGAAGTCCATCGATCTGGCCGAGTTCGAGGACCTGGTTGCTAAGGCTGTGATGAGGAGCCCCTACACCTTCCAGGTGCTCAGGGAGATACAGCTTGACCTGGGCAAGATAGGTAGTATAGACATGGATGAAGATAGCATACTTGTCGAGGAGGCGGTCAGGCAGGTCATAGAGGAGCACCTAAACGTGGAGGAGGCCATAGACTTCATAGAGAGGCTGAAGGAGGGTAGGATCAAGGTCCTCACCACCAGCATAGGAGGCCTGACCCCGCTAGCCCTGGAGGTCCTCAGGTTCCCGCCGATAAGGCCGTGGATGCAGGACCTAGCAATGAGGATAGCCCGCATGCTCGAGGGGACTGCGCTTACCGTGATAGAGCTGGCCGACCTACTTGATCTGGCTGAGAAGACTATAGACTCGAGGCTGAGGGAGATGAGGAAGCCCGACTACAAGGACCATAGAGTAGCCGGGTTCATAGATATAGACGAGGACGACTGGCGCTGGGTCCTGATTAAGGACCTAGAGGAGGTCGCAACGATGGAGGAGTTCAGCCATAACTTCAAGCCAGCCAGGATGAGGGATCCGCTGAGGATAGTGATTAGGACCGGGCCCGGCTCCAAGCCTAGGGAGCTGATCGTGGATCCGGAGAGCGTCTTGTCCAGCTGGGGCGAGATAGCCAGGAGGCTACCCGACGAGATCTACATGATGAGGATCTCCTCCGCCTACTCCGAGGGCTCCCGGGACGACGTATCGGTCACACACTACTACATCCCATCCAACATAGCCAAGTACCTGATACTGAATGCCGCCACCTATATACAGAAGAAGGAGTGGGAGATGTCCGTCTAGCGGGGGCCCTATCCTTGGATGAGGTGGCAAGCATACTTTCATACATAACAGCGTTATCAAGGTCCTCCAGCGAGTGGAGCGCCCTCAAGGACAGTATCCTGGAGGTCGCCAAGGCCGCGAAGACCATATACGAGGTCCACGAGAAGACAGGGGCGCCCAAGCCCCCAGGCCTCCAGCCACTCCTCAACAGCCTGCTAGAGTCACTAAGGCAGGGTGACATAAGTGAGGCTGCCAGGATAGTCCAAGACTCTAGCCCCCTACTTAGGAGGGCTTCAGCCGCCTACCTAGCACTCTACAGGCTCCTCATCCTCACAGTATCGATCCCAAGCCTGGCTGGCGTCCTGATAGGCGTATACCTTGCCTTCACAGTATCCTCGCCAGTAGCAAGCCTGGCCGCATTAACGGTTGCTGGCCTACTGGCGGCGAGCCTCATAGCCCCTCCTAGATACGCCTCCTATCCTCTACTAGCGTCATCACTCATACTAGCATCTATCTACGCCTACTCCGGGGAGGCCCCAGCCAGCATACTATTATACAGTGTACTGCTAGCCACAACTGCTATACTGGCGGGTGCTCTTAGGAGTGGCATCGGTCCAGGTCCCGTCGTGGCTAGAGGGATTTGATCCCCTGCTGGCTGTTGCTGTAGCGGGGATTATACCTGGCTTGGAGCCTAGGTACGCTGTCCTGCTCGGAGCCTATCTTGGCCTTCCCCTGGCCAAGGTCGTAGTAGTGGCATCTGCCGAGGCTATACTACTCTCCATCCTCTTATCCAGGCTCCTCTCTATACTGGACCCCCTCCTATCCAGGGCCCCACTTGTTGGAGGACTATACTCTAGGTACAGGTCGAGCGCCCTCAGAAGGGCTGGCCCCAGTATAGAGAGGTGGGGCGGCCTGGGGCTGACGATATTCGTAGCCATACCCCTACCTGCAACCGGGATCTATACTGGAGCCATTGCCGGCCTACTCCTAGGTCTCAAGCCGGGCAGGATGCAGGTATACCTAGCGGCTGGAGGCCTGCTCTCCATAGCAATAACACTAGCCATATCAATATTCATAGGCTAGAGTAACACCAGGCCTCATACTCCTCAACCCCACCATGACTCCTAACCATCCCCACCGGGGAGGATCATCCCGGTGGGGGCTATGAAGTTGACACGATGGATAACGCCAGTATACAGGAGGATGTGCCCCAACTGTGGGGGCCCGATTGGGGCCGACAGGCTGGCTGAGGGGCTTCCATGCCGCTCGTGCCTGCCCAGGGCCTCCCCGGGTAGCGTGGATGACGTGGCTGAGCAGCTGAGGAGGAGGGGGGCCCTGAGGGGGTATGGATGGCTCTACATGCTAGAGGCCGAGTATAGGAGGTTTGAGGAGTACTTCGTATCCAAGGTGGGTATGAGGCCGTGGAGCGCCCAGAGGAGCTGGGCAAGGCGCCTCCTCATGGGGGACAGCATGGCGATCATAGCCCCCACTGGGGTAGGCAAGTCCACCCTTCTCAGCGTTTACGCTAGTTTCAGGGTTGAGGGGAGGAGCTGGAGGGTCCTATACCTTTCCCCTACTGAGAACCTTGTAAGGCAGACCGCTTCCAGGATCGAGTCAATACTTGGGGGTGGGGTTGCCTACTACTATTCCAGCATGGGGAGAAGGGCTAGGGAGGAGGCTCTTGCCCAGATAGAGGGGGGCGACTTCAAGGTTGCAGTTGTGACCACAGGGTTCCTCCAGAGGAGGTTCCATACACTAGAGCCTCATTCACCCTTCAATCTAGTCATAGTTGACGACGTGGATAGTATACTAAGGAATAGTAGGAACATAGATAGGGTCCTCGGGTTGATGGGTATACCCCAGGAGGTTGTAGAGACTGCTTATAGGCTTGTGGATGCCAAGCTGAAGCTATACTCAGCCCTGGCCTCGGGCAGGGACCACCTAGTCGAGAGGATCAAGGGGAGGATCGTGGAGTACGAGTCCCTGCTAAGGTCCTTCACCCTACAAGCCTTCTCCCAGCTCGTCATAGCCTCGGCCACAGGGAGGCCCCGCGGGGTCAAGCACCTAGTCTTCAAGGAGCTCCTAGGCTTCGAGGTTGGGGGAGGCACCGACTATATGAGGAACGTCGTTGACACCTACACCGTGACCCGAGATCCCTACAGCGAGGTCCTGAGACTGGTGAGGAGGCTGGGTCCCGGGGGGATAGTGTTCGTAAGCCAGATCTACGGAAAATCCTATGCTAGGCTCGTGGCTGAGAGGCTGGCTAGGGATGGGGTTAGGACCGCTCAGGCGGTGACCTCCTCGAGGAGGTCTGTTGAGAAGCTGGCCCGCGGAGAGGTGGATGTGCTGGTTGGAGTAGCATCCAGGTACGGTGTTCTTGTTAGGGGGCTAGATCTCCCGGAGAGGGTGAGGTACGCTATATTCCTAGGGGTCCCCGGATCGAGGGTTAGGGCTCAAGAGGCGCTTCTCAGCCCTAGAAGGCTGCTAAGACTCCTACTCTACATGTCGGAGGAGGGGGTTGAGTGGGCGGGGGATGTTGCCAGGAGGATCAAGGACTTGCTAGACAGGGTGCCTGATCCTAGGCTTGTGGGCTTAGCAGTTAGGGGTAGAATAGAGGCTGAGGGCCCCCTGGGGGAGCTGGCGGATGAGGTTAGGTCCTCAGCCTCCAGGGCGTACTCCTGGCTGGACTCTACCCTGGAGGGTAGCATAGTGGTTGGCTCCATAGTATATGAGAGGGGCCTCGATGGAGTATATGCCGTGGTGCCCGACGCCCCCACCTATATACAGGCCAGTGGGAGGACCAGCAGGCTCCACAGGGGCGTGATGACCCTGGGGCTCAGTATAATAGTTGAGACTGTAATGGACAGGGTTAAGGCTCTGGGCGAGAGGCTGTCGTGGTACACCTCATCCACACTGAAGCCTCTGGAAGGGGTAGACCTTGGAGAGGTGATGGCTAGGGTAGATGAGACTAGGAAGGGTAGAGGTAGGAAGGTTAACGTGAAGAGCATACTGCTAGTCGTAGAGTCGCCGACAAAGGCAAGGACTATATCATGGTTCTGGGGCAGGCCCTCCAAGAGGGTGGATGGCAGGGGGAGGATATATGAGACGGCTGTTATGGATGAGGAGTCAGGCACCGTATACCTAATGTCTATAACCGCCTCCAAGGGGCACATGTTCGACCTGGCTATAGACGAGGATGGCAGCCTATATGGAGTCCACACTAGTAAAGCCTCTTTCAAGCCCGTCTACGACACGATAAAGAGGTGCACTAGCTGCGGCTACACGTTCGCCGGCAGGGGCCCCTGCCCTAGGTGCGGCTCCACATCGCTACTAGACTCCATGTCGTCTGTATCAAGGCTCAGGAAACTGGCCCTGGAGGTAGACGAGGTGGTTATAGCAACTGACCCAGACAGGGAGGGGGAGAAGATTGCATGGGACATATACTTGGCTCTGAAGCCCTATAACGGGAACATCTGGAGGGCTAAGTTCCACGAGGTCACCAGGGTAGCGGTGTTCGAGGCGCTGAGGGATAAGGCTAGGATCGACGAGAATCAGGTAACAGCCCAGATGGTTAGGAGGATAGCTGACAGGTGGATAGGATTCTCCCTCAGTAGCCATCTATGGCTGAGGTATGGAAAGAGGTGGCTCGGCGCCGGGAGGGTGCAGACCCCCGTGCTCGGGTGGATTGTGGATAGGTATAAGGAGTGGAGGGAGACTAGGGGTTACAGGGTTGTTCTAACGCTTGAGAATGGCTGGAGGATTAGACTATTTACAGGCGATAGGGATAGGGCTAGGGAGACCGCATCCACTAGGCAGGTGTTTGTATCGTCTGTAGAAAGGCTGGAGGAGGAGAGGAGCCCCCCACCACCCTACACTACCGATACACTAGTCTATGAGGCCTCCTCTAGGTTAAGGCTCTCAGCCAATACCGTGATGAGGCTAGCCCAGGACTTGTTCGAGTCTGGATTGATAACGTATCATAGGACAGACTCAACCAGGGTGTCTCCCACAGGCATGGCAATCGCTAGGCAATACCTCGAGTCCAGGGGCCTCATGGACCTATACACTGGCAGGCCCTGGGGGGAGGGAGGGGCCCATGAGGCCATAAGGCCTACCAGGCCCCTGGACTCTAGAGACCTAGAGAAGGCTGTGCTTGACGGGACGATCAAGGCCCCAATCAAGCTGACAAGGCTCCACATAGCACTGTATGACATGATCTTTAGGAGGTTCATAGCTAGCCAGATGAGTAGAGCCAAGGTCAGGGTGGCGAGGGTATCCTGGGACGTGGCAGGAGAGGTGGTAGAGGATACGATGGTCTCCAGGATCCTGGAGCCGGGGTTTTATGCAGTGTATCCTGTAGAGGTTGTTGAGTGGGCCGAGGAGGCTAGGCCTGGATCCGTGTATAGGGTTAGAGACTCCCGAGTCTACAGGTCCAGCCTGGTAACCCTGTACCGGAGTGGAGACCTTGTTAGGCTGATGAAGGAGCACGGCATAGGTAGGCCCAGCACCTATGCAAGCGCTATAGAGGCTAATAGGAGGCATGGCTACACTATTGAGAGTAAGAGGATGAAGTACATAGTCCCGACCAGGACTGGGATAGAGGTCTACGAGTACCTAGTGGAGAATTTCAGGGATCTTGTGACCGTTGAGACTAGTAGGAGGCTGGAGGAGGAGCTTGACCTAGTCGAGTCGGCCCCGGAGGCTGGGTTCAAGGTCCTAGCCTCGCTACTTGATAGGGTTACTGGCATAATGGAGCATGGGGGTGCTGGTGAGGGTGTTGGAGTTGAGGCCTAGACAGGCTTGTATATCACCGTGATCTCCAGGTAGAGCCTCCTCCTGCCCCTCTCCCTCCTAGTCCCGGTGGAGCCAGACTCTATACTGACCCGGTCTCCTAGCCTCTCCTTGAGGCTTGCATATATATCTGCTAGCTTACACATGTTATCGTTGAAAGCCGTCAACACGACCTTGTTAACCCCCCGGTTGAACTCCACGATTAGCTGTAACACATACTCCTCAACGCTCCCCCTACTACCTACAAGTATCTTAGCCTCACCCAACCCGGCTCCACCTCTACCAGTGGAGCCTAAGCCCGGATATATATGGGTCCCGGGGAGTGGGCTAGCATGCACCCATCGCTGCAGCCACTGCCAGGGCCAGTGGCACAAGTGCTAGGACTGCGCTCCACATCCAGAGGATCCTTCTCTCCCCCGGCCCTAAGGCCTTGTAGTCTGCATAGAGCGGCTTGTTTAGAGTAGCTGTTACAACTGCAAGGACCATGCTAGACATCGCAGTGCATATACCTATGTTCCCAAGGACCGATGCTATACCCAGTATGGTGGCGGTGGCATTTACCAGCCCGCCAACCAGGCCCAGGACTAGGAGGGTCTGGTCTAGCCCCGTCTTAGCTATTAGCGTCGAGGCTAGTGTGAGGATTAGGTAGGCCAGGGCGCTCTTAGCAGCGGTGCTCCAGCTCAGCGGGCTCTCCACAGTTATACTGAGATTCCCCGAGGCCCCTCGCATGTAGTTAATATAGACTACTACAATGGATACAGC
>WAKG01000119.1 GCA_015523445.1 Desulfurococcales archaeon | reverse complement strand
GTTCTTATCTATAACAAACGAGAAGGCTGCCGAGGAGAGAGGATACCCTGTACACTCCAATGCAACCTGGCTAGTCGTGTTCGAGGAGGGTCATGAAAGGTTCGGCGAGTTCCTGAAGGATAAGGACGTCGGGCTGGGTAGTGAAGGGAAGCCTGTAGTGTATGATGGCGAGAAGCTGGCTGTATACGACCAGGTCGGGGAGGCGGTATTCGACTGGGAGGGAGTAGTAACGCTGGCCAGCGGGGAGAAGGTTAAGGTTAAGACGGCGTTCAGGATAGTCAAGGATGAGGCTTTCTCCAGGAGCTTCGAGGAGTGGCTCTCGCTGGCAAGCCCTTACAAGCCCGGCACGGCAGAGTTTAGGGAGTACGTTGAGAAGGTTGCCAGTATGATCAGGGACTTCGCCGAGGCAGCGCCTTACTCTGCCACCTACGTGCATAGAGGGGTGGCGATGCACTCTACGGGCGAGTACGGGGTATGGGCCTACAGGACCCTTGACACGCTTATAGGGAACTACCATAAGAAGGGAGGCCTGCTAGCTAGGGCCGAGCACACTAGCTACAACAAGTACATCTATCACGTTGATAAGAAGGGTTTCGGCGAGCCGGTAAAATGGGGGCCACCTATAGACAGGCACAAGGCTAGGTACGAGGACACCCTGGAGTACTGGCTTAGGGTTAAGAGGGGAGAGAACCCCTACCCGGCCAAGAGGCCTTGGTATCCGCACACCCCCGAGGAGAGCTACACCGAGATATTTGCAGGGATACAGGAGGAATACCCCTACAGGATGGGGGCTCTAATACTGTTCTACGGCAACCCGGTCCTATCAGCCAACTACGGGGTGAAATTCATCAAGGTCCTGAAGGACACCAGCAAGCTACCACTATTCATAGCAATAACAACTACAATAAACGAGACAATGATGTACGCAGACTACATTATACCAGACACTACATACCTAGAAACAGGAACCCTGGGAATGCAGTACCTATACGCATCCAGCGGCGGCGTGGAGATAGCTGTAGGGGCCAGAAGCCCCGTCATAATGCCACTAACACAGAAGATAGGGGAGCCGGAGAGGTATGCAAGCTTCTGGGAGTTCTTCATAGACACAGCCAAGCAGCTAGGCATGCCAGGCTTCGGGTCCAAGGCGATAAAGGGACTCAAGCAATACGAGGGGGAGTCGTTTGACCTCAACAACCTATGGGACTATATAATGAGGGTCTACGCCAACGCAGCTATCCACGCCAAGGATATGGGCCTGATACCTGAGGAGGTGCCAGAGGAGGAGGTTAGATTCGTGGAGGAGAACTACCCCATAGCAAAGTTCAAGGACCTAATACCGGGCGAGTGGAGGTATGTAGCCTACATGCTAGCCAGGGGAGGAGTATTCTCAAGCTACGAAGACTCGTTCCACGAGAACGGCGTCTCCAAGAGGCCAGTGCCAAGCAAGAGGAAGAAGTTCAAGAAGACTCTAATGCTATGGAACGAGGACCTAGCCAAGACCAGGAACAGCATTACAGGAGCAAGGTTCTGGGGCGGCCCCAAGTATGTGCCTCCAGCCACATACGCCCCAGTAAAGGGTGGTGGAGGGGGCTTCTACGGCAACACCCTCAGAGAGCTGTACCCGGAGAGCGAGTACCCCTACCAGCTGGTATTCTACACGGGGCCACTGTACACTAAGCACAGGAGCATGTTCTACTACTACATAAAACAGGTTCACCCAGAAAACTACGTAGTAATCAACCCGAAGGATGCTGAGGAGCATGGGATAGAGACGGGCGACATAGTTGAGATCGAGACTCCTACTGGTAAGCTCAAGGCTCCAGCAGTAGTGGAGCCAACAGTTCCTCCAGGAGTAATCATGATCCCCCACGGCATGGGCAGGTGGTCTGACACAGTTGTAAAGAAGCCCAGCTACTTCGAGGTCAAGGATGGGGAGGTTATGCGTGAAGTGGAAAATATACCTGAGAGGGCCGACTTGCCGGCAGACGCCGTAAACCCGGTAAAACCCCTGCCAGAACTAAGCAAGAAGGTACTGTTCACCAAGAGCAAGCCAGAATACTACAATGAGGGCCTATACCCCGACAAGTGGAGGTTCAACGGGGTCACCCCGAACGTTGTAGAACTATCAGACCCAAGCCTAGGAGGCTGGCCGCTACTAGGCATAATAAGCGCTACACAGGCGTTCTACGACGTAGTAGCGAGGATAAGGAAGACTGGGGAGAGGCACGAGTTCGACCTAACATACCCCTACCCGGTGTGGTGACCCCATCATGGAGCAACACTACACACTCCAACACCCAACATTTTTTCTAGGCCTCTCCAACCTCTACAGGCTCATGTCACAGATACTCCTAGCAGGAATGAACCTCTCCCAGTGGCCAAGCATAGAGACGCTGCCAGAGGAGACGCTGAAACTCCTCGAGCCCCTCATCAAATCTGTTAGGAGCGGGGATACTGGTGATATAGAAGGGCTGAGGGAGTCACTATGCAGGAGGGACCTGGACAAATCCACGAGGCTGTTATGGCCGAGGGTCATGGAGCAGGCCTACCAACACCATGGATACACCGTGTCCCTAGGCAGGCTGGGCCCCGATCACCTGGCAATACAGCTAGCCTTCACAGCCCAACTACTATATGATGCAGCGAATGCCTTATCAGCGGGAGACAGGGAGAGCTTCATGGATAGGCTGGTGGCTGCCCACAGATTCCTCACTACACACATAATACCCACAATAACACAGTGCAACAGTAAGGTAGCAGGCTCGATGAGGCCGATAATACAGTTGACACTCTCCAGCATAAGGCCCCTTGTAATAAGGCTAGCAAGGGCTAAGACACATCCAGGGGATGCTAGAGGATAGCCCCAACGTTTACACTATCCTATCCCCCTTTACTCTGGGCACCCTTGCATTCAACAGCATATACCTTAGGGCACCCATATATGGCTCCGGCACTCCCAGCTCTCCGAGGCCACGTAACACCCTATCCACGTCATACCTCACCCTACCAAGCTCGATCCCCCCGGTATCCTTGTCTATGAGCAGGTAGCCTGCCCTCGGGTCCCCGTCACGCGGCTGGCCCACGCTCCCAGGATTAGCTACAAATGCCCCCTGAACGGTCCTGTAGAACTGGTAGTGGGTGTGGCCAACTAGGTACAGGCCTCTTGGGCAACCCGTAGCATTACGGGAGAGCCTTAGGCTGGGCTTGAGCATGTTACACACCTCCCCGTCACCCAGCCAGGGATAGAGGTATGCGTATAGGGGGTTTGAGGGTGCAGCATGAACCATGACAGTCCTCAAGCCACCCATGTCTCTTTCGAGCCTGGTAGGAAGGCCTCGGAGGAACCCCCTCGAGGCCTTGTCTAGGAGCCTAAATGTCACGTTGCTCCTAAACCAGGTGCTGAGCCAGCGGGTATCCTCTCCACACCTACAGTCAACTCCATACGCGACGGCGTGGTCATGGTTCCCCCTAACGATCACGGCTCCCAGGCTTCTCAGAGCATCTATAACCTCCCCAGGCCACGGGCCATAGTCAACAAGGTCTCCCAGAACTATGATCTCATCCCAGCCTCTAGCGGCGTCGAGCACCGCTTCTAGGGCTGGCAGGTTACCGTGTATATCGCTGATCACGAGAGTTCTAGTCACCCTCTGATCCCCCGGGGTTCCCCAGCAGTATACCTGGGGGATTAACTGTGCCACGGGTCGTATATCGGTGGACAATATTTTAGTATCCTACATATACCCGGGGCCATCCGGGGAGTTGCTGGTATTGGATGAGGGCAAACTCTCGGAGCTGAGGAGGGAAGTTGTTGAGGGCAGGGTAGTGGGGACCCTGGTTAGGCTAGCCCTGCCCATAGTAGCTGCAAGGCTACTGAGCTCCATACAGGAATCTGTTGATGCAGCCTTCCTTGGGAGGGTGGGCACCCAGGACCTAGCGGCGCCAGCCGCGGTGTGGCCTCTCATCTGGTTCTTCATGGGGATAAACTTCGCCGTAACGACAACCACGGTGGCGGTGGTATCCCAGTATATCGGTGCAAGGAAGTATGGGGAGGCTGGTGAGGCGGCAAGTAGGCTCTTTGGCCTCAGCATACTGCTTGGCTTGGCCAGCATGGCGGCGGTGGTGTTATCAGCCCCCCTGGTGTTCAGGCTTCAGTCAATACCACCCGGCGTCTATGACCTGAGCCTGGCGTATCTCTACATAGAGTCGGTTGGCATACCCCTCACATTCACCCTATTCTTCTTCATCATGCTCAGTAGTAGCACGGGGGATACGAGGACTCCATTCAAGCTATCAGCTCTAGCCAGCATACTAAACCTAGTCCTAGACCCGGTGCTAATCTTCGGCCTAGGCCCCATCCCCGGTATGGGCGTGGTGGGGGCTGGCCTCGCCACGACGATATCTAGGGTGATAGCTGGGGGCCTAGCCCTCCACCTCCTCCTAACAGGCTACCTAGGCTACAGGGTAACACCGGGGAAGCCCAATACCGACACGCTTAGGACTGTACTGAGGATAGGAGGCCCCGTAGCGGTGCAGCAGATACTGGTAAGCAGCGGCTTCCTAGCCATGATGAGTATAGTCGCTAGGCTCGGGGACGTGGTTATGGCATCTTACAATCTAGGCCTAGCCATAATACAGCTGATACAGACAGCGATATGGGGCTTCAACGCCGCCACCGCAACGATGATAGGCCAAGCCCTAGGGGCAGGGCTCCCCGGCAGGGCCAGGCAGGTGGCGAGAGCCAGCGCAGCTATAGTAGGGGGATCCCTAGCAGTGGGGGCCCTAATCCTCTACACCCAAGCCCACTGGGCGGTAGCGGTGTTCACAAGCCTCGAGGAGGTGGCGAGGGAGAGCATAGTCATGATCAGGATACTAAGCCCAGCAGTCCCATTTCTAGGGGTATTCTTTATAGCCCAGGGGGTAGCACGAGGCAGCGGCCATACCGGGTTCATGAGCATGTTAGGCATAGCAAGGCTATGGCTCCTAAGAATACCCCTAGCCTATCACCTAGCCCTGGCAGCAGGCCTAGGATCCATAGGTGTATGGATCTCGATGGCGGCAAGCAACGCGATAGCAGGTCTCATAGCCCTAGCATGGATACTAGCCGGATCATGGACAAAACCAGTAATAAAGAAGGAAGGGATGGCAGCATCTCCAACCTACTCCTAGCCAACTCTAACCCCAAGGCCTATGCTACTCTTCTTGCTGGGGCCAGGCTTAGCGGGTTATATCATAAGGGGGAAATTATTGGGTGGTGTTTTATGTTGGCCTAGGATTATTCGCTTACTATTAGCATGTCCTCCATGCCAAGCTCTTTGTGGCTGCCTACAGGGCAGTAGACGACATATTCGCCTGGCTCAGTGAACGTTACTTCCAGCTTCGCCGATTCTCCCGGGCCTAGATTCTTGGTTCCAGCGCTAAACCCTAGTTGCCTATTCTCTACTTCGAATGCATGTATGTATGACCCCCTGTTAACCACTTCAAAAACTACCTTCGTGCCAGCCTTAACCTCATTTGTTGACATAGATATGCCCCACTCGTAAAGCTCAACCTTAACAGTAGTTGCCTCGGAACCCTGCTCCTCCTGCATAGCTGTTGTAGCAGCTTCAGTCTCCTCCACAGCCTCTTGAGGCATCTCCTGGGACATATAGTTACCCTGCATTAGGGCGAAATAACCTGCAATCAAAGCCACGACTACAACAACTATCGCAATTATACTCTTGTTCACCGCCACAATTAATCACCATGCACATACTGACGTAGCTTTAGGGTAGAATAGTGTTTCCACTATTCCTGTACAAATTGTATACAAATCCAGCCAGTGCTAAAGCACTCTACATTGCAAACCCAAGACCCTCAAACCCATAACCCCTACCTCTGGCTCTACTCCGGGGCCGGGGGCTTCGATGCCTCTTACACCGCTCCCCCGCTGTGGAGCGTGGTGTATGAGTACTCGCCTGGGAACGTGTCCTCGATACTCGTCGGCTCTACCACCGAGCCGGGCGGGCTGAGCATGGTCTACCCGGTGGATCTCGGGGGGCTCTACGGGACGCATGGGAACCCGGGTGGGCAGACGCTCCACCTCCGGGTGAGCCTCAACGTCTCCACGGTGTATGAGGCGGTGAACTACACGAGGGATGAGGACGGGGTGTACCGGGGCAGGCCGATGACGGTCGGCGAGCTGGCCGGGTACATGCTGGAGAAGGGACAGCCGGTGCTGAGCCTTGGGGATGCGTTCCTCCTCCCCCAGCCCGTGCCGTACTACAACCTCACCGACGTAGTCGAGAAGCCGTGGAGGTATAACAGGCTGGAGTATGTGGGGGTGGATGTGGGCTGGTATGTGAAGAGGCTCGTTAAGTACCTCCTCGAGGGCACCGGGGAGGG
>WAKG01000118.1 GCA_015523445.1 Desulfurococcales archaeon | reverse complement strand
ACGCCACGCCTATTCCATTGAATCCATAGTTCCTAACAGTCCCGCCCAGCACGTCTATGCTGTAGGAGAAGCCTACTATGTGAAGCGACCCCGCTAGGCCTGCGAGGCCGCCGGCTATGAGCATGGATACTAGCCTGTATAGCCTGACGTTTACCCCCCTCATCCTAGCTGCTTCCTCGTTAGCCCCAACAACTCTCAACAGGAGCCCGTACCTGGTCATCCTCAGGAAGATCCATACCCCGATGATTATCATGGTGGAGATTATGATTGTGGAGGGTACATCAACCCCAGCCACACTGATCCAGGGGAGCCTCGCCTCCCGGGGCACTTTAACGGTCCTCTGCGTGAATATGGGATCGGCCAGAGTATCCACTACAAGGTAGAGCATGACCCAGTACATGACCCAGTTGATCATTATAGTGCTAAGGACCTCGTTAACCCCCAGCCAGGCCCTCAGCGCCCCTGCAATCCCCGTCACAATAACCCCAGCCAAGGTTCCTAGGAGGAGTGCAAGTAGGAGGCTACCCGTCTCCACCCCAACCATCAGGGCCACAAGAGCCCCGGCGTAGAAGCTGCCCTCCGCCCCAATATTGAAGAGGCCGGCATGTAGTGGTATGGCGAAGGCAGCGGCTGTAAGGGCTAGGAGGGCCGTGTACTCCACCACTATGTCTGGCAGATGCCTGGCCGATAGCACCATGTCCACCAGGAACCCCAGGGGAGGGGCGTCGAAGAAGACTGCAACCAAACCCCCCATGGCTAGGCCCACAAGGAGGGCGGTGCCGACGAGAGCGGCCTCCCGCAGTATCTTAGCGATCAGCCTCATCACGCACCACCCATAAGGGCGCCCAGCCTCTCGGGGGTTGCCTCCTCCCTCGATACCACCCCCGTGATCCTGCCCTTGTAGATTACAGCTATCCTATCCGACAGCTCTAGCACCTCGTCCAGGTCGCTACTCACGAGGAGTACCCCCGCGCCTCCAGCGGCCAGCCCGTCTATCAGGCTCCTAACATACCTGGTCGTGGCAACGTCTAGGCCACGGGTCGGGTTAACAGCTACCAGCAGCCTGGGGCCTAGGTGGAGCTGTGTCCCTACCAGGAGCTTCTGCTGGTTTCCCCCGCTCAGGCTAGACACGGGGACCCAGGGGCCCTCCGCTACCACCCTATACTCCTCAGCCACCCTCCGGAAGAGGTCCTCGAGGCTCTTGGGGGTTAGTATGAGGGGGCCCTGGTGGGCGTAGAGTAGGAATGCAAGGTTGTCGGAAACGCTGAAGTGCTGTATTAGGGCTCTCCCGCGGTCTCCTGGTATGAATGCTCCTCCCATGCGGAGGAAGTCCTTGGGGCTGGAGGGTATGCCTCCTAGCACCTCTACCCTGCCCCGAGTTGGCTTCAGGAGGCCTATAACTAGTGAGACAAGCTCGTCCTGGCCGTTGCCCTCCACCCCTGCCACCCCTAGGACCTCGCCGGGCATCACCTCGAGCCTGCTTATTGTTAGCCTGATCCTTGCCTGAGCCTCCACATTTTCGAGGAGGAGCACGGGGCTCCCGTGGGGCTTGTGCCTCTTCTTGGGGACTGGCCTGGGCAGCTCTCCCACCATTAGCCTGGCAAGCTCCTCCCCGGGCACTCTCCTGGGGTCTACACCGCTGGCGACGACCTTGCCCCTCCTAAGCACTGTCACTGTATCTGCTATCTCCCTCACCTCTGGTAGCCTGTGGGTGATGTATGCTAGGGCTAGGCCCTCCCTCTTCATCCTCCTGATCGCCTCGAAGAGGCCCCCCACCTCCGCTGGGGTTAGGTTAGTGGTTGGCTCGTCGAGTATGAGTATCCTAGCGTTGGCGGCCAGGCTCCTAAGTATCTCCGCCCTCTGGAGGACCCCAAGTGGCAGGTCCTCGGCCCTCTCCCCTAGTGGCACCTCGAATCCTGTGACCCTGGTGGCCCACTCTAGCCTGCGCCACGCCTCCTCTCCCAGACCGGCTGACTCGAAGTAGATCTCCATGTTCTCCCTGACGGTTAGGGTAGGAACCATCCGGGGGTGTTGGTACACCATTGCTATACCACTCCTAATCGCATCTACCGTGCTCCTGAACCTGACGGGCCTCCCGTCCAGCATGATCTCGCCTCGGGTCGGCCTTATCTCGCCGTAGAGGATCCTCATGAGCGTCGTCTTCCCTGCACCGTTCTCGCCTAGGACGGCGTGAACCCTGCCCTTCTCGAGGGTGAGGCTTACCCCGTCTAGAGCTTTGACGCCGTCTGGATAGATCTTGACT
>WAKG01000117.1 GCA_015523445.1 Desulfurococcales archaeon | reverse complement strand
TAGTAAGAATATTCTAATAAATAGCAATGTTTCAATAGAAATGTGTGAAGGCCAAGATCCAAGCCAGATTAAAGTAAGTACAAAAACACAGCTAACAGATACCATTACAAAGGTAGGAAATCGAGCTGCCCAAACGATTGGTAATGATGGTAGTGATGAGACTATGACTAGCAATGGTAGCCAGAATGATATTAATGATGGTGGCAAACAAGGATTCAAGTTTGCATTAGGAATCATACTACCTATAATATTAACACTTACGGTGGCCCTGTACCGTAGAAAGGTGCGTGGAAGATGAGAAGCAAGTTGTTAGCTATACTTGCTGCATCCATAGTATTACTGACGCTAGTCAGCACTGCTAGTATGGCGGAGGTAAAGCCAGTAGCCTTGGGAAAGGTCTATGAAGGTGGATATGTAGTGCTTTACAGCGATTCTACTGTAGAGGTGGATGGTGAAAAATATAAGGTACGTGGGATCGATATTAATTTAGAAACTATATTTACATTAGCATATAGTAGAAATACAGGAAAATTATTTATAACAGGGTTTTATAACACATCACCTACAAGCGGAGTATCCTACATAATATTATACAACGTATTATCGTCGAATATAGATTATATGGAGAAATATGAGTATAAAATTACAAGTGAGAGAGAGATAAAGGGTAGGCTAATGACAGAAGCAGTATATATTCCAGAGGATGATATAGTGGCCTCAATGTATTCAAACTCAACATCAACCTACATACAAGTCACGCGAGTAAACGGGGAAACAAGAATATACGAAGCTCCGGCCTCGCTAAACTTCTATACAGATGGGGACTCCGTCTATGCTGCATTGATTAAGGATACGCAGTTCCAGGGTAGAACGGCCAGGCTAGTAACTGGAGTGAATCTGGTTACGGGGGAAACTGTTGCAGAGTATCCATCTCTAATCCCAGTCGTGGACCTGGCAATACCACTAGTCCAGCTATATAAAGAGGGAGGGCAGTGGATAGGCTATGTCGTAGTCTATAACCCGACCAGTGGGCAACTCGAGTACTATAGGGTGGAGCCGGGCTCACTTGCACTGCCAGAGTCAGATCCCGTAGTAGTATCTCCTGACCTCAAATATGCTGTTAAGCTTAGCAAGGATGGGATAAGCCTCATACTCCCCTCCGGCCAGGAAGCCGCTTTAGGATATGATGTAAGACCCGCACCTCCAACAGTATATCTAGGAGCTGAACCGGGCAATGCAATACTCGATATAGACGATCAGGGGGTGTTACTAAGAGTGTCTAAGGGAGGAGATACAGTAATAATCTATAGATCATTCAGTGGAGCTGAAAAGGAGGTATATAGAATCCAGGGTATACACAATAGGCTAACCGGTCTCTACGCAATTGAGGATAATGGTAGAATAGTGTTGCTAGATCCGGAGAAGTCCAGTGTAATGGAGGTGGAGAAACCAGACCTACTATCCATAAACACTCAGACAGTAAAAACTCCGGCGGAAAACGGGGATAGGCCAAGGAGCCCTCAGGATGCCGATACTGGCAACCCTAATACTACTGATAAAGTAATAGGGCCGATAGCCCTAGTCATAGCAGGAATAGCCCTAGTAGGCGTTGTTGTATGGAGGAGGTTGAAGGGGAATGAAGCGCGTGAAAAATTGGAGAAGTAATAGGCTAGATATACTGCTAGTCCTAGTAGCAGCCGCACTTATAGTATATGGCTTATCAGGCCTACTAATCAAGCCGGAGATAGAGCCGCAGCCCATAGCAGAGGCAGAGGGGCTAACAGCAGCCATAGTAGATGGACTAGGAGAGGATTACCCGAACGGGACCATAATAAGGGTGCTAAGAAGCATGCTAGAGTCGGCAGGATACAAGGTCACAGTATACAATGCAGATACTGTAACAGTTGACTTCATGGGGTCAATACTATGCACAGACTATGATGTAGTAATAATGAGAATACACGGGGGGAAGCTGAGGGACGAGGCGGGCAGAGAGCTCGGCATGGTAGCATTCTTCACCAACGAACCCTATGAACAGGGAAAATATAGAGACCTCCAGGCCCAGGGCCTCGTGGGCGTAGGAAGGCCAGCACTCAATCCTGAGAGAGAGGTGTTTGTAGTCACTCCTATCTATGTAGACTCGCTTCAGTGCAGCCAGTCGCCTGAGATAGTGATCGTGGCCAGCTGCTACAGCATGGATGGCACCACTATGGCTGAGGCTCTCTTAAGGCACGGAGTGAAAGCGTATATAGGGTGGGAGGGCCTGGTATATGCAAATGCGAATGATGCAGCCCTAGAGATACTAGTAAAGAAGCTGGTAGAGGGAGCATCCATATCCGAGGCAGTCCTCTCCACATACAATATAGACTCCGGCGGCTCGAAGCTACTATACTACCCTACACAGGCTGGGCAGCTCACCCTAGGTGATATAACAAGTGGATAACCCCATCGAAGGGTGGATAATAAGGGGGCTACTGGGCGGGGTAACCATATACTGGAAAGTATCAGGCTACATGCACCCACCAGGAGAGCTAGTAGTCACACCCTACAGGATAGAGAATAGGAGGGTGGATCCGGGCCACAAGCCGTTCGGGGCCGGAGTCAGGTACATGCCCTGTATAGGTAGGCCTGTCAACGTGGAGAGGAGAGGTGCAGGGGTCGAGGTAGACCCTAGCCATATATTAAAGCTTAGGCTAGGCGACCTCAAGGTTGCAAGACCGCACATTGTAGAGCTCCTGGAGATCCTAAACCCGGAATGGGCAGGGCTAACCGGCTCGTGGGCCATATTCCAGGAGTCTAAGCATAGCGATGTTGACCTACTAGCCTATCAAGGCGATGGGTGGGACATCTACAAGGCGCTTGAAGACCTAAAGGATGAGGGGTTAGTTACACATTGCCCTGGTAGGTACCATGCTAACGTAAAGAGGATCCATGGCCACCAGCTACTGGATGCATGCTATAAGGGCCAACGATACACCCTCAGAATACTCGAGACAATAGAGGCGAGGGAGTGCACAGGCTACACGGTTCCTCACGGATGGATCCACGCTAGGATAACTATAGAGGAGCCCCTAGCACCACATAGGGTGCCAGCACTCTACCGGGCAACCATAGAGGGCATGGGCAGGGTAGTATTAGAGACGTGGCACACAAGATACCAGGAGATAGCACCAGCCATATACGTAGCCAGGATACACCTATTCTACACACCTAATGGAGTGAGGGCTTCGCCAGACTTGGGTGGGTGGATAAAGGCATGCACGGCTCCATGATCCTAACAAGGGATGCACTATACCAGGAGATCGGCATACCTAGGCCTCCAGGCCTCATACCAGTTATCCCAAAATACAGGATCTGCAGAGACTCTCCTTGGAGGCTCCGGGGATCTAGCCTGTGCAGGATCATCGCAAGCTACGGCCCGCAAGGGCTTTCAAGAGCAATAGAGAGGTTAGGGGCCAGACAATATGTGGACCCACTATACGGCGCCCCTATACCCTATATACACGATCACGACGTAGTGGAGAAGGTGGACCCTCTAACGGCATTAGAGAGGGTGGCTAGCAAGCCTAGGGGCCGGATCTCCCAGATCGCCGTTAAACTAGCATACACGTTTAGGGGATGGAGGATTGGCTTAACGGGGACCACTGCTGTGGCTGCTGAGAATGACGAGATCAGCGATATAGACATGATCATTGTAACGTGGAGGCCCTCCGGGTTTCTAGAGGAATTTACGAGCACAGTAAAGCCCTATACTAGGAACCCTGCGTTATCCTGGAGACGAGGCTACTATAATGGAGTCCACACGAGCTGGGTAGCAGCGCCACCAGATCCTGCAGGACATTGCCCACCACTATCAAACTACTGGTCAATAGACACACCCCACAAGCTAGTCTCTATAGAAGTACGAGTCGATCCAGGCCAGGAGGAAGCCCTACTCTACCCTCCGTGCGTCCAGGCAGGCGATATCTACGTAATATCATACGAGTATAATGATGGGATAATCCTGTATAGGGGAGGGAGGATCAGGGTGAGGGGCGTAGCTGGAGAGTACACGGTATATACTGGGGTCAGGGAGGCTAGCTAGCCCGGCCAAGATCCTCCAGGGCCCTCTTGAGAGCCTTTCTCCTCTCCTCCTCATTCCCTGCAGCTAGGGCCTCAACTATATCGGCGAGAACCCGGTAGATCCGGGCTACCTCCTCTGCTAGCCTCGTGGTCCTCGCATCTAGATTCCTTACATTTGCACCGAGAGAATCAACTAGTAGCTCGAGAACAGTTACCGTGTCCTCCAGGTTACCATGGTGGTGATGATGGTGATGCTCATGTTCATGGTGGTGAGCCTCCTCTACCTCCTCAACGATCTTCTCCAAGTCCTCCTTCTTCTTGGGCAGGGTCATCCTCTTCCTGGGCACAACCACTACACCTATAGGTAAAGATGTATACTCATCATTATTATCCCTTAACTCGATACACGCTGAATATAACGGGGGGATAGAGATGAGTGGAGACAAGCTCGCAAACCCTAGGATAATAGAGTTAGAGGGCATGGCAATGACAGGACTTCTCAGGAGCGTCAAGATGGTGGACTGTCAGAAGCCGCTGGGGTGGAAGAAGCTGGTTGTAGAGACCCAGGAGGGAGAGGAGCTAGAAACCGGGTGCATGGAGCCAGACGCTGCTAAGAGGAACTTTATGGTGTTCACACTATACATAAGGAACTGGGGTAAACTGGTCACCAAGGAGTATAGCGAGGAGGATCTGCCCACCGTCAACTTTGACGAGACCAGGGATTAGACCCTGCGGGCCCGATGAGGAATGGTATTACCGCTGACCCCGGCTAGGGGGTGATGCGGCCCCAAAACCGAGGGTAAGAGCTGGGGAAGGCTAGGAAGGCAACTTATGGGTGTACTACATCTTCACTATTATATTCTTCGGGACACCATTTATCATTACTACCTCCAGGCTGATGTTAACATCCCCAAGCCCTGTCAGGGGCTCTAGAGTTTTCCTTATCCTCTCCAGGTAGACTATCCTGTCCTGCATCCTCCTGATCAGGTCCACTAGCACGTCATACTCCTGCTTCGGGTTGGGATTTATGTAGACGTTAACGGTATCCAGGTTTAGGACAGTGCCGCTCAGCCCGCTCTGACTGGATAGTTGCCTCAGTATACTCTCCAGCTTGGTCATCATCTCCGCCTTGGCCTTCGCGGTCTCCAGCCTCCTCAGTAGCTCGCCCAGGGTAGCCCTTAGCCTAGAGATTTCCTCGTCGAGGTACTGGAATAGCTCCCTTGGGGAGTCGAATAGCTTAACCTCACCAGTAGGCGGGATCCTTTCCTCGGCCGACATTATATAGCACCCCGTGGCATGTAACTATTGTATTGTTCCAGCTATTAAGTCTTACAGGGATAGCTATGGGGTAACACGGGGGAAGCACCCAATATCCATTCCCAGCCCCATATAATACTATGGTGCCAGTGGTGTGGATAGGCTGAGTGACTCTAAGAGGATCGTGTCACAGATCGTCAGCAGCGTGAGATCCCCCCTACGGGGGTTCGTCTATGACAAGAAGCTGGTTGATGATGAAGTGGTGAAGGAGGCGATCAGGTCATCTGGAGTGGGAGGGGTCTTGGCCAGATGGAGCAGGGGGAATCTGGTTGTATATCTGGTCGATGTGAGGAAGCTGGAGTCTCTCTGTAGGTATGAGGAGTGCAAGGGTAATGGAGTTGAGGCTCAGATCTGTGTGAGGAGCTGCGTTAATAGAAAAATAGTTGAGGTTGCAGATGCCCTAGCCAAGAGTCTCCTAGAATCGATAGGCGTCGCCGCTCCCTAGAACCTCCTCTAGCCTCGAGGGATCAATCTGCAGCCCATTACGCCTACAACTCTCCAGAAGCCTGCCGACGTCACCCCAAGAG
>WAKG01000116.1 GCA_015523445.1 Desulfurococcales archaeon | reverse complement strand
GGTATGGGGAGTACCCCGCCTACGTCTCAGGAACCAGCTACACAGCCCTATACGCCATAAAGGCTGCTGTGGAGAGGGCCTACGCCGAGAAGGGGTCATGGCCTGATGTAGACGACTTCGTGAAGGCAATGGAGGACCTCGTGGTCGCGGGCCCCATGGGCCCCGTGTACATCAGGGGCGGAGACCACCAGGGCATGTACGAGGTGTACTGGGGCAAGCTGGCCCGCGGCGGGGGCAAGTACCCCCACCCAGTCCTAAGCGACCTCAAGGTGTTCAGCCCCTTCAAGGTGTTCCCGGAGCCGCTGAAGACCAGGGTGGAGTGCTGACGGCGAGGGTGCTCGTAGGAGTGGTTGACGCAGGGTTCCTGGTGGCCCAGCTCGTTAACGCCCTCTTCTACTCCTCCATCCTTTTTATGATCGCCTCGGGCCTCAGCCTGATATTCGGTATAACGAGGATCCTGAACCTGGCCCACGGGGCCTTCTACATGCTCGGAGCCTACATCATGTATACGGTGATGACGGCCCTCCCCGGGGGCGCCTCGGCTGTCCTGGGCATACTCGCCGCCGGGACCATCGTGGCGGTGATTGGCCTACTGGTCGAGGCTGGGCTCCTGAGTAGGGTCTACGGGAAGCCTGAGGAGGTGCAGCTCCTCCTCACCTTCGCCCTCATACTGGTGCTGGATGATCTGGCTAAGCTAATCTGGGGCCCAGAGTACAAGTCTCTAACCACTCTCCCCTGGGGTAGCCTGGCGGTGGGGGACTACACAATACCAGTCTACCACCTGGTGGCCATAGCCGTGGCCCTAGCCTCGGCGGTGGGCCTCTGGCTCCTCTTCTCCAGGACGACGCTGGGTAAGAAGATCAGGGCCTCCGCCTCCTACCCGGAGGTTGCCGAGGCGCTGGGGGTTGATACGAGGAGAATGTTCATTGTCACATTTATGCTAGGCTCAGCCCTTGCCGGGGCCTCCGGGGCCCTAGCTGGGCCCGTGCTCACGGCTTACCCGGGTATGGGTACCGAGGCGATAGTCCTCTCCTTCGCCATTATCGTGATTGGGGGTATGGGGAGCATACTGGGTGCCTTGGCCGGGGCATTGATCGTTGGGTTCACCAGGACTGTGATGGCGATTGTGTACCCCGTGTTGGAGGTGGCCCTGATCTACATAGTGATGGCCATCGTCCTCCTAGTCAAGCCCACCGGGCTATTCGGCGGCAGGGAGGTGGAGAGGAGGTGAAGCCCAGCGACTACTGGGCCCTTATACTCGTGTTCGCCCTGCTGGCTGTGGCCCCGACCCTGGCAGGCCCCTTCTATACGAGGCTCCTGGCGACCGGGATACTCTATGGGACAGCCGCTGTGGGATTCAACGTTCTCTTCGGCTACACAGGCCTGCTTAGCTTCGGCCACGCAATGTTCTGGGGTGCCGGGGCCTACACTGTTGCTATAGGCATGGTTAAGATGGGCCTGTCATTCCCCGCCTCCCTTGCCCTCTCCTTCCTAGTGGTGGGGGTGATAGCGCTCGTCACAGGCTTCCTGAGCCTGAGGCACACTAGGATATACTTCGCGATGCTCACCCTCGCCTTCGGCCAGCTACTCTACGCTATAGCACTCAAGTGGAGGAGCATGACTGGCGCGGATGAGGGGATCTACGGCGTCCCACGCCCGCTGGGCGATGTGGTCCTCTACTACTACCTCGTCCTAGCGGTCTCCCTCGCCGTGCTGCTAGCCCTACTCAGGGTCCTCAAGAGCCCCCTGGGGCTGGCCTTCAGGAGTATAAGGGATAACCCCTTTAGGGCCGAGGTTGTCGGGTACCCGGTCAACAGGCTTAGGCTGCTTAGCTATACTATAAGCGGGCTCGCGACTGGGGTGGCCGGGAGCCTCTACGCCCCCCTCCAGACCTCGGTCAACCCGGAGTCGCTCTACTGGACCTTCAGCGCTGCGATAGTATTCATGGCTATACTCGGCGGCTCCAGGGTGTTCATAGGCCCCTTCATAGGCGGGCTCCTCTACGTCTTCATACAAGACACCGCTATGGGCGCCACGGAGTACTGGCTACTAGCCACCGGCGTCACCCTTGGGGCCCTCATACTCCTCCTGCCAGAGGGCATAGTAGGGTACATCTGGAGGAGGCTCGGGGGGAGGCTGGAGTGAGGCCCGTGCTGGTAGTTGAGGATGTGAGGAAGTACTACGGCAGGGTGGCAGCCGTGGACGGGGTTAGCCTGACTGTAGAAGAGGAGTCGGTGGTGGGGCTGATAGGCCCAAACGGTGCGGGGAAGACGACGCTCCTAGACATAATATCCGGGGTTGTGAAGCCCGATACGGGCAGGGTTAAGCTGGCGACGGAGGAGGGTGAGATAGACCTCACGGGGAGACCCATATCCTACATAACCAGAATGGGAGTCTCGAGGGCCTTCCAGATACCCAACGTGTTCAGCGGCCTCACAGTGCTTGACAACCTGAGGACCGCGCTGGTAGCCTCGAGAAGGCTCTACACCAGGTCCACGAGGAGCTACGAGTCGCTGCCAGGGGTAGATGAGGAGGCCCACCGGCTCGCCTCGCTAGTTGGGCTGGGGGATAGGATGGAGGTGCCTGCCTCGAGCCTGAGCCATGGGGAGAGGAAGCTGCTAGACATAGCTATGGCCCTAACCACCAAGCCCCGGGTGCTCCTCCTGGATGAGCCCACCGCTGGGCTTAGCGCTGTTGAGAAGGGCAGGATAGTGGAGCTGATCAGGGATCTGAGGGGTAGGGGTATACCTATGCTCGTAGTGGAGCACGACCTAGACGTGGTCTTCAGCGTCTCCGACAGGGTGGTGGCGATGCACGAGGGCAAGGTCCTAGTCGAGGGCAGGCCCGAGGAGGTGAGGAGCGACCCCAGGCTCAGGGTCGCATACTTCGGCGAGTAGACGGGGTGGGTACCATGGTGGAGGTCAGCATGGAGGACGTGTGGGTGGAGATAGGGGGAGTCGAGGTCCTCAGGGGGGTAACCCTCAAGGTGGAGGAGGGGGCCAGCTACGCGATAGTAGGCAGGAACGGTGCTGGGAAGACAACGCTCCTCCGCACACTCCTAGGCATACTCAAGCCCAGCAGGGGCAGGGTCACGGCTAGGGGCGGGGGCAAGACCCTGGACATGACTAGGACCCCGCCCCTAGC
>WAKG01000115.1 GCA_015523445.1 Desulfurococcales archaeon | reverse complement strand
GGTGAGGGGCTCTGGGCTGGGTTTAAAGCGCCTCGGTTCTTCATGGTGTGTATAAGCTGGAGTTGTGTTTAGGTACTGGTTTTGTTTATGTAGATACTTATAGGTAGCGGGTTGTACCATTGTATACTAAGTGGGTGGGTTGTAATGTTGAGGGGTTGTTGTGACGTAACGGTTGAGGCTGCCATGAAGCAGGTGTATCCCACTGCCAGGCCGGAGGAGAGGCTGGGGGATGCACTGTGTAGGATGGATGAGGATGGGGTCCTGGTTGTGGTAGACGATGCTGGGAGGCTTCTTGGCGTCGTAGGCCAGGATGCTGCTGCTAGGGCGCTGTGTGAGGGGCTGGGCGGGGCTAGGGTTGAGGATGTTATGAATAGGAGCCCGCTGGTGCTGAGGCCGGGTATGAGGCTTGACAAGGTGCTGCCGTTAATGTTGTTAGCTGGTGCTAAGGCTGCGCCTGTAGTTGATCAGGAGGGTGTAGTGGTCGGCCTGGTTACGTTGCCCCTGATAGCGAGGGCGCTCCACGAGGAGGTTGATGTGGAGGAGCTCCCCTCTGCGGGTTAGCGTTTCCCCTTGAGCCTTTTTCTGAGTGCCTCCCTAGCACGCCTAGCCGCTAGGCTCCTGCCCCTGGGCCTCTCGGGCATCCTGTCTGGGGCTACGCCGGGTATCGGGGCTCCATCAATGTCGTCGTAGAGTGGTACTCCTAGGTGGGCTAGGACTGTGGGCGCCACGTCCACTATATTAGCTTCCAGCCTCCTGCCTGGCTCCACGTCTGGGCCCGAGGCTACTAGTATGCCCTGGGGCTCGTGGATGGCCCTCCACCCTGGCCGCACTAGCCCCTCCACTACCGGGGCCTCCATGTTGGGCGAGTCAACTATGTCCACCCCTGTCTCGCCCTCAACAATCAGATCGGGGGCTCCGTGGAGGGGGCCGGTGTATATGGTCTCGGCCCTATGGATAGTTTTGACCCCAGAGACCCCGTGGAGAGCCTCCTCTGCCTGGCTGAGGCACTCCTCCCTCCTAGGGCATGCCCTAGGGTTGACGTAGAGCAGGGAGTCTACAGGGATTAGCTTGCTCTTCCTCCAATCTATCATTGCCTCTAGAGCTTTGGCTCCTACCCATTCTCCCTGCTGTAGTCTAGACGCCATGTTTGCCAGCTTGGAGTAGAGCCAGGGGATCCTCCTTGCAGCCCTAGCCACGCCTAGCCTTGCACCCAGCTTGACTAGGCCCCCTAGCATTGTAAGCTTGGAGCCCCTCCTCTTCACTGTGACGAGGCCGTATTCCTCCAGTGCCATGGTGGTTGACACGGTGGAGGTTCCACGGGTGAAGCCGTGGTCTGACACGACCAGCACGTTATAGCCACCTAGCTCCTTGAGGAGGCGGCCCAGTTCCTCGTCAATGTACTCCCACGCCTCCTCAACTATGCTGTCTCCCCAGTAGAAGTGCTGTAGGTTGTCTATCACGAAGATAACCATGACGAGGAGATCGGGCTTCATCCTCTCGAGGAGGAGCCTCGCCACCCGGAACCTGCTACCTATAGCCTTCCTGACCGAGTCCATACCAGGCTTGGAGCCCCTGTGGAGCATGCTCTTAGACAGCTCCTCGGGATAGGCCTCATAGCCAGCCTCTCTGACTAGCCCAGCGTACTCGCGCGGATAGACCAGTCGGCCAGCCGTGAAGGGCCCCCCCACGATTGCACCCCTGACAGGCTCCACCCTAGCCGTGGGAACGTTGATCACAACACTCCTCAATCCATACTCCCCAGCGATCCTCCACACAGGGTCGCCCCGGAAGGAGTTCACAGTGTTGAGCACATACCTACCCGCCCCCACATCGACCTGGGCGAAGCCATATACACCTACCTTGCCCGGGTTGAGGCCGGAGAGCATGGAGTGCCACGCTGGGAAGGTGACCGCGGGGGTCGTGCTCCAGAGGATTCCGCTGGACCCGGAGTCTATGAGGCCGGCTAGGCTTGGCATCCTCCCCTCATCTATCAGGGGTCTAAGTACCCTCCAGGTGGCCCCGTCAAACCCGATCACAGCAATCCTACCCATACCAGTCCCTCCTAGGGGTCGCTAACCTGGGTCCTCCCCACTACTCGGTCTTGCCGGGTCCGCTCATCCCCTGTGTAGCGTGGTCTTGGCTCCCCCTCTTATAGGCTCAGGCAGTGCTAGGTATAATATTGGATGCTTCATGGGTGGATGTGATGGCCGACCTCAGGTTTAGGGTTGTAGCAGAGGCTTTCGCTGCCATGGAGAGAGTGACGGCCAGGACCCAGCTCATGCTGACTCTGGTCAAACTGTTCAAGGCCACGCCCCCAGAGGTTATAGACAAGGTAGTCTACATAATACAGGGTAAGCTGGCCCCTGACTGGAAGGATGTTCCAGAGCTGGGTATAGGGGAGAAGCTGCTTATCAAGGCCATAGCGCTAGCCTACAAGGCAAGCGAGTCCACTGTTGAGAGGCTGTTCAAGTCAATTGGAGACCTAGGCGAGGCTGCTGAGAGGGTTGCCAGGCAGTACAGGGCCAAGAGGCGGGGCAGGGGTATGGGGCTAGACGCCTTTATGGGGGTAGAGGAGGAGGCGCTAACCGTGAACAGGGTCTACAACACGCTCCTCAGGATAGCCCAGGCCCAGGGCGAGGGAAGCAGGGACATAAAGCTGCGCCTCCTGGCCGGGCTACTCGCGGAGGCGGATCCACTCGAGGCTAAGTACATAGTGAGGTTCATAGAGGGCAGGCTGAGGGTCGGTATAGGGGATGCAACGGTACTAGACGCTCTAGCAGTAGCATACGGGGGCGGGGCACATGCCAGGGAGATTGTTGAGAGGGCTTACAACCTCATGGCTGACCTAGGCTATATAGCTAGGCTTCTAGTGGAGAGGGGGGTGGAGGCGCTCAAGGAGATCCACCCAAGGGATGGGGTGCCCATAAGGCCTATGCTGGCTGAGAGGGGCAGGGACCCGGAGGAGGTTCTCAGGAAGGTAGGGGGCAGGGCGCTGGTCGAGTATAAGTATGATGGGGAAAGGGCGCAGATACACAAGCGCGGGGACGAGGTCGTCATATTCTCCAGGAGGCTGGAGAACATAACCAGGATGTACCCCGACGTGGTTGAGATGGTTAGGAGGTCGGTGAGGGCTGGGGAGGCTATAGTTGAGGGGGAGATCGTAGCCATAGACCCCGACACCATGGAGCTCAAGCCCTTCCAGGAGCTCATGCATAGGAAGAGGAAGCATGACATACACAAGATAATGAGAGAGGTGCCCGTAGCTGTGTTCCTATTTGAGATGCTATATAGGGACGGCGAGGACCTCACAGGCATGCCCCTCCCAGAGAGGAGGAAGAGGCTACTAGACTCGATACAGCCGGAGGAGACGTTCAGGCTAGCAGAGTACATGGAGACAGGAGACCCTCAGGAGCTATGGAGCTTCTTCCTCAAGGCAGTAGAGGATGGGGCCGAGGGTGTAATGGTGAAAGCCCTCCACAGCCAGAGCTACTATGTAGCCGGGGTCAGAGGCTGGCTATGGGTGAAGATCAAGAAGGACTATAAGAGCGAGATGATAGACACAGTAGACCTAGTAGTTGTTGGCGCATTCTACGGGAAGGGCAAGAGGGGAGGGAAGCTAAGCAGCCTGCTCATGGCAGCCTACAACCCTGAGACAGACACATTTAGGACCGTATGCAAGGTGGCAACAGGATTCACAGACGAGGAGCTGGAGAAGATGCAGGACATGCTCAAACCCCTAATCATACCCCACAAGCACCCCAGGGTAGACTCCAAGATGGAGCCAGACGTGTGGATCGAGCCAAGTATAGTAGCCGAGATACTGGGGGCAGAGCTAACCCTATCCCCAATGCACACGTGCTGCTACAACAGGGCCAAGACTGGGGTCGGCATATCGATAAGGTTCCCCCGATTCATAAGGTGGAGGCCCGACAAGAGGCCGGAGGATGCGACAACCGAGGAGGAGCTGTACGAGATGTATAGGAGGCAGCTGAGGAGGATTGAGGAGGAGGCGGTCCAGGCGGGGTAATGACAGGCTCAGGGACCTGGTAAGGCAGAGCATGGCTAGGCTCTACAGGATAGCCCAGCAGGAGGCTAGGAGGGGTAGGCTGGATAGGGCATCAAGGATAGGGTGGGAGATATGGAGGCTCCACGTAGAGACCAGGGTCAGAATGCCCAGGTGGATGAAGAGGGGACTCTGCAGGAGGTGTAAGGCCCCCCTAATACCCGGAGTAACAGCTAGGGTGAGGACTAGGAGCCAGGGATGCCTAGCCTATAAAACCGTCACCTGCCTCCACTGCGGCTGGATACACAGGTATCCGTACAGGAGGAGATGCAAGGGTGGAAGGCCTAAGGGCGAGGGTGAGGAGGAAGTACCACTCCAGGCCAGACGTGATCATAGGGAAGAACGGGCTAACCCCAGGGGTAATCGGGGAGATAAGGAGGAGGCTAGACAGGGAGGAGGTGGTCAAGGTAAAGATGCTTAGGGCGAGCTTAGAGGTGGAGGACATGGATAGGAGGAGTATGGCGGAGGTGATCGCTAAAGCCACTGGGGCAAGGCTAATGGGTGTAAGGGGCAGAACACTAATACTATACAAGGAGAAGCCCAGGAAACCACTTAAAACCCCCAAGAGGCAACGGGCCAATCAACGGAGGAGGTAAGGCGTGGTCACTGCACTAGACGTGCCCGCAGACAAGCTGATTGAGAGGGTGGCTCAGAAGCTAAAGCAGGACTACCCCCAGGTCTCGCCCCCAGCCTGGGCATTCTACACCAAGACCGGGGCCCACAAGGAGAAGCCGCCAGAGGACCCAGACTGGTGGTACAAGAGGGCTGCCTCCATACTAAGGAAGCTCTACAAGTCGGGCGACCCCATAGGGGTTGGAACCTTCAGGACTATCTACGGTGGGAGGCAGAACAGGGGCTCTGCACCAGAGCACTTCAGGAAGGGCTCGGGGAGCATACCTAGGAAGATACTCCAGCAACTAGAGCAGGCGGGCCTTGTTGAGAAGAGGCCTGGCAGGGGAAGGGTTCTCTCGCCCCAGGGTAGGAGTCTCTTAGACAAGGCGGCTAAGGAAGTCATGGCTGAGCTGGTAGAAGCTAGGCCTGAGCTTAGACGATACCTCTAGCCAGACATGGTGCGTATCCATGAGGATATCCCGGCCCCGGCTCGAGCAGGTTGGGCCGGGGATAATCCGTTTCGCCCCCCTCATCATCGCCTTCCTTCTAAGCCTCAGGATAATAACCTGGTTCGACTGTCCCCGCATACCTCTGTCGGGCGATCTTAGGCTCTTCTTCAACCCTAGGGCTGCCGAGGTTAGGTACTTCTACTTCATAGATGAAATAGACTTTGGCCTCCCCTCTCCCTACCCCTTCAGGCTTCTAAACCCTGTTGAGGCCCTATCCTTCATCCTTGTCAAGGCTGGCCTTGGTAGCCCTTGTGTGGTGGAGGCAGTATCGGTATACTTGGTATCCGTGGCCTCGTTCCTTGCAGTTTATGCAATGTTCGTGGAGGTAACTGGATCTAGGGCTGGTGCGCTGGCCGCGGCTTTCTACATATTCAATACTCCCTTCATGGTGATTGATAGGGAGATAAGTGCTATAGTTGTAACGTACACCATGCTCTTCGTATCCCTCTCAACCCTGGCGCTGATAAAGGTGATTAGGGGGAACAGGCTGGCTATACTGGTTTACCCACTTACCCTGCTCCTTGTGCTGTCTAGGTATCCTAATGTAAGGATATTTTACATTGCTGTTTACTGGCAGCTCCTGGTACTGGCCTACCTGTATACAGTTAGGTGGTTTAGGGCCAGGTACCGTGATGGGGTCTTGGAGGTCAGTCTACCCGTTAAGCCTATATTTAGGGGCCTCAGGAGGCTGGCCCCAGCAATGCTATTTGTGGCTATCGCCCTAGCACCTCTAGCAGCCTTTACAATGTATAATATTGATATCTTCACGTCCCAGTTCAGGGCCCTAAGGCTATCAGGTATCCAGCCGGATACAGGGCTTATAGATGTGTTTAGGATGTTATACATGTGGAGCTTTACCAAGTATGAGAAGAACCTGGAGGTCTACTATGTGCCTTACCATGAGGTCTACTACACCACCTTCATGATAGTAGTCACCCTCTCCCTAACACTTGTCCTACCAGTGCTAGGGGGCATACTGGGCCAAGCTCCTAGAAGGGGCAGGCTTTTGCTACTAGCCGCCCTAGCCATGCTATATGTACTAGTGTTAGGGAGTAGGGTCCTAGGGGACCTATACATTTGGCTAGTCAAGATTAAGGTTGTGGCCCCCTTCAGGAACACCTACAACTGGTTCTACCTAGTCTCCCTCGTAACAGGGCTACTGGTAGCCCTACTAGCGTCTAGGGCCTCCCAGTGGAGGCCTCCATGGGGGCTTACCTTGGTGGCCTCGTTAATCATGTTCCTAGGGATAGTCTCAGCCTTCCCCCTATACACTGGCTCGGTGGCCACTAACTGGCTGGACCCGGCCCAGGGTAAGGGCTACAACATTCCATTCCATATATATAATGAGCTGGATTCGATCTTAGGAGAGGCAAGCTGGTCAACATTCATGCCACCAACCGGAGTCTACATAGTCTTCAAGTATGGAGACATCGTGTGGGGCTTCGGAAACCCCTACGCCGTTTTCCTGTCAAAACCGATAGTAACCGGGGCTGGCAGCGAGTACATAAAATCCCCGTACCAGGAGGAGATAGAAATGTATCTAAAGATGGTAGGCACAGGGTCCCAGGGATGGATGGAGATTTCAAAGATATGGGGTATAAACTATATAGTCCTGTCTATGGGTATAGACTCGTATAAGCCCCAGCTACTCTTCAAGGACACTGGCTATGGGGTAGTAAAGAAGGTCCTAGAGGGTATGAGGCCTGAAGCCACTCTAGACTTCATAGAAGTGTATAAACTCGACGCCTACCCCATACTCTACGCGGCAGACAAGATAATTCCACACAGCGGCGATATGAAGGATATGGCCAAGAAAGTAGCTGGGAACCCAGACCAGGGCAGGCTAGCCATAGTGGATTCGGAGAGGCCGATACCAGAGCCGACATGTGGCAGCGGATCGCTGGAGTGGGTGAAGAAGAGCCCCGTGCAGTACGAGGGCGTGGTTAAGTGCAGCGGTAGGCTGGTAATAGTGCTACTAACAGGCTACGATGAGAGATGGCAGATGAAGATAGAGGGGGGAACGGTAGTTGATCATGTGAAGGTTAACGGGATCATGAACGGGTGGCTAGTAGAGGCCAGTGAGGGGGCCAGGTTCATAATAACAAATAAGCTCCATGGCGACATGGCAAGAGTCACACTGGCATCAATTCTAGCATACCTGGCAGCGTCTGCAGGGTATCTACTATACTATAGATATAGGGGACGGGCGCCCTAATTATAACCCCCGGAAGCGGCCGGGTTAGGGTGGTGGATGGGAGTGTCGTATCCATACGACGACGAGGAGCTCGAGGCGATACGGAGGAGGAAGCTGCTTGAGATGAGGAAGCAGCTAGAGGAGGAGGAAAGGAGGAAGCAGCTAGAGGCAGAGATGGAGGCTAGGAGGCAGGCCCTACTCAGGAGCATACTGACCGAGGAGGCCAGGAGCAGGCTAGCAAACATAAGGCTGGTCAAGCCGGAGCTAGCCAGGGCAGCGGAGGATGTGATACTCCAGCTAGTCCAGGCAGGCCGTCTATCACCTCCGGTAGGGGATGACCAGGTAAAGGCTATATTATTAGAGCTGGACTCAAGGAGCCGGCGCAGCTTCGAGATTAAGTTCAAGAGGAAGTAGAGGTGTGGCATGGGATGGCTAGGGCTAAGCCGCTCGGGAGGAAGCTGAGGCTGGCCCGGGCCTTGAAGAGTAACAGCCCGGTGCCAGCATGGGTCATAGTGAAGACTATGAGGAGGTACACCTTTAACCCCAAGAGGAGGCATTGGAGGAGGAGTAAGCTGAAGGTGTAGTAGTGGGGTGACGGTGATGCCTAAGGGGAAAGAGGGCTACTACGTCTATATAGTCCCCCTCCAGAGGGTCTACTGGGGTAGGAGGACCAACAGGGCCGACAGAGCGGTTAGGTTGCTCCGCAGGTTCGTTGAGAGGCATACAGGAGCTGAACACGTCATAATCGATACAGAGGTAAATAACTATATCTGGTCTCGGGGCAGGGAGAAGCCCCCTAGGAGGATCAAGGTCCTGGTGTCTGTTAAGAAGGAGAAGCTCTCCGAGGAGGAGAAGGAGGAGGCCGAGGTACTAGTGGCTAGGGTGAGGCTGGCCGGGCCAAAGCTGAGGCCCGGCACCTATCAGCCCAAGGAGGCAAAGTAGCCAGCCACCCACTACGGGGGCAAAGGAACCTCTCCGGCCGGTCTAATGGTTGAGGTGCGTCACGATGGCAAGGTTCGACGTGGCCCTCATGAACATCCACGGCAACTCCAACGTGGGCGTTTACCTTCACGCCACCGACTCCTACGTCCTAGCATCACCCGACATAACGGGGGAGGAGGCTAGGAGGATAGAAGAGGTCACGGGGGTTCCAGTTGTTAGGACCCCGGTATCCGGGACCAGGCTTGTAGGGGTGATGGCTGCTGGCAATAGCAATGCAGTCCTACTACCCAAGACCAGCGACTTGGAGGAGGTTAAGAGGATAAAGGAGGCACTGGGCGACGTCAATGTAGTGGTGGTTGAGACTAGGAACAACGCGTTGGGGAACCTGGTCGCGGCTAATGATAGGGCGGCAGTGGTCTATCCCCAGCTGGAGGATGAGACTGTCAAGGCGATACAGGATGCGCTGGGCGTGGAGGTGGTCAAGACGAGTATAGCAGGGGTACTCACCGTCGGCTCGGTACTGGTAGTAACCAACCGCGGTGGCCTGGTTCACCCGGATGCCAGCGAGGATGAGGTGAAGGAGCTATCCAGCCTGTTCAAGGTTCCCATACTAACCGGAACGGTTAATTTCGGGGTATCCTTCGTTAGAACCGGGCTAGTAGCAAACAGTAGGGGCGCCGTGGTTGGCGAGGACACCCGCGGCCCCGAGCTGGCTAGGATACAGATGGCCCTGGGAGGTGGTGTGGAGTGAGCGAGGTCAAGGTATTCAAGGTGTCGGGGGAGATGATGCTCTCCCACGACCGGTTCCCCGAGTGGAGGAAGTTCACCATATACGTTAGGGCCCTCAAGCCGGAGCATGCCGTGGAGAAGGTCTACTCTGAGCTGGGTAGCAGGCACAAGCTGAGGCGGTACCATATAAGGATAAGGAGCGTCGAGGAGGTCTCGCTGGAGGAGGTGGATGACCTCAGGATCCACAGGCTAGCAGCCCTGACAAGGTGGGTGAAGGAGTAATGGCGCAGGTAGATCCTAGGGCGCTCATAGCCCAGGTGCAGGCCATAGAGGCCCAGATAAACAAGCTCCAAGGCATACTGGCCGAGCTGACAGCTACCAGGGACAACATACACAGGTCGAAGCAGAGCATAGAGGCCATAGCAAGCACCGAGGAGCCCGTGCTGGCTCCTCTAGACCCGAACATGAATGCGATCGCACTAGTAGAGGCCAAGGACAGGGATAGGTTCCTTGTACACCTAGGTATGGGCATATATGCCAGGCTTCCCAGGGAGAAGGCCCTCAAGATACTGGAAGAGAAGGAGGAGAGGGTCTCCAGGAGCATAAGCGAGGCCACAAAGCAGCTCAAGGACCTTACAAGCCTCTACGAGCAGTACCAGGCCCTCCTGCAGCAGCTAGCCCTGGCCCAGCAGGCCCAGGCTAGGCAGGGGAGCCAGTAGGTGGCCTGGGGGTGGTGTTCAACAGGCTCAAGGCGGCAATAACTAGTGCCGCCTCAGCCCTGAAGGCGGGTGTAGGGGAGAAGGTAGCCTATAGGACGATAAGCGAGTCAGACATAGAGGATGCTCTAGAGGAGTTCCTAATAAACCTAGTGGAGGCCGACGTGGCCTACGAGGTGGCTGAGGAGATAGTGGAGGAGGTAAGGAGGAGCCTAGTCGGCTCCAAGGTTAGGAGAGGCGAGGATGTAGAGAAGATCGTGGTAGAGGCGGTGAGGAGGAAGGTACTAGAAAAGCTTGGCAGGCCAGGCCCAGACATAGTGGAGCTTGCACGCGAGAAGTGCAAGACCGGGCAGCCACTCGTAGTAGTATTCTTGGGCGTGAACGGGGTTGGGAAGACAACCACTATAGCCAAGATTGCGGCAATGCTCAAGGAGGCAGGCATGACCCCGGTGCTGGCCGCAGCCGACACATTCAGGGCGGGGGCGCAGGAGCAGCTGGAAACCCATGCAGAGAGGCTGGGAGTACCCGTAGTGAAGGGGGATTATGGCAGAGATCCTGCGAGCGTGGCGGTGGATGCCATAAATCATGCCAAAGCTCGGGGCTACTGCGTGGTCCTCGTGGATACCGCTGGCAGGATGCATGTAGACTACGACCTGATGGGGGAGCTGAGGAAGATCGTTAGAGTGGCGGGGCCCGACCTGAAAGTCTTGGTAGTGGATAGCCTGACTGGGAATGACGCGGTTGAGCAGGCTAGGAGATTCAATGAGGAGGTGGGTGTAGACGGGGTTATACTCACCAAGATGGATGCGGATGTCAAGGGTGGCACCGCCATATCAGTAGCAGCGGCCACGGGGAGGCCCATACTCTATGTGGGGGTCGGCCAGGGCTACCGTGATCTAGAGAGGTTTGACCCTGAGAGGTTCGCCTCCTCTATACTAGGCTAGGCTCTATAAGCGAAGGCTGCTAGAACCTCGATCTTGCTGAAAACTCCCAGCATCGAGCCATCCTCATCCACGACGGGTAGAACCCCGATCCCCTCCCTCACCATGAGGCCTGCCGCTGTGGCGGCGTCATCACTGGGCCTAGCCACTATGGGGTCGGGCGTCATTATGTCCTCAGCTATCGGAGTTATGTAGACCCTAGCCGATACCATCCTGTGTGCGTATCTCCTGGTCGTCTTCACCTTTACATACCTATCCTTCCCCCTTGTAGCCGCGACTGTAGCATCGATCCTCGTGAATACGAGATCCCTCTTCGCTATGACACCTATCGGCCTTCCAGCCTCGTTGACTATTATAACCTTCCCGGCAGGGTCTGACTGGATGAGCCTGGATATATAGTAGAGGCTATGGCCCCTCTCCGCTCTAGCGTAGGTCCTGCGCATCAGCTCGCCCACCGTGAACTTACCCCTGTACTTGTCGGCAAAGGCCCTAACCACGTCGCTCCTCGTCACTATACCCAGGAGGCTCCCCCCGGAATCCACAACTGGGAGGCCGCCTATCCTCCTCTTCACCATTATCTGAGCAGCAGTCTTGGTGCTCCTAGTAGCCTCTATGGTTATCGGGTCCCTAGTCATCACCTCCTCAACCAGTATTGTGTCGATAGTCCTAGTGGGGAACCTGGATACTAGTGCCTCAGTTATATCGCTCAGGGTTATTATGCCGGCCAGCCTCTCATCTGAGTCCACCACCACCAGCCTGCCCACGTCCCTCTTCAGCATCAGGTTCCTGGCGTAGGCCAGGGTGTCGGTGGGCCTTACGGCGAGTACAGGTGTACTCATATATGATGAGATCCTGGGAGCCACGCTGGTCACCCCACAACTAGGGAAACGAGCACGTCCCTCTCCGTTATAATCCCTATTATACTATCCTCCTCTGTAACCAGCAGGCTGCTGACCCCATACTCGATCATAGCAGACGCGGCCTCGCCCACGTCGGCATCCGCATCTATAGTATATACCCCGGACTGCATCACCTCATAGACAGGGGTCTCAAGCGCTTCCTCTATGTTGCCAGTGGTTGACCTGGAGAGGGCCTCGTGGCTCCCGAAGAAGACCACTAAATCCTTGGCCGTTACCATCCCCTTGACGCTGGAATCCCCGCCAGAGACTACAGGGAGCCTCCTGAACCCGTATCTGACCATCTGCCTAGCCGCGCTCCTGATCGTGGACTCAGCATCTATAGTTACAACAGGCGTGGTCATGTAGTCCCTGACTCTCCTCCCAACGCTCCTCCTAGCCAGGTACTTCACCATGTCGTGCTCAGTAAGCACGCCATAAACAGTGCCATCCCCGTAAACTACCGGGATAAGCCCGATACCCTCACCTATCATAGCGTGCAACACATCCTCCAGACTCTGGTCTGTATAGACGTAGATGGGGGATGGGTTGTATATGGATTGTACGAGCTCGTTCCTAAGCGACTTGAATATACTCCTATTATGCCTGGCAATCACTATATTATAGTAGTCGCCTCCGCCTAGATAGTTGATTATGTCGGTGGTTAGAAGTATACCCTTAAGCGAGTCCCTCGAGTCCACAACTACCAGCCCCCTGACCCTGTGCTCCGCTATAGCCTCCACAGCCTCCAGTATGGTTGAGCTGTAGACTATGGAGCGTGGAGGCCTGGATGCGAGGAGCCTAGCCTCCCCGGGCTTCTCATAGATCCTCTGGCTCCAGTTAGGTGTGCCATCAGCACGGAGCAACCTGATCCCCTCAGGACTGGAGCGGGGGATAACCCTGGAGACGGGCCCGGGACTCCTGACCCGGGCGCTCTGAACCCTCCTCACAGGGGGTCTACGGGCCACCGCTACCACCCCATCACAGCCCTAACTATATCCTCCCTATCCACGATCCCCACTAGCCTACGGGAGGCCTCATCCTCGACTACCGGGATCCTCCCGTATCCCCTCTCGGCTACGAGCCTAGCCGCCTCCTCGAGGCTACTCCACGGGTAGAGGTAATGCACCGTGTAGGTCATAGCCTCTCTAACCCTAGGCCCCCTATGCTGCCCCGCCTCGCTGGTCAGCTCAACCCTAGCGTAACCCTTCCTGAGAAGATCATACTGGGTTATGATCCCGACTAGCCTACCCCTATCGTCAACTACGGGGAGCCCGGCATACTTCCTCTCTACCATAATCCTCCATATACTAGCTATGAAGTCATCAGGGCTGGCGGTGAGCGGATCCCTGCTCATGACCTCGTCGAGCCTTATGCTGGCCAGGTGGCCTGGGTTGAGGCGGAGATGCTCGGCTATAACGTGCTCTAGGCCTAGTAGCCCGGCTATCATGCCATTCCCCACTACGGGGGCATACCACTCGTCAACACGGAGCATGGACTCGAGGGCGGAGGCCACGCTCTCGCTGGGTGAAACTATTACCGGAGGATCCTCCATGATGTCCCTAGCTGTGGCCGTAGTCTTCCTAGACGTCACCAGCAGTGCAAGCCTCCGGGGGATCCATCCATCAAGCATAGCCTCATGAGCAACTAGGACAACCCTGGCTCCGGTCTCCCTCATGATCCTCCTGACAGTTGCCGCCGAGCTGGATGGGGGCACGCTCAGGGGCCGTGGGTCCATGAGTTTCGACACTTGGATTCTGTTGAGTGAGGATAACGCGGGCAGGCGGCACCACCACAGTAATATAATATAGTATAATCTAGGCTTTTAAGTTTAACAGTGCTGACATTTTCAATTGCGGTGGTACAGGTAGCGTGGACGTAGGTGCACGCTACCCTAAAATCCAGCACCATATAACCCTCTATAGTCGAGGCCAGGGGACGCCGGGTTGGGTAAAGTACTAGAGGCACTATTAGCGGTGATAGATGAGGCTGCTGTGATCATCCTACTTATCAGCATAGGAGTCTATATTCTCTACACGAGCGGGACGATAAGCCTAGCCCAGGCACTAGTGATCCTAGCAGGTCTAGGCGCCGCCACCGCCTTCCTAGTATACAAGGTTGTGGAGGCCCACTCCCGGGAGGTAAAGGTGGGCCCCGAGGCCCTAATAGGTGCTAGGGGGAGGGTTGTGGAGGATCTAGACCCGGAGGGCATGGTGATTGTTGGTGGGGAATTGTGGAGGGCGGTCTCGGCTGGAGGGGTGATACCAAAGGGGTCTATAGTTAGGGTGAAATCAATGGAGGACCTAACCCTTATCGTGGAGGCTGAGGAGTAATGGCGTGTCCATGCGAGGGCCTTCAGGGTGAGGAGCTGGTCAGGTGCCTGGCTCCACCTCCAGGAGATTATGAGGTTCATATACCGGTCTCTAGGGATAAAGCGGTTATTGCTAATAACAGTATAGGAGTGGGGCTACGCACAATAATACTTGATGAGACCCTCCCATTCATGAACACCTTTACTAGGCCTCTAGGCTTGGAGAGGGCTCTGGCTTTAGCCGGTGTTGGTCTAGAGGAGTTCCTGTGTAGGGTGGTTGAGGCTCTCGAGAGGGCGGCTAGCTCCGGCTCTATAACGTCTAGGAGGAGGTTGGGGGAGTGTAGGGAGCTGGTTGAGCGGGTTAGGGAGGGGTGTAGCGGCTAGGGTTTCCCGGTAAGGTATTTAACCAGCAAAATTCTAACATATAAATATATATGATGGTCGGCGTGTATACACCAACAGCCCAACTCCTAGCCATAGAGGAGGCGGGGAACAAGCTCTACAATGCAAAGATCAGGATAACATACCAGGGCAAGACCCTAGAAGTCACAGTCAGGAACATATCCAGGAGGCCCCACAACCTTAAGGCCAGGATAGAGGGAGAGTACATACTAGTGGACATACAAGACCCCAGCGGCGAGGGAGTTGCAACCTGCTGCATACACAGGGCGCACCTAGAAAGGGGAACAGGGGGAGAATGCAGGAGCCTACTCCTGCCACCACGCTAGACTAGACGCTAGAACACGGCTAGGAACAATGCTCCAATGCCTAGATCTATAACCATAGCCAGTCCATGATACAAGTGGTGAGACGCATGTCAAGGTACACGGGTAAAACGGTGTCGGTACCACTAGCGGCACTGCTACTAGCTATCCTACTAATACCCATAGCATTCTACACAGGCATGCAAACAGCAACACAGCAGAGTGTAGAGACGACTACCACTACAATATCCAAGACAGTAACATACACTATACAAAGGACAATAACATGGAGCCCCCAGCAAGGTCAGCAGGATATCAGAGAGGAGAATGGCTTCAGCGTGGAAGATGGGATAGTAGAGCCTCTAAGCTGGGAGAGCATAGACCAGCTGCTTGCAGAAGTATCACAATGGAGCCCCAGACCCCTATACAAGGACGTGGGCCCAGTCACGGTAACCCCCATCGCAGCCCCCATCGCAGCTGTACCGGAGATGGGGGTTCCAGCCACCTCAATGCCGCGGGAGACTCCAGGAGAGTATAGTAAGACCAATGTCAGGGTTCAGGGTGTTGATGAGGTTGACGTGGTCAAGGTGAATGGAACCCATGCATTCGTGGCGACTAGGGACATGTTATACCTGGTCAAAGCGTGGCCCCCTGAGGAGCTAAGCATAGTTGACAGCATCAGTATTAAGGACCTGCTTGAGGGCGTGGGGAAGGAGGTTATTATAGCATACAATGTAAGCGGGAGGCTTATACCCGCGGCTGGCATACCTACATGGCCCTGGATAGAGGGCGTTTACCTCCACCAGGATGGCGTGATCGCTGTTATAAGGGAGAGTTCACAGTGGGGGCTGGATAGAGTCTTCATAGTCAAGTACAGCCCTGGCGCCGGGGTAGTAGGCACGCTTTGGGCAACTGGTAGCTTAGTGGATTCACGCCTACTCAACGACACCCTAGTGCTAGTGCTAAACCAGCCGGCATCATACCCCGGTTTAAGGCCCCTGATCAATGGTATGCCCCCTAGCCCGGATAAAGTGGCTGTAACAGGCACTCCTGAGACATACGTTAATGTAGTAGCAGTAGATGTTAGGAATATGAGCTATACTTACACTGGTATACTGGGGCCCAGGGCAACAGCGATCTATATGACGGCCAACGGCACCCTATATGTAGCCCAGACGGGCTGGGGAGGCCCCGTTATACTAGAGCCAGCCAGGCTGCCGGGCCCCAGCCTAGAGGTGGAGCAGCTGGTCGTCATAGTCAGGCCAGTGCCAAAGGCAGAGCCGAACACGATGATCACAAGGATTGACCCGGTCAGGGGCGAGGTAGAGGCGTACACAGTGGTAGATGGCAGGGTCAGGGACACCTGGGGCATGGACGAGTATAAGGGATACCTCAGGGTTGTTGTTGACACTGTGGAGTGGTCAAAGGTTAGGCTCTACATACTAGACGCTGGTAGCCTAAGAGAAGTGTCAAGGCTGGATGAGATAGCGGTTAACGAGGATATATATGGTGTCAGGTTCATGGGCGACATGGTATACCTGGTAACCTTCCGCCGGGTTGACCCACTCTTCGCGATAAACCTGACAGACCCGAGGGAGCCAGTGATAATGGGGTACCTGAAGGCTCCAGGCTTCGATGACTACCTACACCCCCTACCAGGAGGCCTGCTACTAGGCATAGGCTATGAGAGGACAGATAGACTAGACAGTGTCAGGTTGACCATATACAATATATCAACCAAGGGGGCTCCCGAGCCCATGGATAGGCTCTACATCAAGGGGCTCTCAGCATGGAGCCCCCTAATAGACCTCCCCTATGGCTACAGGCTGCTAGACATAGACATGGAGAAGGGCATCATATCAGTACCCATAGTAGTCTACAACGGCACTGGCAAGGGCACGATGAAGGGGTACGCGGTAGTCCAAGTAAACACAACCAAGCCAGAGCTAGCCCTGAAGGGATACCTATGGATAGGCCCGGAGGAAGCGCTACTCAAGGCATTCCACATAGAAGACACAATATACCTAGCCTCAACAACGGGCAAAGCCACGCCAGTAACATACATGTCACCAGGCCAACAGCCAGAAACAACGCTAATAGTAAGGGCATACAACATGTACACGCTAGAACAGATAAATGAGGCGCGGTTAGACTAGTCACTCGAGGCCTAGGGGTTGAACGTCAAGAAGCTGGTACTAGGGCAGTTACAGGTAAACACATACATCATAAAGAGCCGGGGAGAATGCCTAGTAGTGGACCCAGGCGAGTGTATAGGGGAGAAGGTGGCCAGGCTAGGCTGTAGAAGAATAGTAATAGCCGTAACCCATGGACACTTCGACCACACACAGGGCGTGGACTGCCTCAAAAAGGAGGGAGCCATACTAGCAGCGCATCCCCTAGAGCCAAGAGTGGCTATGGAGTCGGCCGCACTAGCCAGGTCCTGGGGACTAGAGGCCCGCATCCAGGAATCCCAGCCCGACCTTATACTGGTAGATGGAGAAACGCTATCAGTTGGAGGACTGGTGTTCAGAGTGATGCACACTCCAGGCCATAGCCCAGACCATATAATACTCTACACAGAGGACCCTCCCCTAGCGCTAGTAGGGGACCTGATATTCATGGATGGGATAGGAAGGGTGGACCTGCCCGGCTCCAGCCCCCTGGAGATGGTGAGGAGTATAGAGAGGGTTAAGGACGTGCTAGACCCTAGGACTAGGCTGCTGCCGGGCCACGGGCCCGAGACTAGTATGGGGAGGGAGCTAGAGTGGAACCCATTCCTAAGGGACCCGGGCCTCATACTTGGTCCATAAGCTTCTCCATACCCTTCTTTACCCTCCTCTCCGCCGTGGCTAGGAGGTATAGTAGGTCTAGCTGGGCCTTGAGCCTGTTGAAGTCCTCCTCGCCCAGCTCCTCTATGTTCCTGATCATCTCCGCTATGATCTTCTTCCTCCTCTCCAGGGGGTTGCGCGGCTCCTCCCCTATGGTAGCGATCCTAGATATTCCTGAGGCCAGGCTTGATAGGAAGAATGTGAATAGGCCTATGCCGACGAGCATGAGGAGGCTTGCTATAGCCCTCCCCTCTGGCGTGGAGGGGACCACATCTCCATAGCCCACAGTGGTTATCGTGACCAGGGCTAGCCAGAAGGCGTCCCACACGCTAGAGACCCCGCTGCCCTGGGCTCCAGACTCGACCATGTAGAGGCTAAGGGCCCCGCCGACTAGGGCTATAGCAGCCAGGATACCTGCCTGGATCAGGAGGGTATCGATCATCCTACCAAGCCTGCTCATCCCATGCACCAGGATCCTAACGTCCCACAGGAACCTGGCAGCCCTAGCCAGCAAGGGGGCTAGTAGGGCTGCCTTAGCCGGTATAAGCCCCCACACAGCCACGGGGAGCGAGGACGCCGCCAGCAGCGGCCCGGGTACCCCAGAGACAATTCCGGTAACAGCCAGTATAGCGGAGTAGGCTGCGTCAGCCCACATACCGGGGCCCGGGGCCTGGGTTGCTGCGAAGCTATATGCAAGTCCTGCTCCCACCGCCGAGGCTATTATGTCTAACAGTAGCCTGAAGCCAGGCGTTAATACCTTCACATCATCATCCAACCCTGGACCCCCACAATATGTAGGGGTCCAGGGGGTAGTGGGAGGTGCAGGCGTGGTATCACCCTGGACACTTGACCCCGAAGACCTCCTCCGCCGCCCCGTGGAGATATGCCTCTAGCCTTTCCCTCGATACGCCCCGTGTCCTGAGGATCGTATAGACCTCTCTAAGGTAGGCTCCCGGGTCCAGGCCATCAACCACAGGGTAATCGGTGCCATAGAGGACCTTACCCTTGGGGAGGGTTGAGGCCACATAGGCGGCCAGCTCCGGGGGGAGTGCTGAAGTGTCAACCCTAACACCATTAAACCTTCTAGCCAGGTGGAGGGCCTCCTCTGTGAAGACCCCCGGGGCTATAGCACTGTACCCCCCTGCATGGGCGATAACAATCACTGCATCCCGGTGCTCCCTCAGTAGCCCCTCAAGCCTCGAAGGATCGCCGTAGCGGCAGAAGGCGGGGAGTTCCCATATACCGGGGTCACACCCTGCATGGACTACTACGGGGACCCCGCGCTTCTCCGCCACCTCCAAGACTATGCGCATTGAGGGGTCGTCAAGGTATCTGAGCTGGAGGGTGGATATGACCTTGAAGCCGCCCGCACCCCTGTCTAGGGCATTGTGGAGCCACTTGGCAAGGTCCTCGCCCTCCATGCCTAGGTTCACCCCAGCCAGTATGGTATAGTCACCCCTACCCGTGCCCAGGGCCTGGCATAGGGGCTGGAGGGAGCGTGTTAGGAGTATAGTGGAGGCCATAAGGCTCTCGGGGCTTAGGGCCTCCGCGATCCATGGGGCATACTTTCTTATCAGCCCCTCCGCCCTGGCGTGCTCCCTGACCACCTCATCCATGGGTATGCTTGGGGGCTTGAGCGGGGGGATGCCTAGTATTACGGCGGCGTGAGCCCCCGAGGACCTTAGCCTCCTCACTAGGCCCCTTATCCCTCGGGGGCCTCCGGGGGAGTGGGTATGGGCGTCTATGACGCAGGTCCTGGGCTCCCTCATCCCTTGGCTAGCCTCTTGAACTCCTCCACGGCCTTCTTTACCTCCTCGACGGCGGTGGGGTCCTCGAGGGTTGAGGTGTCCCCGATCGGCTTGTCCTGGAGGAGGGCGATTAGTATCCTCCTCATTATCTTGCCGCTCCTGGTCTTGGGGAGCTTCTTCACGAATAGTATCCTGGCCGGGACCGCTATGGGGCCTATCAGCTCCCTCACCCTCCTCTTAATATCCTCCTCCAGCTCCGGGCTGGGCTCGTAGCCGTCCCTAAGGACGACAGCAGCCACGGGGACCTGGCCCTTCACCGGGTCTGGGGCCCCCACGACTGCTGCCTCGCTCACTGCTGGATGGGTTAGTATGGCGTCCTCCAGCTCTATGGTGCCCAGCCTATGGCCAGCTACGTTGAGGACCTCATCAGCCCTGCCCAGTAGCCAGAAGTAGCCATCCCCGTCCCTAACCGCGTAGTCTGCCGGGTAGTAGATCCAGACACCCTCCTCGGGCTTGCTGAACGTGCTCCAGTAGGTCCTCACGTACCTCTCCGGGTCGCCCCATATACCCATGAGCATGCCTGGCCACGGCTTCTTAATCACCAGCAACCCCTTCTTCCCGGGCTCCGCGGGGTCCCCGGTGTAGTCTAGGACCTCAGCCACTATGCCGGGTAGGGGTAGGGTGGCGCTTCCAGGCTTCAGGGGTACTAGGCTTATCCCAGGGGCAGGGCTTATCATAGCAGCCCCCGTCTCGGTCTGCCACCAAGTATCGACTATCGGGGCCCTCCTCTTCCCGATCTTCTCATAGTACCACTTCCACACCTCCGGGTTGATCGGCTCCCCCACGGTGCCTAGGAGGCGGAGGGTCTCGAGGCTGTGCTTCTCCACCCACTGGTCCCCATACTTCCTGAGTAGTCTGAGTAGGGTGGGGCTGGTGTAGAAGGTTGTCACGTCATACCTATCCACCATGGCCCATATCCTGCTGGGATCCGGGTAGTCGGGGGCCCCCTCGTACATGACGCTTGTTACACCATTCATCAGGGGGCCGTAGACTATGTAGGTGTGCCCTGTGATCCAGCCTATATCTGCGGCGCACCAATACACGTCCCCCGGGGCCGGGTCCCAGTTCCACTGGAACACGTTGTAGACGTAGGTCATGTATCCACCGACGCTGTGCATGATCCCCTTGGGCCTCCCAGTCGTACCGCTCGTGTAGAGTATGAAGAGCACGTCGGTCGCCTTCCTAGGCTCGGGCCTAACGTAGGCCCTGCTGGGTGCCCTCTCCAGCAGGTCATGATACCACACATCGCGGCCTTCGCTCCACGAAACCTCCGCCCCGGCCCTCCTAACCACTACAACCTTCTCAACCTCTACCCCCTGCTCCCTAGCCAGGGCTATAGCCTCGTCGGCCGAGTCCTTCAGCCTGATAACCCTGCCCCTCCTGTAGAACCCGTCAGCGGTCACAAGGACTTTGGCCTTGGCATCGACTATACGGTCAGCCAGGGCCCTGCTGCTGAAGCCCGAGAACACCACGCTGTGGATCCCGCCTATTCTGGTTACTGCTAGCATGGTTGTGGGTAGCTCGGGGATCATTGGGAGGTAGATTGTGACTGTATCCCCGGGCTTAATCCCTACCTCCTCTCTAAGGCTCCAGGCTAGCCTATTCACCTCCCTGTACAGCTCCCTATAGCTTATCGTCCTCCTATCCCCAGGCTCGCCCTCCCAGTAGTAGGCCACCTTGTCGAAGATCGGGGTGCCGATCCACCTGTCTAGGGCGTTGAGGTTGATGTTTGTCTCGGCCCCTATGAACCACCTGTAGAAGGGCGGGTTACTGTCGTCGTCCAGGACCTTATCCCAGGTCCTATACCACTCCAGCTCCCGGGCCCTTGAGTCCCAGAACCCCTCTATGTCCCCTACGCTCTCCTCGTAGAAGTCCAGGTACTCCTCTAGGCCAGGATAGTACTTCTCCTTGAAGGGTAGAGCCTCCTCAGACAAGACACCACCCCACACTAATCCCACAGGAGCGTCTAGTAAACCACACATTCAATCCGGGAATAAAACCATTACTATAAACAAGGAGGGCCACCTCAAGTTTTAAGTGGGCTAACAGTCGTCTCGCTCTAGAGGTGCCCTCCACGGTGTCGCTGAATAGCCTGGTGGCTAAGACCCTACTCATAACACCCAGCGGCGCCCTCAGCCCCGGACCCCTCTCGGCCGTGGGGGTAGCGGTGGGGGCCAGCCTAGGCCCTATGGGGGGCCTCCTAGTCGCTCTGGGCCATACAGCTGCTGAGCTACCCTACGTCTACGTGCTGGTCAGGTTCCTCGAGGGTATAATGAGGTGGCTGGGCAGGTGGAGGCGCCTCCTAGTAGCTATAGTGGTCATCTTCCTACTATACTTCTCCTACCTGCTAGCCAGGGACGCCTACACCCTCTACATTGGAGGAACGCTGGAGGTGGAGGCAGGGGCTAGGACCTTCACCCCCATTCAGGCCTTCTTAGCAGGTGTTGTGCTGACAGCCCTAAACCCCTATTTCCTAGCCTGGTGGGCCACGGTGGGATACCCCCTGGTCGAGGGGGCGGCTAAGCACGGAACCCGGGGCTTCACCGTGATGTACATAAGCCATGTGTGGATGGACTATGCCTGGCTAGGCCTCCTAGCCTGGGGTGGCGGCGTTGCCAGAGTACTGGGAGTCAAGCCCTACGCCATCCTACTAGGGATCCTAGCTATCGTGCTTGCGGGATTCGCCGTCATGATGGTAGCTGGAGAGGCTAGAGGGGAGGGTCTAGGAGGCCTCGAGGAGGGTTGACGCCAGCCTGTACGAGTCCTCCCGGGCCCTGGAGAGTAGGTCCTCAACCGCCTCCATCGAGATGCGGCAGATCCTAGCGGCCTCCTCTATGTCTGCAACCGTGATCTTCCCCCTCTTCTCCGTCCACCCCTGGGAGCCCATGCCAGTATCGGGGCTGGGATGGAGTATCATGATCTTGGAGAGCATGAACCCCTTAGCAGCGTCTAGCGTTGTTAGTATGGGGGCCCTTCCACTCTCGATCACGTCAACAGCCACCGCTCTGCCCTCTGATCCGGTTATAGTGTAGACCCTATGCTCCCCGCTATCGTAAACCTTGAGTACTTCATAGTTTAGTATAACCATGGGTGAAATGAGAGTTCTCAACCTATCAACGTCAAGCTCCCGGGCCCTCCCCTCCACTATCGACCTCAGCTTCCTGGATATACTTACAGCGGCCTGGCCTTCAACCATTAGGTAGCTCCAGTGCCTCCTAAACGCTATGCCCCTGCTAGCTAGTGCTAGGGCTAGGCATAGGGAGTCCCCCCACACCCTATGGCTCCTAGCGGCATCGTAGACCTCTCTAGGAGCCTCTCCCCGGGCTATCTCTGAGGTAACCGTGTCGATCAGGGGGTCTACCAGGGCTAGGGACAGTCTTCCACTCTCATGGCGGGCGAGCTCTATGGGATTCTCGAATCCCATGGATATAGCGTTGAACAGGTTCCTGTACGTCCCTGGCAGGCTATCCATGGCCCCCATGTCCTCTAAGGCCTTGGATACTAGGTATAGTAGTGCTGTCAGTCTGAACTGCATGCCATCGTAGCCCATAGACACGGGGTGGAGGTAGACAGTGTTGTACATGAACTGCCTGGCTAGTAGTGTTGACTCTAGGACTGTGGATCCCTTCTCGGTTATCCCTAGCGCTAGCCTCCTAACCCCATCACCATCTGTGTAGGGCACTATAACGACTATATTGTAGATCCTGTTGATGTCTATGTAGCCTAGTGGGTTACCCGAGTAGTAGCTGTCCCGGTAGAGGAAGTCGAGCCTGTCAGCATCTAGCGGGCTATCTATCATGCTGGCCAGGATGGATATCGCCAGGTACCTGTACCTCCTGTACTGGCCCTCCTCCTCCGGGCAGGCTGGCCTCGTCTCCGCACTAGCCTCTACCTCTATCCTATACTTACTATCGTATGCATACTTGAGGATCTCCACTGCATCGGATAGGACGTCCTTGATGCATCTATCCCTAGCCTTCTCCTGGAATAGGGTGGCCAGCTCTATCGATACCATCTCGTGGCTAGCCCTCACCCCAGGAGCCATATTGTTTAGAACCAGTAGCAGATCCCTCTGCGCCATCTCGAAGTTGTGGGAGTAGGCCTGATGACCTGCATCGTGTAGAAGCGCGGCGGCTATGAGGGCTGGCCGCATAGCCTCTAGGTGGCTAAGCACATGGGATAGGCACTCCACATCGCTGGGCGATGCCCAGGTGCGCCCAGAGAGTATATACCTCCTGGTATTAGATATGGCGCCCTCCAGTATCTTATCTGCAACGTGGGCTACTCCAAGGCTATGCTCAAACCTTGTATGAACCGCACCAGGGTAAACGTAGTAGGTGAGTGCCAGCTGCTTTATGCTCCTCAGCCTCTGGTATAGAGGGTCATCTATCACCCCATCGAAGAGGAGCTGGGGTATACGTATGACTCCGTGTACAGGGTCTGATACAATTCTTAGGTCGGATAGCCTATCCATACACTCGGGGCTATACCCCATGCCAACCACGTAGGCGTTAGGGTTGTGTGGGGGGCTAATAAAGACCTAGCTTCCCGGCTTGGCCCTTGTCTATGAGGCCGAGCTCCCTTAGCCTCTCGATGGTCAGATCCGAGACCTTGTCCCTCCTGATCTTGTAGCGGCCATTCACCTTGATGGCTAGGCCTCCTAAAACTAGTTTCTCCAGCTCAGCGGCCACGTCGGCCTCTAGCACTTCGGGGTTTACATTGTAGTACTTGGATGCGTATATAGTGACCTCTGCAACGCTGGCCTCCCCCCTAACCAGGAGATGGGCTAAGACAAGGTCTACCAGCCAGGTCCTAAGCCTCCTCATATCCGGCCTGACAGGATCTCCTGTATACTTTATGGTGGCCAATCGAGTCACCATTTAAAAATCTTATGGTATGCTCTGGAATATTATTCATCAACCACTGTATGACTACCACCCGCCAGCCCGGAGATAACCCGATAGGCTACAGCTGTATCCTATACAGGTCCTCCGGCAAGCTGATCCCGGCCTGGCGAGCGGCCTCTTCAGACTCTGGGGTTAGATGATACAGCAGTCCAACCCTGGCCCGTGCAACCTGGGAGAGGGCTTCACCCACACTACTATGCCCACTACCAGGCGATGATTCAGGTAGGGAAGCCTCATGCACCGCCAGGTCTGCCCCCTCAGCTAGCCTCCTATACTCCACAGTAGGCTCCGTGTCGCCACTAACAAGGATCCTCCTCCCATCGACACTAATCTCGAGGCTTAGGGCCTCAACGCTATGGATGGCCCTGAAGGTACTAACCCTGTAGGGGCCTATAATGTAGGTCCTACCCGGCTCTAGGACCTCAACCCTAGCCCTAACAGCGCCGGGCCTGTGAATTGATGCCAGAAGCCTCTCAACTAGGGGCACCGCATGGCTAGTTGTGTATACACTCAGTTCGGGAGTCCCGGTAAAGGTCTTCATAAACGCTATATGTGTAAGCCCACAGTAGTGATCCGCATGTCCATGAGTTACGATAACCCTAGCCACCCTGGCCGGGTTAACACCAGCCCTAGCCAAGCTATGGGGCACCGTGCACCCGGCATCGACAAGCAGAGCCTCCCCGGGGCCGAGAATTAGGAGGGAGCTATGCCCCCTACCGGGATGGAGGGCAGCCCCAGTCCCCAGTAGTATAGCCTCGACCACAACTCATCCCCTAGGAGCTATGCCCCACTCCACAAGGGCTCCATGGATCATATCAGCCGCAACGGCAGCTATCAGTAAAGCCATGAATTTTGACAGAGCCTTCACCCCCGTCACGCCTAGGACCCTCCTGAGTATAGGGGAGGTATAGAGGACTACACCTACTGTTAGTGCTGCCAGTATAAATGCTGGTATCACAGCATCCCTCGGGTATTGAGCTGATAGGTGGAGTAGCACAGTCATAGCCCCAGGGCCTAGGATCATGGGTGTTGCCAGGGGTACTACAGCCAGCTCTCCGGGCTCCACGCTCCTAACCTTATGTTCTCCTGTAATCATATCTACGGCTATCACCATAAGCAGGATCCCTCCACCAGCGCCAAGGCTGGGCAAGTCTATGCCCAGTACTCTGAGGAGCTGCTCCCCAGCGATGATCACAGCAGTGCCCAGGAGGATGACTAGTGCGAGGCTTACAATGGCGACCCTGTGCGCCTCTCTAGGATCGTCTCCGGCTAGAGTTAGGTAGACAGATGCGGCTGTGAAGGGATTCAGAATAACTAGTATGTTGAAGTATAGGTCGAGGACCTCAGCCAATCGGGGCACCCAGCACCGTGGGGGAGCTGGGCCCTATATTATCTTAGGCGAGGCCCCTCCTCCTTGCCTCCCTCCTGAGATGCTCTAGTACCTCGAAGGGGTCACCCTCATACATGTCCTCCAGCTCCTCGAGGGCACTCATCCACCTGTTGCCATAGAGCTTCCTGGCAAGGCTTATAGTTTCCTCGAGCATTCTCTTTGCCTCCTCTATTCCTGGCACCCCGGGCTGCACCCCGCCTTGCATGTATCCGGTGGCAGGGATGTTGAGGCAGGTCTAATTATCGTTTTCTACCCAGGATCCTAACGTTTATGGTCGTCCTAGCCCGCCTCCTACCGCTGGAGTCTATCCCGACATCCTCATGCGCCATTCCCAGCCTCACTACTCGATACCTCCTCGAGAGAGACCTTAGCAGCTTACTGGCAGCACCCCTATTGGTGAGGTAGACTCCTAGGCCCTCCCTGACCCTTATAATGTCTACCAGCTGAGCCTCTAGGCCAAGGCTCAATACGGCTTCAACAACCTCGTCCTCCATATCCTCCGGCGCGTCTAGTAAGTTGAGAAGGGTATCGTACTCACCGCTGACACGAGTCTTGCATAGGGGGCAGATCGAGGGTTTGAGGGTGACCACTATCTCCACCGTATTGGCTAGGCGGGCTCCCCTATAGGTTGAGGCGAGTTTGAGGCTAACCCTGGTAGTCCAGTTGGGGCGGGTCGTGAACTCCACACCCTCCAGCGCTACATTGTGGAGGGGCGGGACTGGCTTGGCCTTAGAGGCCTCATACCTGGCAACGGCCTCAACAGCCTCGGCGAAACTTTCTGCCCTAAACCACCTACCTCCAATCCTAACCCTGCCACAGTACCTACAGATCCTAGCCTCAACCCTTCCCGGTAGCTTAGCTACACCATAGGTCATGCTAAAGCAACTGGGGCATACACCCGAGATCGTGACCTCAACGTTCATGCCACACTGGGGGCAGGTCCTCGCCATCACACCCTACCCTAACATCGGGGGGTTAGGGGAGCCTGGCTATCGCCCTCACCGGGGCGGCGCTCCCCCCAGATATCTTTATCGGGGTCACTATGAGCTCGAACACCCTACCAGCGACCCTAGCTAGGTTGGCCATGTTCTCCACGATCACTATGGACTCGGGTAGGAGTATCTTGTGCACATTGAAGGGGGCCACATCGGGGCTGGGAGTATCCATACCTATACCCTCAACACCCAGCCCCTTGATCATCTCAGCCGCCTCGTCGGAGAGGTAGGGGTACCTAACCCACTCATCACCCCTTACATCATCCCAGCCGTAGCGGAAGAGTATATACCATCCCCTCCCGGGCTCCACGCCCAGCCTAGAGAGCGCCTCATCCACCTCCCTCTCGCTTACCGCCCCGCCTGGCTCCTTGCCCGAGAAGTCTAGGGCCACAGCCCTGGCCACGAACTTCTCAGGCGGTATCTCATCTATTGTGGGGGCACCCTCTATGAAGTGTGCGGGGCTATCCATGTGGGTCCCTGTATGCTCGACCATGAAGATCATGTTACTATAGTAGCCTTCCTCCCTGATGGTGGTCCACTTATGTATAACAGGCTGTGGATAACCAGGGAAGACCGGTGTCTGGGGGCTGAGCTTCATAGTCAAGTCTACATAGACCATCCGATCCACCCCTAACCTACTAGCTATACCATGCTCGAGGGGTCTAAAAGGGATAGCGGTCACCCAGCTAACAGTGAAATGCCTAGGGAAGCTAGGGAGGCTACTAGGAGGGCTAGGCCCCAGACTGGGTCTCCAGGCCCGGTTATACTTGTCCTCCTATCACTTCTATAACCACGGGCCTGGAGGGAGACTGTGACGCCTTCAGCCCTTCTAAGCGACGATATTACTAGGGGGATGAGTGTGTGGTGCACGGGCTTCCCCAGCATCCTCTGGGCCGCCATAGCCTCTGCCAGATCGCCTAGGGTTAGGGGGGCCAGCCTGTAGAATAGAGTTGTTAGGTCGTGGGCGAAGGGGGATCTGGCTAGGAGGGACGCTAGCCTAGACGGGCTGGTAGTCGCGAACGTGATCAGAGTTGCAGAGGCTAGCCCATAGGTCCTTGCTGTCAACACTACAAGCCTAGAGCCCCAGTCAGGACTCAATGGTGGATAGGGTGAGAGAAGGGCTCCTGCAACTCCTATGAAGAGTGTAGGGATCATTGCGGCAACCATGGCGTGCTTAGCCAGCCATCTAGGCGAGAGCGTGTGGAGGAGTATGGGGTATAGTAGGCCTGCAGCGATACCCTGGGGGGTGTCTGCATGGAGGAGAGTAGCCCAGGCAATCCCTAATGCAGCCAGCTTGAAGAGTATATGTGCCCTATAGAGGATAGAATCCTCCTCCCTATAGGCTAGTAGCCTTAGGACGCGCTGGAGGAGCCCATAGATCACCTGGCGCACCCTAGTATGTGGAGTTGGAGACCTATGGTCTAGATATGCGTGTCTAGGATCACACGTCAACTCCCCGGTTGACGATGACGTTAATACTGGCAGTACCGACAAGGGAGAAACCCCAGGGAGGCTCCACATTGAAGCTGCTAGTATGGACTAGGGGCGAGGGGCTAGAAGCCGAGATAGCCAGGGTGGAGAACTCATTCCTACACCATACAGGCGAGTGCCTTGACATGCAGATAGACGTAGAGACTGTCAGGAGCTGGCTGGAGGAGGGGGATACAGACCCGGAGGAGATGGCCATAGCGCTAGAGGATAACGTAGTGGCTGGCTATGCATGGGCTTGGAAGAGGAGGGAGAACCCAAGCATCTCCTGGGTCATGATGAGGATCAACCCGCTAATACCGACAAGCACAATGCTGGAGGCGGCCAAGCTACTCCTATCCTGGGCCCGCCACAGCCTCGAGGCATGGCAGGAGGCTCGAGGCGCCACAAAGCTCAGGCTAGGGCTACTCGGAGGCTACACTATGGCACTTGCCCAGCGCCTTGTGAGGGGCCTGGAGCACTACAAGCCGTCGGGCCTCCTCATGGAGGCCCGGGGCCCTGTTGTAGTAGAGGAGCCTCCAGGCATTGTGGTTAGGGAAGCATATCCTTGGAGCAGTGATGAGGACCTAGAGGCCATAGTTAGTATCTACAATGACGCATTCAGCGTATACGAGGGACACCATGACTGGGATACCACCCGGGCCAGGGGGTACTTTAGGAGGCTTAAGGCGAGGCTGGAGCCTAAGGTGCTCCTGGCGCTGGTAGATGGGGTGCCTCAGGGATTTGTGGACCTCTACATCTACGAGTCGATCTGTGGTGTCAGGGTAGGCTATATAGCACTCCTCGCTGTAGCCAGGGACAGCCAGGGCCGGGGCGTGGGCTCCACGCTCCTAGCCAGGGCTGTCAACGTACTCCTCTCGGAGGGTGTGGAGAGCGTGGTTCTACATGCAATCCCGGAGGTTGCTGGGCTATACGTTAGAAGGGGGTTTAGGGCTAGGAGGATATACGTGGAGGCTAGGGTGCCGCTATCAATCCTTCCTACCAGCATTTATACTATGCAGAGCCCATCGGCTCCAGGATGACCTCAACCCCACCCTCATACTCGCTATACTCCTCAACCCTATACACCTGGCCCCCATAGGCTATCAGCCTGCCACACGGAGGGCGGCATCCCTTCACGGCTCTTAGGGTCTCCACTGTAAGGCCCTTGACCAGGCCAGCCACCATTACCGCTCGAGGAGTCACCCTGCAAAGCCTCCTGGAGCCTACCAGCCTAGCTAGGTATTGGATTAGGGTTACAGCCATCCCGGCTAGGCCCAGTATTATAGCCTCCCTTATCCCGGTCGCGGAGCCTATGATTAGGGCGATGGCGGTGGCTATGTTAAATATAGCCTCGGTAGGGCTGGTCCTGGGGGCGCAGCATAGCGCCTCCGCCAGCTCGCCTGTATCTAGCCCCGCCGGGTCTATAGGTATGGTTAGGCTGAGTCCTGGGCTTAGGAGGCCTGTCAGCATGGCCCCCAGCTCCCCACTATCCCTATATACGATCCTCACCCGAACAGGCCTAAGCCCGGGCCTATCGGGCCTTGTTATAGCCTTGAGCGATGGGCATGGCACAACTCATTAGCCTCCAGCCCTAGTACCTGTAGGGGGCGCTATTAGGGATAATTACTGATTAGCTCAAGTATAGCCGCTTTTATACCCCTCCAGGACTGTTAGCTAGATCAAATAATATATCTGGAGGTGTGCATGATGGCTACGCTAGCAGAGCAGTTGTCACAAGTCGCGTCTGATATAATAGCGTACATACCCAACCTGCTGGGCGCAGTCATAATATTGGCTGCTGGCTACTTTGTGGGCGATATAGCTGGGAAGACTGTTAACAGGATCGTGGATAGGCTGCTGGAGAAGCCTATAGAGAAGACCGAGATCGGTAGGAGGTATAAAGAGGCTGGCCTGGATTTATCAGATATAACTGGGGCCATAGTTAAGGCGTTCGTATTCGTCCTAGCCCTGATGCTTGTCCTGCCAGTACTCGACATAGGCGGGAGGCCGGAACAGGTCCTTACCTCTATAATCTACTACCTACCCAAGCTGCTAGGCGGAGTCCTGATCATAGTCTACGGCCTCCTACTAGTGGGGTTGCTAGCCGACTTTATAGGGGCGGGTATACTCGCAGGGCTCAGCGGCTCCAACGAGTTCGTCGCTAACCTAATCAAGAACACGGTTCATATTGGCATGATAGCTGTAGTCATAACGATAGCCCTAGACCTGATGCAGCTCCGCGGGGAGCTAGTCTACCCCTTGATACTGGGCTTTATAATAATAGGCCTGGGCATAGTCGTGGGCAACACCATAATAGAGGCACTGGAGAGGGAGCCGAGCTTCAGGGACTTCGCCCCATACGCAAAGTTCATAGTATACATAGTATTCATAATGGTGGGGCTGGCAGCGATATTCTCAAACTTCCCGGGCACCAGCAGGGTTGTGAACACGCTGAGCCTAGGCGTAGCAATAGCCTTCGCCATCATGCTAATCCCACTAGTATACAGGCTGGCCAGGCAGCTCTCAAGCTAGCCCATGCAGGCTCCTAGCCATCTCCCTATAAAACCTAACAGCTTTTTCCAGGGCCTCTACCTCAACATACTCGTCAGGTCCATGAACGTTACCACCACGAGGTCCATAATCGATAGCCTTCACGCCCAGAGGCGAGAAGTACCTGGAGTCACTCGCACCTCCAGCCTCCACAGGCTTATCAGGCAATCCCAGTCCCCTATTGACGGATAAGGCAAGGGTTACTAGGCGGGAGCCTGCAGGAGTGTATAGATAGCCTCCGCCTCCCCTAACCTCCACCTCAGCCTCCACATCACCAAGTACCTCATCGATGATCCTAGTATAGGCCTCCAGCACGCTCCTAGACTCGGCCATAGCCCTAACATCTATGACAACCTCATGCCAATCATCCACAACCCTGTAAATATTGGGTGTAGCGGTCACCCCATAATCACTATAATGCAGGGTCTCCACCACGGGCCTGGTAAGGGGGATCAAAGCCTCCAGCAGCCTGGTAAGTCCCAGGTCCACCTCAACGCTGCCACCCTCACACCCGGGCTCTACGAGGCTGGCCACAACCCTGCCCGGGATCACGTTAGACTTAACCCAGTCACCCTCCAGCCTGGAGGCTAGGAGCCCCCTAACCCTAACCAGCTCCGCAGCGTCTATAAGGGGGTGCGTATCCACCCCGGGAGTGAAGTATGCTGCGTGCATAGTCTCCTTCCTAGGTATCCGGGCCCTAAACTCTACAGTAGAGGTGCATCCAACAACAGTCTCTACCATCCTCCTAACCCTAACTACCACGTTGAAAGCGTTCCTCCTCCTATTGATCACCATTGACAGGCTTCCATCTCCATTAACAAGGCTGTCAGGCCAGAGGCCATTGTCCTGCAGCCAGGACCTAAGGTACCCTGCACCGTTAGCCCCTCCAATCTCTTCATCACTGGTAAAGGCTACGACGATAGTGCCTTGTGGTGGCTCGAGGTCCCTGAGGGCCATAGTTATCGCGGCTACATTAGCCTTATCATCCACCGCTCCCCTGCCATAGGCCTTGCCGGAGTCTAGGGTTAGCTCCAGTGGGGGCCTACTCCACCCGGGCCCTATGGGGACGGTGTCGAAGTGTGCTAGGAAGAGTGTTACGGGGGCGCCTTGGCCAGCAGTGTAGATTAGTGTGGGCACTCCATTGCTCTCAATTATCATCGGCTTCCTGCCCCAGGCTCTCTCGAGGACCCTGGCAACCTCCTCCCCCTTGGCTAGGTCAACCCTCTTCCCCCTTAATGGGTCATTCACTGTGTCCAGCGCTACTAGCTCGGCTAGGAGTTCTAGGACCTCCACTCTAGGGTACACCCATTCATAACGGATGGGGATGGGGCCTAAAACATTAGCCCCCGGCTAACGGAACCCTTCTTATACCCGGGCTCACCCCTCCTTACCATGGTGCGTGGTAATGGATCTGGGGCCTAGGACTCTGGCGCTTGCAGCAGTATTCACAGCCCTAGTATTCGCTGCCACCCTAATATCAGTTAGCACCCCAATAACCGGGGGGTACTTCAACCTGGGGGAGTCTATGGTGTATACAGCCGCTCTCCTCGGAGGCCCCATTGTTGGAGGGATAGCAGGGGGGCTGGGTAGTAGCCTGGCAGACCTATACCTAGGGTACTCCCAGTATGCCCCCGGCACCCTGGTCATTAAGGGGGTGGAGGGCCTCCTGGCCGGAGTGATCTACGAGAGGCTCCGGAGGTATGAGGGTATCAAGGGGTTCACACCCATCATAGCCCTGATAGTGGGGCTAGGTATACTAGTGGCTGGCATGGCCATATACGGCGGTGTATATGGGGGTGCGACCCAGATAGAGTTGTGGGGTAGAGTATATGAGATACGCATACCTGGGCCAGCCTGGCTAGCTATCGCGTCGGCCACGGCCCTAGCAATAATCTATATAGGGGAGAGGAGGGGTCCAAGAGCGGCAGCTATGGCTGTTGCAATGCTGATAGCTGGCATGGAAATGGTTGCAGGATACTTCATATACGAGGCCACAATACTGGGGTACGGCATCTCGGCGGCGGCGGAGATACCAATAAATATAGGGCAAGCCCTGATTGGTGCGGCAGCAGCCTTCATAATAGTGAATACTGTGAGGGAAGCCCAGGCAGGCTAAGTACCAGGCTATCCAGTTATGGCAACTACCCGATATTGCACATATTGGGGGAGACGGATTTATGGGCCTCCATTAGGGCTATCCTATACTTCTCCTTAAGCTCGCCTAGACTACTATAGTAGTCACCGGTCATATCATCCTCATCCAGCATATACGGGATTACGCAGTATCTCACCCCTGCACTGCTAGGTGTAAATAGCCCTCCTAGGTTACGTGTGCAATTTGCCAGTAGATCCTGTAGATTATGGTTCTCATCTTTAATTTCCTGGCATAAACTGAATATCGACTTGTCTTCTAGAAGCTTTACCGCCTTTTCCAGTGCCTGGGCCTCGTCACCGCTATTCTTAGAAAGGCTGGAGGCTAGGGCCCTAACGCTTATGGGTAGCACATAAACTATTATCGGCTTAGCTAGTGCTACTGCCCTCTGCATCTCGGCCTCCACGCCCCTACTCCTGATATAATATATTCCCGCCGCTTCCTGCGCCTGCTCAACCCCCAGATCCCATAGGTCCCTAGGAGTGGCTACTATAAGTGGCATAATCACGGCTATAGTTGTGGCTTGGGAGACGTAGTGGTAATCTCTCATCTCGATCTGCTTCTTAACCTGGAATAGCAGCTTGTCTAACACTGGAGCCTCTCCTGCACCTCTAATCCTCGAGTAGAAGGGGAATAGTAGCTCAAATTCAATTAGTGATATCATTTCTGCGTATTGCTCGGCCCCCCCATATACGTATTCGAACCTGCTATCTATGATGTTTAGAATATTATCGCCCCGGTAGAGATAACGGTATATGGGCCCCGTGGGGCCGCCGTCATGAGTGGCCCCCACATTATAGTTGGAGACATCCTCGTAGAGTGTGCTGGCGTGGAGAGGCCATCTATTCCTCCACGTTACTATGAGTGAGTGGTTTACCGTTGCCATACTGACAATATCATCTATGTGCTGGAAACATTGCTGGTCATTGCCGCAGACCATGTACTTGAGTGTGCACAGGCAACTGGATCCTTGGCTATCCTCAACATCATGATCCTCTTCATCGCAGAGCTGGCTAGACTCAGGTTGACTGCACACCTTCAAAGTTGACAGCAGGTATTTCGCGTTGTCTGATAGTAGCTCATCTACAGTTGTTGGCTCGAATAATACTAGGCACTTATCAACCTCGATCAACGCCTCTTTCAGCGCCTCTATGGCTAGCACAACCGGGTTATCCCTCAGGGACTCGGTGAATCCGTGAGAGTAGAGCTTCCTGGGCGCTGTTATAGTGTGGGAGACGTAAGTGTAGATGTACCGTGTCCCACTATTCGATATGAGGCTGGCCATAAGCCTCTTGAAGGTTTCCAGAGGGTGCTTGACACCCAAGAGGAAGGTCCTTGTCCCGGGCTTGAACGTCTCCAGCGCAGTGATTAGGTTGTAGTCTATAGCCCTCCACATCAGGTATCCTATCGGGTCTATGGTGAAGGGGGACCCTATTAGGCCGGCTCTTCCCGTCCTAGCCATCCCTTCATCGAGTCTCCTCTGGATCCTTTCAAGGGCATCGTAGAAGTCGTCTATTAGGTATACTATGTTGAGGCTGTGGGCAGAGTTGAGCAGGCGGCCTAGGGCTGGATTTGTGATCACCGTACCGTGGCTGAGGTAGGATAGGTGTATGAATACGACTGAGATCCTGCACTCGTTGCTGGCTAGGTGGCGTATTATCTCCGATGCCGTGCTCTCAAAGAGATTTCTCCCGGCGTCCCTAGATACCGGTATTAGGCCTGCTACCTGCTCTATACCCACGCAGGATCTGGGCATGCGGCTTAGTAGCCTATCCTCGAAGTGTACTATACACTCCCTTTTCAGGCCATCCATCTCCTCCGCGTTGTCCAGTAGCCACTGGTAGACCTGCCTGAGGCCCACACCAGTAAGCCCAGCTATCAGTATCAGCCTCTCCAGGCTACTATTGCCAGTTGCATTATCCACAATTGCACCCTGACAATAATTGGTATAGCCTATTTAGCTTTTATACACTCCCCTACACCGCCAACTGTCTAGCCGTGGCCCCTAGGCTAGGCCCTCCCTTATTATGGAAACCGCGAACCCAGCCATAACTAGGCTCATGAACTTGTCCACTAGCAGGGCTCCATGCCTACCTAGGACCCGGAGGAGGAGCGTGCTCGAGGCCAGTATGGGGTAGACCACCCCTATGTTTAGCACTATGGAGAGTAGTGCTGTAGCCGTGTCGTAGGTGTACTTTATATAGATCACTGCAGAGACCGCCCCGGGACCTGCAAGGAGTGGAGTGGCTAGTGGGAATATGGCCACTGATCCCACGTCCCTTGCAGCGCCTATCTGAACTTCGAAGAGGCTGGCGACTGCGTAGACTAGGAGTATGATCCCAGCTGCCACCCTGAAATCATCCACCGTGACCCCTAGGACCTTGAAGAGAGCATCCCCCAGGAGGGTGAAGGTGACTAGCATGACGAGCGCTGCTAGGAGTGCAAGCCTGAGGACCTTCGGCCTCTCCCCAGGCTCCACCCTCTGGAGGGCTGACTGGAAGTAGGGTAGCACGCCTACCGGGTCCATTACGACGAAGAGCATTATGAAGGGTGTAGGGTCTATCACGGCCATCACCGCCTAGGGGGTTGGGTGCTGCATGGATTTGGATATAAATACCTGCATGGGTATAGGGGTGTTAGATTGGAGTCTATGGGTGTCTTGGTATGCCCACGAGTAGGGCTCGACTACTGACTAAGGAGGTTTATATTATAGACGGTGTGAGGACGCCAGTGGGCAAGTTCGGCAAGAGCCTCAGAGACGTGCACCCCACAGACCTAGCAGCCATAACCATAAGGAGCCTAGTGGAGAGGAACCAGCTCTACCCAGACATGATAGACCTCATACTAATGGGACAAGTAATAAGGGCGGGGACAGGCATGAACACTGCTAAGCACGCAGCTATAAAGGCAGGGCTCCCGGAGGATATAGAGGCAAGTAACGTGGACATGGTATGCGCCAGCGGCCTCAAGGCCATCATAGATGCATCCATCTACATAGCCAGCGGCATGGCAGAGATAGCCCTGGCAGGAGGGATGGAGAGCATGAGCCAAGCCCCATTCCTCCTACCAACAAGCGCAAGATGGGGTATAAGGTACATATTCAAGGAGGAGGCAGGCATCAGGGACGCGATGGTCCACGACGGCCTCCGCGACCCCATATACGGGGGCCTCATGGGGGAGGAGGCAGACGAGACAGCGTGGGAGTACAACGCGCCGAGGGAGGAGCTGGACTGGATAGCATACCAGAGCCACATGAGGGCAGCCAAGGCATGGGACCAGGGCCTATTCAAGGACCACGTGGTCCCAGTAGAGCATGGCGGGAGAACGCTACTAGACTGGGATGAGGGCATAAGGCCAGACACTAGGCTGGAGAAGCTTGCAAGCCTCAAGCCAGTATTCACAGAGAGAGGACCCCACACAGCCGGGAACAGCAGCCAGCTAAGCGACGGGGCTGCCACAGTACTCCTAGCCAGCAGGGAGGCGGTGGAGAGGTATGGCCTCAAGCCAAGGGCAGTAGTCAGGGCATGGGCCTTCGCAGGGGTACATCCTAAGAGGTTCCCCGTGGCCCCGGTGAAGGCGGTGAGGCTCCTACTGGAGCAGTTAGGGTGGAGTGTAGGCGAGGTGGATTACTGGGAGAATAATGAGGCCTTCGCCGTGAACAGCTTGATAATGAATAGGGACCTGGGGGTATCCTATGAGAGGCTGAACGTCCACGGTGGCTCCATAGCAGTGGGCCACCCCCTGGGCTCCACTGGGGCTAGGATTACTATAGAGCTAGTCAATATACTAGAGAGGAGGCAGGCTAGGAGGGGCGTGGTAAGTATATGCCACGGGCTGGGGGGTGCTGCCGCGATAGCTGTGGAGAGGGTGGAGGCTAAGCTTTAACTTTAGCCCTGTGACTCCTCATCCTATCAGCTAGAACCTCGCCTACCGCCCTCTTAACAACCTCGAACACAACCTGCTCCACGAAGTGCTTGGTCACGCAGAACTCGCAGGGCTTAAGCTTGACAGCAGCCTCCTTTACATCTGCCCTATACTGTGTGAGCAGCTTTTCAACAGCAACACCTACATCATCCTTTACAGCGTTAGCCAGTCTATCTAGGATCTCCTCCACCTCGGGGGATCCAGTGTAGGCGTAGTACTTGTCCCTTGCACGGTACTTGAGGACCTTCCCGACTCTAGTTAGCTCCACTAGACCTGCATCCTTAAGCACGGCTAGGTGGTACCTTATCGCGTTGGGGGTCTTCACTATACCCTTCTCCCTGAGAGCCTCCGCGATCTCCATGACGCTCATCGGCCTCTCCTCGAGCATCTCTAGGATCATGATTCTGAACTCGTCGCTAAGAGCCTTGACCTCCTCCAGCCTTATAGGCAGGATCCTCCTAGTCTCCATCCCGGGTCTACACCTCCTTGGGCCTCCACTTCTTCAATGTGAGGGCCCATGTGGTCACGGAGACGCTGCTCATCGCCATGGCCAGGCCGGCCATCTCGGGCTTAAGCATTATACCTAGGCTACTGTATAGGGCCCCCGCAGCTATTGGTATCAGGGCGACGTTATAAATGAAAGCCCAGAATAGGTTCTCCATCGCCTTCCTCCTGACCGCTGAGACGAGGTCTAGCAGTGTGACAACGCTTTTGAGGCCGCCTCTAAGTATAACTACATCCCCAGCCTCCTTGGCTATGTCGGTCCCGGAGCCCATGGCCACGCCCACGTCGGCCTGGGAGAGGGCTATCGCGTCATTGATACCATCTCCAACCATAACTACCACATCGCCTCCCCGCTGCATCTCCTTGATGATCTCAGCCTTCTCCTCCGGGGTGACCCTAGCCCTATACTCTATCCCTAGCCTGGAGGCTATCGCCCTAGCAGTCTCCTCGTGGTCCCCGGTAAGCATGACTACCCTTAGGCCCCTCTCCTTTAGCCCCTTAACCACCTGCTCGGCCTCAGGCCTCAGCTCATCCCCAATAGCCAGCAACCCTGCCAGCACGCCATCTACCGCCACATAGACGACAGTATAGCCCATACTCCTCAGCCTTGAAGCCTCACCTCTAAGCTGGTCAACACTAACCCCAACACCTGTCTCCATGAGCTTCTCACTGCCAACAGCCACGCTCCTGCCAGAGACTACGGCTAGCACCCCCATACCCGTGAAGCTGTCAAATGACTCTGGCTCGGCGACCATGAGCCCCCGGCTATGGGCCGCCTCTACTATGGCCTGGGCCAGGGGGTGCTCGCTCCTAGACTCTGCAGATGCCGCCAAGGCTAGTACATCGTCCTCGTCGAACCCACTAGCAGTCACGACCTTCCTTAGCTTGGGCTTGCCCTCTGTTAGGGTTCCAGTCTTGTCTAGGGCAGCCACGGTGGCTTTGGGCAGTTTATCGACCACCTGAGGGTCCTTAATTAGTATACCTAGCTGCGCTGCCCTTCCGAACCCCGTCACTATGGCCATGGGGGTCGCTAGGCCTAGGGCGCAGGGGCATGCAACCACTAGTACAGCTACTGTGAAGAGTATGGCCTGCCATAGGGGGGCTCCCGCAACCAGGCTCCAGTAGGTTAGGGTCCCTATCGCTATCCCTATGACTATCCATGTAAATGCCCCGGCCACCCTGTCAACCAGCGCTTGGATCTTGGGCTTCGAGGCTTGGGCTGTCCTCACAAGCTTTATCATCTGTCCTAGGAATGTGTCCCATCCAACCCTAGTGGTTGAGATTATCAGGGAGCCCCTGAGGAGCGTGGTGCCGGCAACTACAGGATCACCGGGCTTCTTCTCGACCGGCTCCGGCTCCCCCGTTAGCATGGACTCGTCCACATACCCCTGCCCGCTCTTGACCACTCCATCAACGGGTATCCTCTCGCCTGGCTTGACAAGGACCTCATCCTTTACCTTCACCATGCTTATATCCACAACCTCCTCCTTACCGTTCCTTATAACCCGGGCCTTGCGGGGCTGGAGCTCTATGAGCTTCCTGATCGCCTCCCCGGTCCTAGCCTTCATCTTGGCCTCGAGGTACTTGCCTAGTAGTATGAAGCTCATCACAGCGGCTCCGGCCTCGTAGAATGCATAGCCCTCGAGGAGGCCTAGTGTTATGGCTATGGAGGATAGGTAGGCTGAGTAGGTGCCTAGGATTACTAGGGAGTCCATGTTTGGCCTCCTGTTGAGGAGGGCCCTGACGCCGGGCTTGAGGAATCTTAGGGACCCGGCTATCATTGCTGGGGTGGCTAGTATAAATCCGGCTAGCTCTATGGGTATTCCTGCACCTAGGCTTGTGTATTGTAGTATTAGGAGGATGATTGTTGGTGGCATTGCTATGGCTAGCAGCCTCCTGAGGGTCTTGTACTCCTTCTCGGCTAGCTTCGCTGCGGGATCCTCAACGTCGGCACCAGTCTTCTCTTCTAGGACCTTGAGGCCTAGGTTCTCTATGGCCTCCCTTATCCTTGCGGGGCTAGCTATTAGGGGGTTGTATACAACCCTTATCGTGCCTAGGGCGCTGTTTGAGTGTACTAGGAAGACGCCGTCCATGGATGATAGCTTGGACTCGACCCACTTGTCGTCCTCGGCGGATGATAGGCCCTCCACGGTGTATACTGCCTCCTCCTTGTAGACGTCGTATCCGGCCTTGCGTATCGCCTCTATTATTTTCTTGGGCGGGACCTTGGAGGGGTCGTAGACTATTTTGGCGTCTTCTGTTGCAAGGGAGACCTGTGCCTGTGCGCCTAGCTTCTCTAGCTCCCTCTGTATTGTGAGGGCGCAGTTGGCGCAGTGCATACCTACGATCTTAACTATCTCCTCCCTCTTATGACTCATCCTGAGCCCTGTCTTCTGCTGCATCCCTACATCCCGAGGGGTTTACAGTAGCATCCAGTATTAAAAAATTTTTTGTATAAATACTTGGCTGGGCCTAGCCTTATTACCTCCCTACCCACAATTACATCCAATACACAGGGCAAGCCCTTATGGAGGGAAGAGCCATGCGTAAGAGTCGTGGACTCTCAACAACCCAGATAGTGGGTATAGTCGTCGTTATAGTGATTATACTAGCAGCCGCAGCATTTATGATGCGGGGCGGAGAAGAAGCTCAGACACCCGCAGAAGAGACCACTCCTACAGGCCAGACCCCGGCACAGACCACGCCAACACAGGCAGAGCAGACGCCAACACCAGCCCAGGAGACAAGGGAGAAGGTGAAGATAGTATTTGCATCGACCCAGCTAGCCCCAGTAGAGGAGGCAGCGTTCGTCAAGAACCAGCTACTCCCACCCTTCACAGATGAGACAGGCATAGAG
>WAKG01000114.1 GCA_015523445.1 Desulfurococcales archaeon | reverse complement strand
GTAGAGAGGCTGATGAACAAGCTAATGAGGCCAGGGAGGAACGGGGGCAAGAAGCACCTAGCATACAACATAGTGAAGACAGCCTTCGACATAATCTACTTCGAGACAGGGGAGAACCCGATACAGGTGCTAATAAGAGCGATAGAGAATGCAGCCCCAAGAGAGGACACCACCAGGATCATGTACGGAGGAATAACATACAGGGTTTCAGTAGACGTGTCACCCCAGCGCCGGGTAGACCAGGCGCTAAAGTTCATAGCAGACGGGGCCAGGCAGTGCGCATTCAACAATCCCAAGCCGATAGAAGAGTGTCTAGCCCAGGAGATAATCCTGGCAAGCAGGGGAGACCCACAGAGCCACGCCATAAGGCAGAAGGAGGAGATAGAGAGGATCGCTCTAAGCAGCAGGTAGCGTGTAAGCCTAATACTTTATAACCCCGAATCAAGCCGGATAGTGGCCGGATGACTGAACGGGGTGTGATGTGATGCCAGAGAAGCCACATCTAAACCTGGTGGTGATAGGCCACGTAGACCATGGTAAGAGTACCCTCGTAGGTCACCTGCTCTACAGGCTGGGGTTCTACGAGGAGAAGAAGCTTAAGGAGCTTGAGGAGCAGGCCCGGGCTAAGGGTAAGGAGTCGTTCAAGTTCGCCTGGATCCTGGATAAGATGAAGGAGGAGAGGGACAGGGGTATAACCATCGACCTAACCTTCATGAAGTTCGAGACGAAGAAGTACGTGTTCACGATTATAGATGCTCCCGGTCACAGGGACTTCGTAAAGAATATGATCACCGGGGCCAGCCAGGCTGATGCAGCCATATTGGTGGTGAGCGCTAGGAAGGGAGAGTTTGAGGCTGGCATGAGCGCTGAGGGCCAGACAAGGGAGCACCTGCTACTAGCCAAGACAATGGGTATAGAGCAGATAATAGTGGCTGTAAACAAGATGGATGCTCCCGATGTGAACTATAGCCAGAAGAGGTATGAACAGATAGTGGCAATAATGAAGAAGTTCATGAAGGGCCTAGGATACAAGGTGGACGAGGTCCCCTTCATACCCGTCAGCGCATGGAAGGGGGACAACCTGATAGAGAGGAGCCCCAACATGCCATGGTACAATGGGCCAATACTAGTAGAGGCCCTAGACAGCCTTAAGCCACCTGCAAAGCCGACAGACAAGCCGCTCAGGATACCAATACAGAACGTATACACAATACCAGGCGCAGGCACCGTCCCAGTAGGCAGGGTGGAGACGGGAGTGCTAAGGGTAGGGGACAAGGTAGTATTCATGCCACCGGGCGTAACGGGTGAGGTAAGGAGCATACAGATGCACTACCAGGACCTACCACAGGCAGAGCCAGGAGACAACATAGGCTTCGCAGTAAGGGGTATAAGCAAGAACGACGTGAAGAGGGGAGATGTTGCAGGCCACCTAGACCAGCCACCAACAGTAGCTGACGAGTTCACGGCTAGGGTATTCGTAATATGGCACCCCAGCGCAGTCGCACCCGGATACACCCCGGTCATACACGCCCACACAGCAAGCATAAGCGCCAGGATGATAGAGATACTGGCAAAGCTAGACCCAAGGACTGGTAAGGTTATCGAGGAGAAGCCTCAGTTCCTAAAGCCCGGAGACGTGGCCATAGTAAAGTTCAAGCCCATAAAGCCAATGGTGATAGAGAAGTTCAGCGAGATACCGCCACTAGGAAGGTTCGCCATGAGGGATATGAACAGGACCATAGGCATAGGCATAGTAACAGACGTCAAGCCAGCAAAGGTAGAGATAAGGAGCAAGTAAATCCCCAGCCCTCCTCCTAAACCCAAACCTCCGATACACGCGCTCAATTTATAAGACCCCCAGCCCAACCCAACAAGCCTCCTGGAGGCGGGATAGGGATGGTGTTCAAGATAAGGATCTGGATGTGGAGCACAAACGTGAGGAGCCTAGAGACCGTGGTAGAGCAGATCAGAGAGATAGCTAAGAAGACCGGGGTAAGGATGAGAGGCCCCATACCCCTACCCACCAAACGGATGGAGATACCAGTCTTCAGACTGCCCCACGGCGAGGGGAGCAAGTACTGGGAGCACTGGGAGATGAGGATACACAAGAGGCTGATAGACATAGATGCCGACGAGAGGGTGCTCAGGAGGCTCATGAGGATTCAGGTACCCCCCGACGTTTACATAGAGATAAAACAGATAACTCCCAGGTAAGGGTTTTATAACATCACACTCTCCAAGATCCTTCCTAACGGTGCCGGGGTGCCCGAGCGGCCTAAGGGGACGGGCTTGAGACCCGTTGCCCCTCTGGGGCGCGCGGGTTCGAATCCCGCCCCCGGCGCCACCTCCTATCCTCTCCTTGGAGGCTCTAGTATGAGCACGCTAGTCCTGCTAGGCAGGCTGGACAGTTGAACCCTGCTCGACTCTGGCCTAATCCGAGGGGCCTTAACAATATTGAGGAACCTATCCAAGGGGTCCAGTGGGAGTGTAGATCCAGGGATCCAGTAGTGCATGGGAACCACGAGCCTAGGCCTAGCTTCCTCAACGATTCTCCAAGCCTCCTGCGCATCAATTGTATAGGTGCCTCCTACAGGGATCATGAGTATATCCACGCCCCTAACCCACTCAAGGTCCTCACCCTCCAGTAGGTGGCCTAGATCCCCGAGATGGGCGAGACTTAAACCTTCCACAATTATCTTATACCCAACAACCTCGCCCCGGAGCCTGCCACGAGCCTTATCATGATAGAAACGGCGGCCTTCAACTGTGAAGGGGGGTAGGCTAAACCTGCCAACCCTCCACTTAACAACCCTAGATCCGGGTCCAGACGCCACCTCAAACGCATTGTGATCGAAATGATTATGAGTTAAAAGAACATAATCAGCCGTAACCCTACAGGTAGGAAGGTTTATACTACCACCATCATGAGGATCGATCGCCAGCAGCCTAGAGGATGCCCGGAGGAGGAAGTAGGAGTGGCCACACCACTCAAGCTCCACAACCATGACGAGACACCACCATGAGTTATAGCGGAGGAGAGGTATATGCTTAAATTCCGCCATTCCCAGCCACTCCACAGGGAGCCTTAGTGACGTTTACCTACAACGGTAGGACGATAGCCTCCCTAGAGGACCTTAAGCTGCAAGGGAGGAGGGTCCTACTAAGAGTAGATATGAACTCCCCCCTTGGCAAGGAGGGCCTGATAGACGATACCAGGCTCAGAATGCACGCTCCCACCATAAGGATGCTTATAGAGGAGGGGGCTGGAGTTGTAGTAATCACCCACCAAGGCCGCCCCCTCGAGACAGACTTCACAAGGCTCAAGACCCACGCAGAGAGGCTATCCCAGATACTAGGCATCGAGGTAGAGTATGTACCCGACATCATAGGGCCCTATGCCATCAGGAGGATCAAGGACCTACAGCCAGGCAGGATATTGATGCTAGACAACACCAGACTCCTCTCCGAGGACTACATACAGGCTAGCCCAGAGGCCCATGCATCATCTATACTCGTGACAGAGCTCTCCCCCCACTTCAACTACTATATAAACGATGCATTTGCAGTCAGCCACAGGAGCCAGGCCAGCGTGGTGGGGTTCCCCCTCAAGCTCCCCTCAGCTGGAGGACCCTTGATGGAGAGGGAGGTAGGAGCTCTCTCAAGGGTGCTCCACGGGGGAGAGAGGCCGAAGACTCTGGTGCTGGGAGGGGCAAAGCTGGGAGACGCGATCAAACTCGTAAAGAGCCTAGTAGAGACTGGGAGCGTTGATGAGATACTAACCACGGGCCTAGTATCACTCCTCTTCCACCTAGCTATGGGTACGAGGCTCCCCCCAGCGGTGGAGGCTTTGATAAGGGAGAAGGCCGGGGGGGAGGCGGTGATGGAGGCTAGGAGGCTAGCCGCTGCGGGGGCCCCGATAAGGGTGCCTCTAGACTACATGGTGGAGATAGATGGGGGCGTGGAGATACAGCCGGCCAAGACGCTCAGAGGCAGCCCGAAGGATATAGGGCCATCCACTATAGAATACTACAGGTACAAGCTAGCCCGGTCCAAGGTCACAGTCCTCAGGGGCCCAGCGGGGGTGATAGAGGACCCCCGTTTCAGGAGAGGTACAGAGGAGCTACTCAGGGCCGCCCTAGAGTCGGGAGCCTACGTGATCCTGGGGGGAGGCCACTTCAACGCAATCCTAGCAAAGATGCCGAGGAGCCTAGTGGAGAGGGTTGGACACATAAGTAGCGGAGGCGGGGCAATGATATATTTCCTAACAAGGAAACCCTTACCAGGGCTCGAAGCCCTGGCAGAGTCCTACAAGAGGTTCTGGGGAGGGTGACCCAGGGTTGAGAGTAAGGGTTGGTATAAACGGGCTCGGAACCATAGGCAGGAGGGTCGCACGCGCTATAACACTCCAAAGCGACATGGAACTAGTGGGGGCAGTCAAGACTAGGCCAGACTATACTGCCCTCCAAGCTATAGCATCTGGAATACCACTCTACACGCCAGGCCAGGAGGAGGCTGAAGCCTTCGACAGGGCAGGGATAAGGGTTGAGGGAACCCTACAAGACCTGTTGGCCAAGGTGGATGTGGTTGTGGATGCAACCCCCGGCGGCGTGGGTGAACGCTACAAGGGGATCTACGAGGAGGCAGGGGTAAGGCAGATCTACCAGGGCGGCGAGAAGGCCAGGGTTGCCGAGGCCTCATTCAGTACACTATGCAACTACAGGGAGACACTGGGGCTCAAGAGCCTCAGGGTGGTCTCGTGCAACACCACAGGCCTCCTCAGGCTAATATGCACCCTCCACAGGAGCCTAGGGGTGAAGAGGGTCCAGGCAGTCCTCATAAGGAGGGCTGCAGACCCGAGGGAGGTCAAGAAGGGACCGATAAACTCGATAAACCTAAACCCGCCTACAACCCCCAGCCACCACGCTCTAGACGTTAAGACCGTGCTCCCATGGCTCGACATAACAACCTCCGCAGTCGTGGTTCCAACCACCTTGATGCACGTCCACCACGTAACCCTAGAGCTAGAGCGTAAGGTGGCAGCTGGCGAGGTTGTGGAGGCCCTTGAAGGGGCGCCCAGGATAATGCTTGTAGACACGGGGGTAACCGGTATAAGAGGCACTGCCCAGCTCATGGACGCCGCCCGCCACATGAGGCCTGCTGGAGACCTACCGGAGCTAGTTGTGTTCGAGGACTCCATACACGTGGATGAGGGCAGAGTAACCCTATTCCAGGCTGTCCACCAGGAGTCGATAGTTGTCCCGGAGAATATAGATGCGATCAGAGCGGTAACCAGGCTTATCGAAGACCCCTGGGAGACAGTCAGGATTACTGATGAGAGCCTAGGGCTAACCAAGAGGCTATTCTAGCAGGCGCTCAGCTCACGCATAAATAACTCCAACTATCCATAAGGCCCTACGTGATGATGAGCCATGGTAGAAGGCTCCAGGTTCTATGCTGACCGCATGAAGAATGTCAAGGCCAGCGACATAAGAGAGATACTAAAGCTGACGGAGGGGAGGGATGTAATAAGCCTAGCTGGAGGCCTCCCAGATCCCAGGGTGTTCCCCCGGGAGGAGCTGGTTGATATAATGAGAGCCATAGTAGAGGAGAGCCTGGAATCAGCACTCCAATACTCCCCCACGAAGGGTGCAACTCCATTCAGGGAGACCTTGAGAGGGTTCCTATCAGACAACGGCGTTAGGGTTAGGAGTAGCGACGACATAATAGTTACGACTGGCAGCCAGCAATCACTCTTCCTGGCAGCGCAGGTCCTGGTGGGCCCAGGCGATGTGGTTGTGGTTGAGGAGCCAGGCTACTTGGCTGCAATAAACGTGTTCAACTATGCCCAGGCTAGGATGGTCGGGGCTAGGGTTGACGAGCACGGTATGGATCCTGAGGTGGTTGAGGAGAAGGTTAAGAGGCTTAAGGGCGAGGGGAGGAAGGTTAAGCTAGTATACGCAAACCCAACTAGCCAGAACCCCACAGGGTCAACTATGACCCTGGAGAGGAGGAAGCACCTCCTAGAAATAGCGTCCCGCTACGACCTTCTAATAATAGAGGATGATCCCTACAGCTTCTTCACCTTTGAGGAGGATAAGCCACCCTACCTAAAAACCCTAGACACTGAGGGAAGGGTGATCTACACCAGCACCTTCAGCAAGATACTAATGCCCGGGGTGAGGCTGGGCTGGACCCTGGCCGATGAGACTATAGTATTGGGGATGGAGTCTCTAAAGCAAATGGTAGACCTGCATAGCGCCACTCTAAGCCAGTACATAGCAATGGAGTCGATAAAGAGGGGGATAGTAGCCAGCACAATAGACAGGGCCAGGGCCATCTACAGGGAGAAGAGGGACGCCCTGATAGAGACCCTCGAGGAGGAGCTAGCTGGCCTAGCTACATGGACAAGGCCCATAGGAGGCTTCTTCACAATGGTAGAGCTACACCCATCCATAAACGCTAGGAAGCTGCTAGTCGAGGCGATAGAGAGGAAGGGGGTGGCATTCGTACCTGGGGACAGCTTCTACGTCGAGGAGAAGAAGATGAACACGATGAGGCTAAGCTACAGCTTCCCCCCGGCAGAGGTCATCAGGGTGGGAGCGCGCAGGCTGGCAGAGCTAGTCAAAGAGAAGACCCCGCCCGGCTAGCATGGGGGCCCTGCCTCCTTAAAACCCCACTCCCACACTAGATCATGGGACCGGTGCCTAGCAGGTGGCCAGATTCCTCCATAACCTCAGCAAGGATGCGAGGCGCAGGATAATAGAGGTAATGCTGTCCAGCAGGAGCCAGAGGAGCCTGGCAGAGGAGCTAGGCATAACGCCAGCCGCCGTTAACAAGTATCTAACCGGCAAGACTCACCCCAGCGACAGGGTAATGGAGAGGATCCTCGAGATAGCATCTGGCGAGGAGGTCCTGGAGATATCCAAGATCATAGCGGAGGACCTGGCTAAGAGTATGGAGGAATACCTTTCATGGGCAGCAGATAGGAGGAGCCTACATCCAGCCTCAGTCAAGGCCCTAGAGCAGGCAGTAAACAGGGCTAGGCTACTCTCCCTCGCCGGAAGGATGACGATCACCTAGCCCCCTAAGCCGGAGGAAGCCCCAATACTCAGCAGCCTCCACAAGCCACGAGGCGAGGAGCCTCGCAATAAGCCTCCTCGCATCCTCACCCCCAACAGGTGCCCCATAAATCCTATAAGCCTCAGCAGCCACACTAGGATCAACCCTGTCCAACATAACCTCCTCCAGCCTATCCAGGAGATCCCCCAGCCTACTGGCCTCCCCGGCAAGCCTCGAGGCAAGCCTATAATCCTCCTCCTTAAGCATAGCCCTCTCCACAAGATCCTCCCTTCCAGCCCTCCTCGCCGCCTCCCAGTAGAGGAATAACGGCTCGTAGTCGCCAGCTATCCTGCCACTAGCGAAGGGCGGCCTCCTACGCATTTAAACACACCAGCCACTACACCATACCAGGCCCTCAGAGGGATAAATAGTAGTGGAGGTCGATGCTCAGCGTGGACATATTCGTACTCGACACTACAGCCATCACAGAGGCTAGGATAAGAGCCGTACTAGGCCTACAGAGCGTGGAGGACGTCGTAAGATACATAATCCCCCTACTCAGGGACGCTCGCATCAAGGCAGGAGCCCGCTTCTACATGACACCCACAACATGGAACGAGCTCAGGAGAAGCCTGGTAGGAAACAATGTGCCACTAGACCTGATCCAGGACCTAGCAACCTGGATAACAGTAAAAGCACCCGACAAGCTCTCCCTAAAAATACCAGCAGCAATATTCTCGGAATACGTAGCAGACGTGAGGAGACGCCTCTACAAAGGGCTAAGAGTAGCAGAATACGCAGCCAGGAGAGCGGCCAGAGACTGCGTAGGAGCAGAAAACGAGTGTCTCAACAACATAATAAGGGATGTGAGAGACAAGTACAGAGAGGCAACAAGGAAAGGACTAGTAGACAGCATAGAAGACCTAGACACAATACTACTAGCCCTAGAGCTAAAAGCAACAGTAGTGGCAAGTGATGAAGGTATAACAAAGCTAGCCCAACAACTAGGAGTAATACACATAGACCCCACAGACTTCATACAAGCACTCACAAGAATAGTAAAAGCGTTCACACAGGAAACAAAATAAACCCAACCCCAAGACATGCCAAACAAGGGAGCCGCCGTAGCTCAGCGGTAGAGCGCCGGCCTCGTACGGCACTAGGCACCCGAAGCCGGCGCACCCGAGAAAGCCGGTGGTCGCGGGTTCGAATCCCGCCGGCGGCTCCAACTCCAACCAATCCCTTATGCTGAACAGTCCAAAAAAGCTCCCGGGATATTGTCATGCTATAAGAGGAAAATGCGGGGGCAGCCACATCCGGCCCCGGGTACACCCCCGCAGCCCCCCCGGGCCTCGGCTATTATAAGACCCGATATCTAGCCCCATATAAATATAATAAAATATATTTAATTAGGTAGTATACTCCTCTCGACATAGTCTCATGGAAATGTTTAGAAAAATCCTTTACATGTTCTCCTACTCTAAGAACCTCAAGGGTGTATCCGTGTGGTCGATGGTCTAGCGCTGTAACGTGTATATACTGTATTTATATGCTTGCTAGTATATTTATGTGTAAATGAGTTGAATTTTATACACATTTATTCAGGGGGATTGTTGTTTGGTGTTCTACTGGTGGGCCTAGGCCGTCTAGTGGGTGGACTGGCTATAGTAGCCATGATGGCTTTATCCATGGTAGGCGCGCTCCCGGTAAGCGCGGCTCCAAAGGTTACGGTGATACTGACGATAGACCCTAGATCCTTCAATGAGGCCCATATAACGAGTATTGGGGGAGTTGTGAAGTACCAGTCTAAGCTGGCTAACATTATAGTGGTTGAGGTGCCGGAGCCTGCTGTCAATGGGTTGAAGAATACGCCGGGCGTAATAGATGTCAGCCTGGACGCTGAGGTTAGGACTATGGATACAGTGCCCTGGGGCGTAGACTATGTTAAGGCCCCCTCGGTGTGGAACACTTACGGTGTGACCGGCAATGCCGACTTGGATGGTGATGGCCAGGGGGATATTGAGGTTGCAGTCATAGACACCGGAGTAGACTATAACCATCCCGACCTGGCGGGGAACCTGGAGTGGTGTGTCTCAACGATTGGAGGCAGCCTAACCGGTAACTGCTACGATGGTAATGGTCATGGAACCCATGTTATAGGAACAATCGCGGCACTACTCAACGGCCAGGGCGTTGTAGGAGTAGCCCCAGACGTTGGAATATACGCCATCAAAGCCCTGGACGACCAGGGCAGGGGCACCTTCTCCGACATCATAGCTGCTGTCGAGGCAGCTATACTAGGCCCGGATGGAGTACTCGATGCAGATGGTGACGGATTGATAGCTGGCGATCCTGACGATGACGCTCCCGAGGTCATAAGCATGAGTCTCGGAGGAAGCTCCGCTCCAAGCCAGCTACGCGACATCATAGCCCAGGCATACAGCTACGGGATAGTAATCGTGGCTGCCGCTGGCAATGAGGGAGCCAGCCAGCCCAGCTATCCGGCGGCATACCCAGAGGTAATAGCGGTGGGTGCCATAGATTCTAGCGAGCAGGTGCCGTGGTGGAGCAACAGGTACCCAGAATTCGTGGCCCCCGGTGTCAATATACTCAGCACCCTTCCCGGAGGCCAGTACGGGACTATGAGTGGGACTAGCATGGCCACACCTCACGTGAGCGCGGTAGTCGCCCTGATCCAGGCAGCTAGAGCCATGAACGGGCTACCCCTACTCCCTCCAGGTAGCGAGGGCGATACCAGCACCTCCACGGTTAGGGGAGTGCTACTAAACTCGGCCAAGGACCTAGGCCCTGCAGGTTATGACAGTGACTACGGCTATGGCGCGGTAATGGCTGACTCGGCAGTCCAGCTAGCCCTAGGATCCGGATCCCAGCCTCCAAGCCAGCCGGGCGTTGTGGAGGTAGAGCTACTGAGCAATGGAGGCTTCGATACCGACGCCTCGGGCTGGAGATTCTACCCCGGCACCTACCTAGACCAGGCATTCTACCGCTCCCAGGCGCTTGGGGCTAACGGTGTGGTTGAGATAACGGGTACAATACCCAGATGGCAGTGGAGTGTTGAGGACTACGCCTTCATAGGCCAGGATGTAACGGTGCCGAGCAATGCTGTGGGTAGCGGCACAGTGACAGTAACATTCTACGCAGACAGCGGTAGAGCCTCGACCAGCCTCGTTGTAGGCATCTACGATACACAGGCAGGCAGCTGGGTGTGGTATGATATAGTGAATGCCCAGCAGGGCTCATGGCAGACTATATCAATAACAGTTCCAGACAACGTGATATCAAGCACCAGCGGCGGCACATACCTATTCGTGGTTGGCCTGGGAGTATCTACGTTCACGCTCTGGAGCAGCGACTGGGCAAGCCTATACATAGACCAAGTATCATTCACCGTAACAATACAGTAATGACACATCATGTAACCTCCTAATCCTCATCCTCCACATTTTCCAGCTTTTCTCAGACCCACCATTAACAGCCTTACAATAAATATACTAAATAACTAAATTAATAAAAAATCATCATAATAAAAGGAAATTTTTACAAAAACTAACTTATAACTTATCTAAAACTAACAATAATAGACAAGCTTTTAAATATATTTACTAGCAGTAGGTTCCCAGCTCTACAAGAATTACAGTTTGACAGGCTGAACCTGGACAGGTATATAGTCTGGCTCAGGCGGGTGGATGTATGGCCCTGAGTTTATTAGAAGGCTTACTGGCGCCCAGGAGATGCTAAGCCCGAGGAGCAATTCATCTTACCTAGTCTGCCTCAGAATCCTGCTGTAATACAAGTCTAGTGTTTCCCTCCGACTTATACACACTGCTTGAGGATGGGAAGATTAGCTGGGAGTTGTGGAGTCTGTGTGTGGGTTCGAGGGGCTGGACTACAGGCTATAAACG
>WAKG01000113.1 GCA_015523445.1 Desulfurococcales archaeon | reverse complement strand
TCGGAGATGTGTATAAGAGACAGATGTATATATGTTAAAGTGTCTAGCATAAATAGCACGCCGCCCACAAGCTCAACCCGCGCATGCAGGGCTGGGGTGTCTCGGGGTTGAAATTCATAAGGTGCAAGGAGATCCCCAAGAGCACCGGGTTCAGCATAGGTATAATAGGTGCTGGCCCAGCAGGTCTAGGAGCAGCGGGATTCCTAAAGTGCAGGGGCCACGACGTCGTAGTCTACGACATGCTCCCTGAGGCTGGTGGCATGATGTTCTTCGGCATACCAGAGGGCAGGATCAAGAAGGATAAGATAAGGCGGAGCGTCAGGGAGATGATGGATGCCGGGGTTAAGTTCCTGTTCAACACCATGGTTGGCAGGGATATAAGCCTGGAGGACGTTATCAAGAGCCACGACGCGGTTCTGATAGCCACGGGCACCTGGAGGACCTCAGACATGGGGGTAGAGGGCGAGGACCTACCCTGGATCCTCCCGGCCGCCGAGTGGCTTGTAGACGTCCACCTAGCACTATACGGCTACAAGCCCTGGAGCGAAGTCACCATGGTGGGCGGCCGCGTCCTAGTCGTCGGAGGAGGCCTCACGGCTGCCGACGCAGTTACAGTACCCCTGACATATCCCCAGTTCAAGGAGAGGGTAAGGGAGCTAGTCCTCAGCTATAGGAGGACTAGGAAGTACGCCCCTATGAGGGAGAACGAGATGAACAGGCTGGAGGGCCTAGGCGCTAGGATATGGGAGCTCACCCAGCCAGTAGAGTTCAGGGAGGAGGGTGGAAGGCACATTGTCAAGTTAATAAGGCTAGAGCTTAGAGAGGCTGGCGAGGGCAGGAGGCCGAGGCCCGTTCCCATACCAGGGAGCGAGTTCGAGGAGGAGTTTGACTGGGTTCTGAAAGCTGTTGGGGTCAGGCCTACCCCGCCCTTCGAAGACAACTGCTGCGGCATAGAATTGAACCCCGATAACACTATAAAGACAGATGACAGGTTCATGACTACCAGGGAGGGCGTGTTCGCTGCTGGAGACGTTAGGCACGGGGCCAGCCTCATAGGGCCAGCTCTTAAGAGTGGACTTGACGCCGCGAAGAGTATCCACGAGTACCTGGTAGCCAAGCAGGCCAAGCTAACCCTATAACCCCCAGCAAGCCCATCACCCAGGAGGGCCGATGGCATACGGGCTATACCCAGAGCCCTCATCCCGGGGGGCGGTGACGAGGTGCTGCGGCCAGCTCACCCCCAAGCTAGGCCCACCTTATAAACCCGCTCCGGGCCCTGGAGCTAGGCTTCCTGGAGGTGGCCCCCGGGGTGGCGGATAGTGTAAGGGTTAGAGCCTACTCCTCCAGCGCCAATCTTGGCCCCGGGTTCGACGCCCTTGCAGTCGCCCTAGACGCTTATAGTGACATAGTTGAGGCTTGGCTGGAGGACAAGCCAGGGGTTAGGGTTGACGTTGAGGGTGTCTATGCTGAGGGTTCTGGCGGAGGAGGCACCGCTAGAAGGGCTGTAGAGGAGCTATTACGCATGGCCAACTCTACCAGTGTGGGGGTGGGGATTAGGCTCGTGAAGGGTATACCACCAGGCAGGGGGCTCGGCAGTAGTGGAGCCAGCGCTGCTGCAGCCGTTGTAGCCGTCTCCAGGCTACTGGGGGCTAGCCTAGGCCCTGAGGACCTCGTCAGGGCTGCTGGAGCTGGGGAGAGCATGGCTGCGGGGACGCCCCACTACGATAACGTGGCCGCCAGCCTCCTAGGGGGCTTCGTCGTCATAGCCCCGGGCCTTGATGGGGGGCTAAGGGTCTCCAGTATAGGGGCTAGGGCGTGGTTCGCCGTGCTGACCCCTATGGACCCTGTGCCGGAGAATAAGACTAGGGTTATGAGGAGTGTCCTCCCCAGCCAGGTACCTCTGGAGGATGCTGTTTCTAACTGGTCTAGGCTGGCAATGATGATCTCAGCCATACACAGGGGGGAGTGGAGGCTAGTGGGTGAGATGATGATGGGTGACGGGATCGTGGAGCCTAGGAGGGCCGGGTTCATACCCTGCTACTCCGAGGCTAAGAGGGCCGCCCTCGAGGCTGGCGCCCTAGGATTCGCTATAAGCGGGGCAGGACCTAGCATGATAGCTCTAGCCCAAGACAGGGGAAGCGCGGCTAGGGTGCTGGACTCGATGCTCTCATCCTGTAGCTGGAGGGTGGAGCCGCTAGGTGTTGTATCTTCAACCGCGCCGGGCGCCTTGGGAGCCTATCATATATAGCCCCCGCGTTATCTACCCTATTGAATGTACCCGGGGCTACTAGTGGTGTAGGCCTTGTGTGGCATCATAGGGATCACGATGAGGAGGGGCAACGCCACCTCGATAATAGTTGAGGGGCTTAAGAGGCTGGAGTATAGGGGATATGACAGTGTAGGCGTGGCCCTCCAGAGTGAGGGTAGGGTTGAGATAAGGAAGGCTAAGGGCACCATAGACTCCTTCGTGAGGAAGGCCAGCGTGATGAGTCTTAGGGGCCAGACTGGTATAGGACACACTAGGTGGGCCACCCATGGGCCTCCTAACGATGTCAACGCCCACCCCCACACAGACTGCCGTGGCGAGATAGCTGTAGTCCATAACGGGGTTATCAGGAACTATAGTAGTCTGAGGGAGGAGCTGGCTACCCGCGGGCATAGGATTATCAGTGACACGGATACAGAGCTAATAGCCCACCTACTAGAGGAGGAGGCGTCTAAGCCAGGCTCCATGGTGGATGCCCTGGCCAGGACCCTCTCGAGGCTTCAGGGGAGCTACGCCCTAGCCATACTCTACTCTAGGGAGCCCGGGAGGGTTTACTTTGCAAAGATGCATAGTCCCCTAATCCTGGCCCTAGGCGAGGGGAGTAACGCTGTTGCCAGCGACATAACTGCGGTGCTGGACGTCTCGAGGAGGATCATACCCCTAAACGATGGGGAATTCGGCTGGATCGGGCCGGAGGGCGTGGAGATCTACAGGCTCACCCCTGCGGGCTACACTAGGGTGCCGCAGAGCGAGGTTGAGTCTAGGATTAAGTTCATAGAGTGGACTCCTGAGGCGGCGAGCAAGGCCGGGTATCCCCACTTCATGATCAAGGAGATATATGAGCAGCCGCAGGCTGTCATGGAGACCTTCAACGGTGCTGTGGATGACCCTGCGCTGGCTGAGGCCAGCAGGCTTATAGCAGGGGCTAGGGATGTGCTTATTGTAGCCGCCGGGACCAGCTACCATGCAGGGCTGGTGTTCTCGTACCACCTATACAGGCTTGCCAGGCGCCACTCGATCCCCCTGATAGCCTCAGAGTATAAACAGTACTCCCCGGCTGTAGGCGAGGATACGGTGGTCGTTGCTGTAAGCCAGAGCGGGGAGACCTATGATACTCTAGCCGCTGTGAGGGAGTACCAGTCTCTGGGTGCCCGGGTTGTTGGCGTGACTAACGTTGTTGGGAGCGCACTGGATAGGGTTTCTGATATAACCGTGTATACGAGGGCCGGGCCCGAGATCGGGGTCGCTGCAACGAAGACTTACCTGGCACAGGTAACGATCCTAACGCTACTAGCTGGCTACACGGGCGAGGCTACTGGTGCCCTGGATAGGGGTGCTAGGGAGGTTAGGGATCCCCTCTCCAGGGTGCACGAGGTCGTCAATGATGCTATAAGGTCCTCGGAGCCCTACGCCAAGCAGTTGGCCGGTGTGGAGGGTAGCATGTACATACTGGGCAGGGGTCTCGGCAGCCATATAGCAAGGGAGGCGGCCCTGAAGGTGAAGGAGATAGCCTACCTCCACGCCGAGGCGTACCCCGCGGGTGAGAGCAAGCATGGCCCCATAGCGCTGGTGGAGCCCGGGTTCCCCGTGTTTATAGTTGCCACCAGCGACAGCCCAGAGGTGGCTGGTAACGCTATAGAGATGTATAGTAGGGGTGGCAGGGTTATAGTCACGAAACCGGCTGACATGGGGCTGGAGATACCGCGGGGGATCGAGGTCCTAGACCTTCCCCCCAGCCGTGGAGATCCAGTGCTGGAGCCATTCATACTAGCACCATTCTACCAGCTACTAGCCTACTATGCAGCTGTTAAGAGGGGATACGACCCGGATAAGCCCAGGAACCTGGCCAAGACGGTTACGGTGGAGTAGAGGGGAGGGTCACTAGTATGGACGCCATAGTGCTAGCTGGAGGCGGGGGCAAGCGCCTCTACCCCCTAACCAAGTCCACACCCAAGGCGTACCTAACAGTAGGGGGGAGAAGGCTCTACTCCTACACTCTGGACATGCTGAGGGAGGCCCGGGGGAGCCTAGACAGGGTTATACTAGTCCTCCCAAGGGGTACCTCCCACATGCTCGGGGACGTGCCCGAGTGGGTCACAGCCGTGGAGCAGAGGGGCGAGGGAGTCGAGAGGGCCCTAGCCACAGGCCTCGAGGCACTGGGCGGCAGGGGCGAGGTGGTTGTATCATTCATAGGCTACATAGCCAGGCCCCCCACCCTAGTTAGGCACCTGCTTGACTACTACTCCACCAGCGAGTACCCCCTAGCGGTATCGGTAGCCCCGATAACTAGCGGCCTAGAAACCTTCGGCTTCGTCAAAATAGGGCCTAGAGGCAACGTGGAGTCGATCCAGGACACACCCGGCCCCCAGTGGATGGGCGGCAGGGGCTACGTCTTCGCCGGGGCCCTGGTGGGGGAGTACAGCTTCATATCCAGGCTAGCTGATGAGGGGTTCACATCTGGCCTGGGAAAGATGGCGTCCCGAGGCCTAGTCGGGGCCCTGACATGGACTGGGGAGTGGATTGAGCTTAGCTACCCCTGGGACCTCCTAAGCCTCCCAGCACTGGTTGCCTCGCGTACCATGCTCACAATATCGGGTGACGCGGAGGTGGCTAGGAGCGCCGTAATACGTGGCCCGGTGGTGATCGAGAGGGGGGCTAGTATAGGGGAGTCAAGCGTGGTTATAGGGCCAGCCTATATCGGGGATGGTGTAAGGGTTGGCGAGTCAAGCGTGGTTGGCCCCAACGTTAGCATCGAGAACGGGGCTTCAGTGGGGCCGCTCAGCGTGGTGAGGAGCACGATAGCCATGGAGGGGGCTAGGATAGGCATGCAGGCTCTAGTTGAGGGGGCTATACTAGGCCCCGGATCGCTGATAGCTCACCAGGCTATAGTGGAGCCGGGTAAGCCTAAGGCTAGGTACCCGTGGATCGTTGAAGCGCTGGAGAGGGCGGCAGATCTGAGGCTGGGCGCCGTGCTAGGCCCTGGGGCTAGGATAGGTGTCAGGGGTATGGAGAGCGGCGGATTCATAGAGTAGTGGCGGGGGCCTCCATGCTTTGGCCCCACCGCATGGCCATACACCGTTAAGGCTCGGAGCCACCCCCGGAAGCTTCCGTGGGGGTGGTGGGCGTTCATCGGCCCCCAGGGGTGGCGCTGGTGCCTGGTAGGGGTAATAACATTAGGAGGGTCCAGTACCTTGGGAGGCACCTCATGATCCGGGGGGAGTACGTTGAGAAGCTCCTCTCCGGAGAGAAGAAGGCCACCATCAGGGCCGGGATTGTGAAGCCTAGATACAGTGAGGTCATTATACACGGCGGCGGAAGGCCTGTCGCAAAGGCTGTTATAGAGGGTGTAGAGGTCAAGAGGCTTAGCGATTTAACTGATGAGGATGCAAGGCTTGACGGGTTTAAGAGCAGAGGGGAGCTTGTAGGGGAGCTGAGGAGGACCTACAAGTGGCTGGGACCCGGTGACCCCGTTACTATAATAAGGCTCAGGGTGACGAAGAGGCTGGATGAGGCCGAGAGCGACGACCCCTATATGGGCCTAGAGCCCGGCGATATAGCTAGGATAGCGCTGAGGTACCTTAAGGACCTCAGCGGGGACGAGGCTAGGGTGCTGAGGCTCCTCACACAGACTAATAGCATAAGGGAGGCCACGCTCATCCTCTATAAGGACCTCAGCCAGAGGTGGAGGGTTAGGAAGGTCCTCAGGAGAGCGCTGAAGAGGCTTGTCGAGGAGGGGGTTCTCGGGGGGCCACACTCCTAATATACTATACAAGGCTGGTATAACCTTCCGGGGCCTGGCGGGGGTAGAGTTGATAAGGGAAACGCTGGAGGAGCTGGGGGAGTGCCCTAGGTGCGGCGGTATAGCTAGGTATATCTACGATATAGAGGCTCTCAAGAGTAACCTTGAGAACGTGAATATCAGGGCTAGGATCAAGTGCGACCTATGCGGCTATAGGGATGACAAGAAGATAATCATCCCCCTAAAGGCCCTCATAGTCATTAAGTACCTCCTCAACCCCGAGGCCAGGCTTATAGCGGAGAAGATCAGGCTCCTAACACAGATCAAGACCGCCTAGCCCACCTTATAAGCCCCCACACCCCCGGCCATACCGGGGGCCGAGGGTGACCAGGTGGAGGCTCGAGTGCACCGACTGCGGCTACAAGTGGATACTCCCCGTGAGCTACAGGCTAGACCAGCTGGGCATGATCTACCACTACTGTAGAGGGTGTAGGAAGAGTACCTTCCACAGGGTACTAGAGAGGATTGAGGACTAGCGGAGCGTAAGGGGCTAGGACTAGGATCCCCAGCATTATTAGGAAGAGTGACAGGCTCCACCCCAC
>WAKG01000112.1 GCA_015523445.1 Desulfurococcales archaeon | reverse complement strand
GGCCAGTACAGGCCCTGGCTGGTGGGGAGGCTCAAAAAGCTTGTGAGGGAGAAGGGGGGCAAGTACAAGCTCCTAGCCTCAGAGAACCTGACCAGGGAGACGTTGGTCGCAGTGGATGACAGCTGGTATGAGGCCTTCACAGTCACCAGCTGTCCCCGACTGCCTACCGATGACTACTGGGACTACCATAAGCCCGTTCTGACCCCGGGGGAGGCGGTGATGGCCCTAACCGGCAGGCTCGAGCCTTACCTCTTCCCCTGGTAGATAGGGTATGCGCCTAGGCTGGCTCAAGAGGAGTATAGAGTCTGTACCCCCGATCCCCAGCCCAGACCCCGGGCTGGAGCAGTACACAACCCCCGCCGAGCTGGCCCTGTCCATAGCTGGCCACGCCCTCCACTCTGGCCTCCTCCAGGGCTCCACGGTGGCAGACCTCGGCGCGGGTACTTGTAGGCTCGCCGCCGCCCTCCTGCTCCTGGGGGCTGGGAGGGTTGTTGCTGTAGATGCAGACCCTAGGCTTGCCCCTATATGCCTGGATGCCCTCGAGAGGCTAGGGGTTGGGGGTAGGCTGGCCTATATTATCTCCCGGGTCACGGGGCACCGCGGCCCCCTAGCCCCTTGTAGCGTTGATCTGGTTGCCTCCAATCCTCCCTTTGGGGTGCATAGGAGGGGCGCCGACTGGGAGGTGCTCCTCCACGCTCTTGAGGCTGCGAGGCTGAGGGTCTACGCTATACTGAAGTCGGGTAACATTGATTATCACCGCCGGGCAGCTGCTAGGATGGGGTACAGGGTTAGGCTGCTGGAGAGTAGACCCTTCCCCATACCCGCCAGTATGAGGCACCACGTGAGCAGGATCAGGAGGGTGATGGTGGATGTCGTACTCTTCGAGCGGGAGGGTGGTTGCACCGGGTGAGCCCCTAGGGATTGTTGAGGAGTACGTGGCCGAGAGTGGCACCTACGTGGGTGAGGATGGGGTGATCAGGGCCGCCATCCCCGGGGTGCTCCACCTAGATCCCCGGGGGAAGGTTGTTAGGGTTAGGCCCTTCAAGAGGCCCAGGCTGCCTAGGGCCGGGTCTAACTCCTTCGGCCTTGTAACCCAGGTTAAGCACGACCTAGTCGTGCTGGAGCTCTACGGGGAGGTCTCCACTGAGCCATCGGCTAGGTGGATGTACGAGTATGATAGCCCCCTGACCGGAGGGGTGCCGATACACCTTGTAACCAAGGAGTATGTTAAGGACCTCTACAGCTACTTCAGGCCCGGGGACCTGGTGCTTGCAAGGGTCCTCAGCCCCAGCCCGCCGTATACGCTGACAACAAAGCCTCCACAGCATGGGGTTGTCTATGCCCAGTGCTCCCGCTGTGGCTACATCATGCAGCCCCTCAACCCCCGGTCTATGAAGTGCCCCCGCTGCGGGCAGGTGGAGGAGAGGAAGGTCTCGGTCCTCGCCTCCTCCAAGCTCCTCAGGATCAACCTGAGGAGGTACCTAGTCTTCAAGAGGTGAGGCCCTGCTGCCCCGGAGGCTGCTGGCAGTAAGGATCCCCCGGGGAATCGATCTGGAGAGGTTCCTAGAGAGGATATCCAGGGCCCTGGCCACCAGCTCAGCTGTCTACAAGGTGGAGGGGGGCACAGTTAAGATAACTGTATACGGCAGCGAGGCGGAGATCAAGGAGACAATACGCAGGATAAAGCAGATCCTAGAAGAGTATAAGACCACTGAGAAAGGCAGATCCAGGATCTACACGTGGAGGAGGATATACAGGGACGCCGGGGGGGCTATACCACTCGACGCCCTAGCCCAAGTACTACACCTCCAAGGCCACCAGGCCAAGGTGACAGGGGAGGGCCTAGAGACCACCGCAACCTATGAGCATGTCACCGCAGCAGCCCAGGCAGTATGGGAGGCCCTAACAGCCCTAGCAGGGGCAGGGGCGTCGAGAAGCGTTAAGAAGGCCATAGCGGCGGCCCACGCCGCAGGGGCCGGAGACCCCCAGGAGCTGCTGGAGGAGGCCCTAGCAACAGGGCTGGCCAGGGAGGAGGGTGGCAGGATAATTCCTGCAATGGACTGGAGGAGGCTCAGTGAAACCCTATTAAGCCGGAGGAGGCAGGGTGGATAGGAG
>WAKG01000111.1 GCA_015523445.1 Desulfurococcales archaeon | reverse complement strand
ATCTAATATTGAATTTTATGGTTAATTGCTCGATTGAACCAAGGGTTCTTGATATGTCTATTAATCTTAAGATTTGATTCGGCTCCCTGCTCTCAGCGCTAATATGTGTTTTTGATTTATCAGTCCTCGTTTTAATTACAGTATAATAGGATGGTATGTATTCATCTTGTTCTAGTGGTAGCTCGCCTAATGTTTTTAGTAGTATCTTTAGTGGAGCTATCTTATCATTAGTTATATTGGGGCCCATGGTTATATCGGCTGTTATCTCTACTAGGTTACTATCTTCGTATGGGGTAAGCTTTTCTAGTAGTAATCCAATGTTTAGGTTATTATATGGTATTTTACGTATTTTTGTCTCTATGGGTCTTGGTGCTGGAGTTACTATGTCTAGTGGTTGCTGTTTTCTCTCTGTACGTGCTTCTATGGCCTCACAGATCCAGGTTCTTCTTGTTGAATCCCATTTCGGCTGGCTGCATTCTTTCGGAGGCGGGGGCCTGCATATTATGTATGTTTCTGTTTTGTCTATGAAACAGTGTTCTTCCGCGTATCTCGAGGAGCATGGTAGTATTTTTACGTCTTCTACTGGTTCTATATATGCCATGCAATGGTATTCATTATTTTTAACTAGTAGTATTCTTCCTTCACCTGCTAGTTTCCCTATTTTTGTCTTTATAACTTTATTGAGGGAGGGTATTATTATGTTGCTGGGGTCTTCTAGGAAGTGTCTAATAAGGTCGTTGTATTCTAGTGGCCTGTTGGACGATTCATATAGGTTGTTTATTATCTCTATTAAATAGTCCTCAGCTATATCTGGCGCGAGCTTCCCCTCCTCCTGTAGCTTCTCTTTTATGGCGTGCCAGTATCCGTCTTTTTTGATTCTTGAAGTGTTCAATGTTGTTTGTGCTAGTTTTACTGAGCCGTCGCTCCGGGAATCTATGGGGTAGTATAGCTTTGTGTATAGTATTGCTAGGTCGTCTTGTATGTCTTTATATAGGTTGGACTGTATCCTTCTGAGCTCTTCTAGGTCTCTGCGGTCTAAGCCGTAGTTTATGTATACATCCTCTTGTAGTAGGGTCTTGACTGCTAGGTACCTGGCTACTTTCTCGAGGAGCTGTCTATAGACGTTGTAGTCTGCTACTAGGAATAGGAGTGTGTTCTTGTGCTTTCTGAATGCTGCGCCTATTCCTGCCTGGCTGTATTTTATGAGTCTCTGAAGCTCATTGCTGAATGTTGATCGTATTGGTGTTAGTTCTGGGTGTAGGAATACTAGTTTTATGTTCTTACTGTCGTCTGGTATGTCTCCTGCATGTCTCGGCCATAATATGGTTTTGATGTCTCTTGGCTCGTGTGTTATTTTCGATAGTTCCTCTTTTATCTTGTCTTGTATGTCGTATTTCCTCCTATTTATGATGTCTTTTGCTAGTTTGTTTATGAGCATATAGATGTTGGCTCTAGACTTGATTATATAGAGGACTTCTCCGTTCTTCTTTATCTCGTGTAGGTGTGCGGTGTTCAATAGTAGATTCCTCTCTATAACGCTTCTAACCAACTGGGGTGATACATCTCTCAGAGGCGTGATGGTGCCTAGAACTACTTCTTCTAGGCGGGAGGGCTTGCCTGCAGCGCTCCTAACCAGGATTGCAGAGTATGCGAGGCTCGCTATCCTGGTAATGCCCTTCTCCGCCAGGTGGTGGTCTATATCCCTTAGGATATCCACATCGAATGACACCGCGTCTCTGAGCTTCTTAAGGTCCTCGTTCCTAGTTAGCAGCTCATCCAGTATCTCCCTCTTGGTAGCATCTATATCCCCAAGCAGTAGGAAGTCTAGCTGGTCCCCGCTACGGATCCTCCAGTGGAGCGACCATGCCACGAGCCTTAGGATGTCCCGGGTGCCCTGGAACCCTGGTATCTCGGTGAGCTCGCCGTAGAGCACGTCAACAAGGTAGGGGTGGAAGGGGTAGCTGGTGTTGAGCTTCGCCTTATATTCCGGGATGATGGCCTCTCCGGGCAGGTACTCTTTATGCTCTTCATAGTAGTTGAAGTACCTCTCAGAAACGCCCTGGCCCACGATCTCGTCTACGGATTCTATTAGCGCCGCTTTGAGTATGGATGCAGCGTCCTCCCTACTAACTATGGATGAGGGCATTGCCATCCTCTTAATCCCCTGTAGGGCGTCGATGATGGCTAGGGATTCCTCCTCGTACTGTTGCGGGGTGGCCACTGCTAGGACCGCATACCTCGAGTTAGCCACGGCCACGGATAGGCTGTGGAGGAACATCGTTAGGCCCTTAGCCTCCTGCACATACTCCCTGATGTTAGATAGCCGCAGCTTCCTATAGTACATTGCCAGCTCGTCTATAAGGATTATGGGTCTTATACCCGCATCCTCTATCTTGGCCAGTATCTCCCCGATCTCCTCGCTTCCCGGGGGCAGGCTCGAGTAGCGCCTAACCCTCCTTGCCAAGCTACCCATCCCGGCACTCTCTGCCAGCTCGCCTAGGATGAATGTCCAGGCATTGTCGTAGTTGTAGGTGCTGCGCAGCCGCTTGGGGTCCAGCGCTTCACCGTCAAATAGTGAGATGGCTGCGCGGAACCCTAGCTCCCCGGGCTTTAACCCTAGCTCTCTGATGAGCCTCCTAAACTTGTTGCTACCCAATGCCCTGGAGGAGTTTAGGCTGGAATGGTATATGGATAGTAGGGTGTGGGATTTGCCCCCGCCGAACCCTGTATATAGGAGTATTACCGGGTTGCTGGGGTGCCCCCGGGCTAGGCGTGGCAGCACGCTACCCAGTATGCTCTTCAGGCCCTCTGTGAAGTACGTTCTCTCGAAGAAGGTGACCGGATCCCTATACCGCTCGTCTATACAGGCCGAGCTGGCCGGGCAGCCCCTATGTATGTACCATAGCTGTACGACGAAGCTCTTATCGGTAATCCTCCCCTCTGAGATGTCCTGGTAGACTCTCCACCCAGCGCCAGTGCTACCCGTCATTCTCCACCACCCCGTTCCTCAGAGGGCTCCATATACTCCTCCAGTGTAACCACCTTCCTCTGCCCCCTATCCCTAGGCCCTACCCCACGTATACATGAGGAGTAGAGTGCCTGCAACGCCCTCTTCTCATCCCCACCGCTCTCACGCATGAGGACCTCAATGTACCTACACATGGTGCTGTCCAGAGGGTATCCATGCCTGTCGAGGAGCTCGATAGACCCGGCTATATCGCCTCTTAGAACGGCCTGGGCTGCCAGCGCCAGTGCCTCAACTAGGGATGAAGGCCTTGCCACGCGTAGCTCGGTGAGGGCCTTTAGGGGGTAGACCTTCTCCCCGTTCTTCTGCCTAGAGGGCTTAGCGAATAATTCAAGGAAAGTGTCATGGTTATAGCTGAAGGCGTAGCCAAGCTGCCTTACCTGGTCATAGCTAGGCTCTCCATAGACGCTCCGGGCCAGGAGGTACATTGTGGATACAGGATCGATCTCGGCCTCAAGCAGGATCCTAGCAACCTCGCGCCCAGCAATGCTACTGGCAGTATACACCACATCCCTAGCCGTGACCAGCCGCCCATCAGGCCTCCTCCGGGGCCAGCACTGGCCGGCAACCTTGAATGCAGCTCCAATCCCCATCATCAGGGCATCAACAATACCCAAACCAAGCCCCAGAACCTCCCCAATACTATCCCTAACAGCCTCAGCAACCTCAGCCTGCACCCTGGCATCCCACAGGCACATCCCACCCGAGCCGCCCTGGGGCACGGCTCCAATAATCATCATACTCCTAGCAGCAGCCTTCCCCACTATATGCTGGCTCTTAGGCTGCTCCGCAGCCACCCCCCACACGCTGACAGGCCTCCAGCCGGAGGCCAGCAACGCTTCAAACATGGAGTAGAGCCCGTCAAAACTCTTATGGGCATACATCAATGCAAGCCTCCTACTACCCAGCTCCCGGAAAACCCTGAAGGCCCCCATAAGCCTCTCGGAGAACCACTCGCCATCGAAACCCCTCTCCTTGTTAACAACAATCTCGCTATCCTTAGGCGTAACCTCCCACATGAAGGCTTCGGGATAAAGATGGCCAATACTACGCTTATGCCAGACATAGAAGAAATCGCTCAACTCCGCATACTGCACATTACTATAATAGGGCGGATCAGCAACTACAAAATCCACCATAGAATCTAGGGTATACGTGGAGGGATCTGCAGCATCGCCTAGAACCACTTCAACCCTAGAACTGCTCCCACCCAGTAGATCCAATATCCTCTGCAGAGCCCTAACAACCCCCGTGTTACCAAAGAAAACCCATGAAAGTAAATCATTAGCCCTATTACCAGGCAATATATCGCCTTCCCCAAAATCATTACTAAAAGTATAAGCATGCCTAGCAAAAGTATGATTAATTACGCCGAGACCTTTTGCATGCCACGATGTTATTGCAGAGTTATAATCGAGCAGGCGCCCATGTCCCAATGCAAGATATGTGGAGACAGCCTTAGCATACTCTTCTCCGTAACCCTCCCTGAGCATCTCCTCATAGGCCCTTCTAATATACTTCACCATTGTAGCATGTACTAAAAGTTGCCTCGCATTAAACATTTTATAATATTTATCTATCCCATATCTTATAACTCTATCTGCCTCTCCCTTTCTATGCGATTCTGTTGGTATTAGGTCTTCTGCTATCAATTCGTCCCAGTGATCCTGGAGGTACTGCTCTGCCTTCTTGTATGCCTCGATCATCTCCTGGGTTGGCTGCACATATTTCCCATTCTCCAGTTTTACTGCTGCTAGTATTGCTGGGTGGTGGCCGTAGAGGCCTTCCTTCTCCCACCTATCCATCTCCATTCTATACTGTTGTGCCAGTTCCTTTGATGAGAGCACCCTAGACTTACACTGTAGTTCCTTCCTTATGATTGTTCTAGCATTTTCTATCTCCTCCTTTGATATTGCTGGTTTTATTCTGAGCTTCGGAGTTCCATCTTTATTATATCCCTCTATTTTTATCATTATTTGTTTGTCCTTGGATAGTAGTGGGTTGGATATGCTTGGTACTAGTAACCCGTTTGGGCACTTGTATGTCCTTATCCAGATGTAGTTTGTAGGTCTTCCCTGGGGATGTGGTGGGAAATACTCTTTTAGTTCCCCGCGCACCTTTTGGAGTAGCCATCTAGCCCATCTTTCTACATCTCTGACAAGCTTTGGCCCATATTTAAGGGGGTATTCTAGCGTGGCTTTGAGTATTAGGTATGCTACTGGGTTGTATTCCACCGCCACTACTCTGCCGAATCCTAGCCTTACTGCTTCGAAGGGGATGCTTCCTCCACCCGCGAAGGGGTCTAGGAGTGTCGAGTCCTGTACCTTGCTGTGCTTTGCTATCCAGCTCTTGTCTGGGTTGTAGTTGTAGGCTGGCCGTGGGAGGCCTTTAACCAGTTTTATATGGCTCTTGAATTCTTCTGTGAAGTGCTTTGTGAGGGGGTTTTCTGCTTCTATGGCTAGGGCTGCTATTGATGCTCTGCTAGCTGCTAGGGGCCTTCTTGCCCACCATAGGTGTAGGTAGAAGAGCGGTGGGGATATAACAGCACGTTCTCGTTGTGACTCCTCGCTGGCCTCGTCTGTCGGGAAGTAGTGCATTATTAGAGGATCCATTGTTCCAGCCTCGGGGTCTAAGGGTTGATCCGGCTCGTTTAAAGGGTTACTCCGGCGGGGGGTGGGAGGTCTGCAACCTATGGTTACACATGAGTGGGATTATAACGTTCACAGAAATGTATAAAAGGTTCGCTATAGATTTAACGTTAATGGGGCTAGATGTTGCTGGTCGAGCGCTTTTTTGCCAGGTTAACCCGTAGGGATGCATGTGGCAAGTACGGCTTGGAGCTACTAGGCTCTACCTCCCACCTTGTTAGGGCTAGAAGCGTTGCCACCGGCGCTGCCCAGTGCATATACATGGCTAGGCTCGGGGAGGTTATGGGTGTTAGGGGGTTCCAGCATTCCGTCATGCCTGGGAAAGGCCAGGTCGTCCACCTTGTCCTATCCCTAGCCTTCCCCAAGATCCTGGCTGAATACTCGTCCCGGGGAGAGCTGGGTGAGGGTGATTACCGGGATTATGTTGAGGAGGCTATTACATGGCTGAAGGGTAATGGGGTGCTAGACCTCACCCGCGTCGAGTCGCCCAGGGAGGATGAGGTCCTAGAGGTTAGTATGGAGCTGGCTATGGGTGGTGTGTACTTCGTCGATAGGGCGTTCAGGCTGATGATGGGCAGCGGCTATAGGGAGGCTCTGGCCCGTAGCCTGGTACTGGTTGAGCATAACCTACTAAGCTATAAGCTTCATGTGTGGGGTGTGGCCGACGTTATAGTTGAAGACCCTGACACTATGCACGCCGTCATAATAGAGTGGAAGTCATACGCACCCCGCGGCTCCAAGGCTCCAAGGGTTACGGATGTAGACATAGTCCAGGCCTATGTATACGCGCTACTCGAGTCTGAGAGGCTAGGCCTTACAGGCCCCGGTGGCGGGTTTGAGGACTACCTGAGGAGCGTGTTAGGAGAGCCAGACTCGGGTAGGGGTGCACGGGTTATTCCAGGGGTTGTACGTCCATCCCCCACTGGTAGGGCTTCCAGGGTGTACGTTAGGCACCCGCTCTACTGTGAGGGGGCCTCAGCCGACAGGTGTAGGTATTACCAGCTTCGTGACCTGATCGCTAGGATAATCCTGGCGGCGGAGCACCTAACCCTTGCAATAACTGATATCAGGCGGATCGAGGACTGGAGGATCGTTGAGGACCTATGTAAGGTTTCTAGGTTTGGCAGGGAGCGCCCGGTCTTCAGGCTAACCCCGGAGGTAGAGCTGGGAGGCAACGCGATCTCGCTACCCAGAGGATACCCTCTTAGAGAGGAGCTTAGATGGCCGTGCAAGGCCTGCCCGGAGAATGTTAGGGAGGCCTGCGTATACTTTATGAGGAGCGGGGTCGAGCTGATGTACGAGGAGTTTAATAGGGCTAGGAGCGAGGCTTGGAGGTCCAGGTTTGCAGTATATGAGCATAGGGAGAACGCCCTAGCCCCCTACAGGCACCTCCTTAAGATGGCTATGGACTTCGGCGTGGACTTCTCCTGGATCAAGGGCCACCTGAGGAGGAGGGTTCTACCCGACGGGTCTAGGATGGACTTCTTCAACATGGCCACCATAGAGGATGACGAGGTAGTCCTAATCAGGCCGCCCATGCGGTGGGAGAAGGATAACAGCCACCTATTCACCCTTAGAGAGGGGAAGCCCGCCGCAATCTACTTTAACGAGGAGCACGTAACCTATCCACTCCACAGGCTCAGCTTCCACGGGAGCGTCAGCAGCGTGGAGTATGATTGGGAAAGCGACCACGTGATAGTGAGGGTAGCCCCTGCCAACAAGCTATCAAGAATATACCCCAAGATCCTCTCATACCACTACGAGAAGAGGAGGCAAGCATTCAGGAACGTAGTTGCCCTAGAGGTTAACGTGGAGCTCACACAGCTCGAGCTGCTAGGCATTGCAGCCGCAGAGATGGGAACCATCAAGAGAGCCGCTAGGGCAAGGAGTGTAATGGAGAGGGGTGAAGAGGTCGCCGAGGAGGATCTTCTAGCCCTGCTATTCGCAGGGGCAACCCTAGACCTTGGAGGTGAGGATTGATGAGGTACGAGGTATGCTCCCTCCTAGCCAACGCATACCTCTATGCCCAGAGGCTTAAAACGGGAGGGAAGACTATAAACCTCAACCCATCACAGGAAAAGGCTGTAAACATCCTGCTAGAAGTTCTAAGACACCAGTCAAAGGTGCCGATAGGAGGGGTTCAGGGCCCTCCAGGCACAGGTAAGACCACTGTGATAGAGAGCTTCATATACCATGGAGTATCGGATTACGTACAAGACATAGAAGGCGTCATAGTCTATATCGCGCCTACAAACCACCTAGCTGCGCAGGCATTCGAACGGGTAGTAGCCGCCCTACTGGCAAGGGACTATACGTTTAGAGACATCATAAGTATAGCCCGCCTTTACGGGTCAAAGATAACAGTTAAAAACTGCACTAAAATATTCAAGCAGTTCAAGATTGGAACACAAGCACCCTCCAGCAAGGAAGCTAAGCAAATCATATACGATAACGTTGACCCAGACACAGTCAAGATAGTCTTCGCCACAGAATACCAGAGGGTTAGCGGCCGGCTCACCAGAAAGCCAGACAAAATATATCTTATAGTGGACGAGGCCAGCAAAAGCCCCTACTATAGGGCATTCATCAGCGTTGCAGACGCAATAATTAGATTCCAAGACTACCCATACACACTAGTAGCGCTAGGAGACCCAGAGCAGGCAATCACAGTCCCAGAAGCCTTCAGAATACGCAGAGTACCACTACTAATGCGTAAAATCGGGCAGATACTCGAGGAGAACGGCATACAGGATAAATACGTGATGCTAGACACCACCTACAGGCTACCCAAGCCCAGCGAGGAGCCCATAAGCCACGGCTTCTACGATGACAGACTCCACGCACACGAGCCAGCCAGCTTCAGGCTCAAAGAGGTAGGTGAACTATTCCAAGACATGAGGGGCAGGGCCGAGGCGCTGATACGCAACCATGTAGGATGGACAGGAAGACTCGAAAAGATCTTCAACGCAATCTACGACGCCGCAACAACCCACAGACCCATTATAATACTACAGACCCCCTACTTCAAATCAGAGAGCATAGCAGCAACATACGACAAAACACGGGCCAACCTAGGAATACTAGCATCCCTAGTCATCGAAGCATTCATAACAGAGGCGGAGAGGGCAGGAAGCTATTCTATTCCCACCACCATGGTCACAGCCCCATACAGCGATATTGTAACTAACATATCATTCAACTACCGCCAAAAGTTCGGATCAATAACCAGGCAGCCTAGGGCAGCAACAGTTCACGCAGTAATAGGTGGAGAATCAGACTTCATAGTAACCATCCTAGGCAAAGAATACTCCGGCTCCACCATACAATCCTACTGGAGGCCAGACGACGAGTACAAAACAATGTACTTCAAAGAACCCCAAGTACTTAACGTACAGCTAAGCCGCCACCACAAACTCCTCATAATCATAGGAGCCGTGGACAAATTAGCTTCATGCCGCTCAGACCCATATACATGCAAAAGAATATCAGGCACCGCTCAGAAGCTACTAGACCTATCCCAAACTGGTGAAGCAATAACCATAAACATGTAAACCAAACACTCATATACCAAAATCACTCATAAAAACCCCGGAGGGACTAGATCGCAAAGAAGAGACATTTATAAAAGATATAGAAGACTTTAATATGTAATAAATAAAATAGTAAAGTTAATATTATGCTATGATAAGGATCCCATTAAATTATGATGAAATATATTTTAAATGCATAGGTTGTGGGACATCTATATATGCTGGTAATAAGTGTACAGTAACTGGGTGATATTTTATGTTGTATGATATTCTGTTAAATCGATATAGTATACAGAGAAGTAATTATATTGTTCACACAGTTCTCTTAAATTTACAAGATCTTAATGATAGATTTGATGTAGGATTGTTAATAGTTGAGGGTGATAGGCCCTGGTTTGAGGTAGTTACTCGGCGCATGTATTCTGTGGGTGTGTATGACGAGGGCGATAAGGTTAGGATAGTTGAAAACGATAATTATATATCTAATAGAGCTTATAATTTACTAGCTACTAGGTATAAAGTATATGGTCTACTTGACTTGCGTAGTCCTTATGGTATCGCGAGTACCCTTTATATGACACCTATAACTGGAACGTTAAGGTTAAGATTACCTACTGGAACGCTAAGATATAACCTGAACTCTTAGCAGGTCTACTACCTTGCCAAGCAGGTTCTGTATTCAATTTGGTTCCTCCACTGCTTTTTCTAGATAGTCGGCCAAGTACTCGTATACCTTCTCTGGTGTAGATGTTATCTCTGTACTGTGGTAGCCATACATAGATACTCCGGTGCGTTTTTCTCCTAGGAGTTTTAGTATGAAGACGTATGTGGTTTCTTGGACGGTCTTGTTCGATACGATTTCTCCTGAGGAGCCGTACTGTATTTCATAGTTCACGGTATCTAGCTTTGATAGAATATTTTTGAGCGTTACTGGTTTATCATTGAGTATTTTTACTAGGAGGCTTTTTAGGAGATGCGTGTCTATGCCTTTCTCGTCCATGAATGCTACGGGTTTGCCTTGGATTAGTGCATCTCTTACGACTGCCTCTAGGCTAGTAATGTTTATCCTATTAGATGAGAGATCGCTGGCGTTGATAATGACTGTGGTAACGGCGCTTAGGTCTTCAGGTGTGGGGTTTGTATCCACTATGATCTCGAATCCGTGAGATTTGAGTGTATCCTCCATGGCTGGGTTGATGCTGGTTCCGTAGAACAGGGCCTTTCCATGGTAGTTATGGCTTGTATTATGGCTGGTCTCAACTATGTTTATGTTGCCCGCGGTTTCTAGTTGTTCATGTATAGTGTATCCTAGTATGAGTAGCAGTAGTAGTGTAATTAGTACTATGATACGTGCCAAATCTGATACCTCCTAAACTTAATATATCATTATAATTATATAAAGTTGCCGTTGATATAGTATATATTTTGGAGTATTTTGTGGTAAATAATTGTTCCCGGGGGCTCCTCAGCTTGTAAGGGTAAGGATTGCATCTGCAAGCACGTAGGCACCTACAATTGCTAGGAAGAGTGGAGTTGCAATGTGGAGGACATCATGGAGCCTCTCACGTATCCCAGGCCTATGGTTGAGTAGGTACAGGGAGGCCAGGGTCCATGCTATCATAGATGCGTAGACTGAGGCCCCGTAGGCTAGGGATAGGAGTAGTGGATGTGCCCCTAAGAGTACTATAGCGGAGAGCGCTACCTCCTCCTCGTGGGCGAAGCCAAGTAGGAGGGCATACTTAAACGCCTCCCACAACCCGCTACCAGCGGGCCCATGCTCGCTATAATCATGGCTGTGAGAATGGCTCCGGAGGCCTATGAATGCCTTGGCGGCCAATAGGAGGAGCAGTGCCCCGGCGCCAAGCTTAAGATACTCTAGGTACACTCCGGCGGATGAGCCTAGGAGCCACACGGCAAATACGACAGCCAGGGTAGAGATGAAGTGGCCTATAGCAAGTATACTGGTATAGGTAACTGCCTTCCTTAACCCGCTCTCCGTGCGTAGAGCGTAGGCTACTGAGAGGGGCCATCCATGGCCAGGGTCAGAACCGTGGATCAGGCCCATGGCTACAGCTGCTGGATACGCTAAGTAGAGCTGCTCTACGCCCACATGCAGCACCCTGCCCTATCATTCTCGAGGGACAGGGTTATGAATAGCTTATATAGGCCATACACTCCTACTCAACCTTATGGAGGGAAAGATCCACGAGACCGTTAGGTACTTGGAGGGCCCTGCAGTATCTCCCCAGTATTTATATGGCACCTGTCCCCTACATCCTCAGGCTAGAATGAGCGGGTACCCCGGGGTGCCTTAATGGAGGGTAACAGGAGGAAGACTAGGACAAGTAGCTTCGGATCGCCTGGCAGGGTGGCCCACGACTCCACTCCGTTCTACTCGAGGAGGCTCTATGGGAGCTGGAAGCTAGGTAGGCCTCGGCCCGGGGATCTTGTGGAGAACCCTGTCCCACGGGAGTACTTGGATAGGGTTTTGCTTGGCGATGCCCGGGAGGTGCTGAAGAAGCTACCGGATAGTAGCGTGCACTTGATGGTGACCTCACCGCCCTATAACGTGGGGAAGGAGTATGATGAGGACCTGACTCTGGGGGAGTACCTCGGCTTCATAGAGGAGGTTATGAGGGAGGTCTACCGGGTCCTGGTGTGGGGCGGGCGTGCATGCTTGAACGTGGCGAACCTGGGGAGGAGGCCCTACATACCACTCCACGCCTACTTCATTGAGAGGCTTGAGGGGGTAGGCTTCCTACTCAGGGGCGAGATAATATGGGATAAGGGGGAGGCGATTAGCGGGGCTAGCACGGCCTGGGGCACGTGGATGAGCCCGGTAAACCCCACACTCAGGGACCAGCACGAGTACATCATAGTACTCAGCAAGGGAGACTACAAGAGGAGGAAACCCCCGGGAGGGGAGGCCACCATAACCCGGGGCGAGTTCCTGGAGTACACGAGGAGCGTGTGGAGGTTCCCACCAGAGAGCGCTAGGAGGGTTGGGCACCCAGCGCCCTTCCCCGTGGAGCTGCCGTATAGGTGTATACAGCTCTACACCTTCACAGGAGACATAGTCCTAGACCCCTTCGCGGGCTCCGGAACAACCTGTGTGGCAGCGGTGAAGACGGGCAGGCACTACATCTGCATAGACAATAACAGGGACTACGTAAGGATAGCGGAGAGGAGGATAAAGGAGGCTATGGATTCGGGTGTTTAGCGCTGCTTCCTTCCAGCTAGTAGTGCTGTTGCTAGTAGTAGGGATCCTGCCAGGATTGCTATGGTGGGGTTTGAAGTGCTTATAGTTATCTTTGCTTCTCCGCCTAGTAGCGCGGGGGAGCAGGCCATATACTGTTGGGGTGTCCAGTCTAGTATTCCTATAGTCGTGTTATCTGGCACCAGCTCTATGGGCTCCACTACGGGGTCGTATGGTACTAGTGTGTAGATTGCATCTCTAATAGTTGCGTTGGTTATGCCTGTAACGTTTATGTTGCTCCAGGTTCTTTCGCCTGCGCACCATGTGTATACTGTGGTGTAGGGGGTTACGTATGCTAGGAATGCGTCTAGGTTCCCGGCCCCGTAGGAGCCTGTGAATCCTGATATGTAGAGGCTTCCTGTTGGTAGGGCGTCTACTCCTAGCCCCCACTCTATGTCTGGCCCACTGATTATCTTGAACCATTCAAGAGTGCCGTTTGGATAGACGCTTAATATGTATATGTCGAACTTGTTGCTGAAGGGGTTCCAGGGCGGGGGCTGGTAGCCCGCTCCTGTTATATAGATCATGCCATTCTCATAGTCCAGATCGAAGCCCTCATCCACGTTTAAGTAGTCTATCCTTTTAATCCACCTGTCTCTTATACACATCTGAC
>WAKG01000110.1 GCA_015523445.1 Desulfurococcales archaeon | reverse complement strand
GTGTATAGACAGGCCCCTACAGCCTGTAACATATAGGCCTAGGTACTAGCCATACTTGAAGCCGAGGGCAAACGCTGCCAGGAAGGATGATGCAAACGGCACATTAGCTATTATATGGGCCCTAAGGCTCTCCCCAGTCGCCTCGACAGCACCCATAGCCTCCTCTACGCTAGCCACAAGGGCATCATAATTAACGTTTATGATCCCCTTATACTCGAGGAACAGAAGGCCCCCAGTCATTACTCCAAGCACTAGCAGGGCCAGCTTGAATAGCTTCTTGGCCGCGTATCCGGAGGCGAATCCCAGCAGGGCGCCCCCGCTTACCTGGAATAGTAACGCGGTCATTATGTCCTCTGGCAGGCCTCACACACCTCTTCATATACATATAGTATGACTATGGTCTGCTATAAGGTTGCTTGTATACGCTTAAAAATCCTGTAGTCTATATGGCTCTGACCTTCAACGCCACATCGATCATACTCCTAGGCCTATCATCCTTATGGAGTGTCATGGACTCCATTATCAGCTTCCTCAGCCCCCCGGTGATCGAGTGTATCTCATTGCCCAGGCACCCCTTAAAGTCCCTGTTAATCCTGCCCATTATCCGGTCTGGCCTACTCCTCCCCAGCTCCCTATACACGTTCTCATATAGCCTCCTAGACTGGCTATCCAGGTCAACGTCCAGATTTACCTCATACACCCTTGACAGTATGGCGGCGTTCATGGCCCTAACGCATAGCGGAGGCTTCCCCTCGTGGAGGGTTATGAGTATCGTGGAGTAGCTGAAGACATCATACCTAGGGTCTGGCCTGCCGGTTGTGTCGATTAGCTGGTGGGGATCTATGAATGATAGGTCCCCAGGGTTTATGTACTTCAGCGTAGTCTGAGGATGGGGTATATAGTTCATAAAGTCAGCTACGTATGCGTGGACCTCCCCCTCCTTCTCCCCCAATAGTATGTTCTGGGGCTTCAGGTTGAAGTGGCCTATACCCACTGTGTGTGCTAGGGCTAAGGCTCCGGCTATCTCCCTTATCAGCGTGTTCATGTTGTAGTTATCCAGCCTCCGGAGCAGCGCTAGGTTGCCCAGCATCTTCACGGTAGCTACTGCTATCTTAGAGGCACCGTTAGCCACGAAAATTACCGGAAACCAGCGTGACCGGAGCTATATTCTCCCTATACCTCACCATCGACTTTGCCAGAGTCTCATTATAGTTCCTAGCCCTCAGCCCCCTGTATAGCAGGAACTCGTTGACATACCTCAGCTTCATGGTTATGGATGCGCTCTGGACCAGCCTGAAGTCTGTCTCCGCCACAACAGCCATCACATCGTCAGGGTAGCGTGGTGTCTTGACTACTAGCCTGGCCCCAGATAGGTCCTCAGCCTCATAGATCACGCTAAAGGGGCCACTACCAACCTTGTCACCAAGCTTTATCCCCAGGGCCAGGTTCACCACTGGCACTGCCTGAGGCTGCTCCTCCTGCCGCTTTGCCTCCTCCTCTACCACGTCTTGGGTCGGGTCTATTATGACCTCCCTGAAGAAGCGGATTGTATCCTCATCCATAGCTCCAGTATTTAGAGAGAATATCTCCACTATACACTTATCCTTATAGTCTTCTAGGTAAGCCAATGCGTCCCTGCCATACAGGGTCTCGGAGCCCCTCTCGAGTATAGCAGAAGCAACTATCCCATTGTAGATGAAGAGTGTAGACCTGAACTTGGGCGTATCTATCTTCAGCATACCTATAGCATCTCCAACATGCTCCATAGCCTTCTCGATAACACTAGCTAAGTTGCAATCGCCCCTGATGCTGGCCTGGTAGGAAGAGTAGAGTATGAGTTTTGTCTGGACTAGGGGATCAGCTAACCTGGTACTCGCCTCATCTATCTTCTTGGTAAACTTGATTGCTGGCATTGATTAACCCTCACTGCCCCACAACCATATACCGGCTACTACAGTTTTATATTCTTACCCGAACGCCCTTGAGGGGCACCCGTATAATACACATAGGTTAGGAGGGCTCTAGGAAATGTTGTGGCTCCTAAAACTGGTGGACACCTAGCATTCTAAGTAGTCTGGGAGCCACTCGTTCTCGTAGTCCTCCACCGTTCGGAGGCGTGGATTGTGAAGGCAGGATACATGCCTTTCATCCGATCTCGAAGACGACCTCATCCTCAACCTTCGCTTCTGCACCCCTCCTCTCCCTTCCCTTATTATATATATATACTCCTATTAATAGGGCTAGGCTTGCTGCCACGAAGTAGGGCTTTATAGACACTGCTAATATAGAGATTACTACCATTACGGTCCTCAGCGTCTTGTTCTCGATGATGCCTCCAAGATAGCCTGTGAAGCCGCTGGAGGCAGTATGGATTATAATGAGGAGCGCAGCCACTGCGTATACTAGCGAGGTTATCGCTGCCATGTTCCATGTATCTATTGTGACCAGTAGGATTGTGGGGGCGCTTACTATAACGAAGGGTATAATATACTTGGCGAAACCGAATATGGTAGCATTTATAGCGGTCTTCCAGAAGTCTGCCTTCGCTAAGGCGGCGCCGACGAATGCGGCCAGGGCCACCGGCGGGGTTATATCCGCTAGTATTCCATAGTAGAAGACGAACATGTGAGCGGCTATTAGAGCCACCTCCTCGGTGTAGCCTAGGTTGTCTATAGCGAATGATACTATTGCGGGGGCTAGTATAGTGGCAGTTATAATATAGTTGGCAGTTGTGGGGACGCCCATGCCGAGTATTATGGAGAATACTGCAGTCATAATCAGTAGCAGGTAGAGGTTGCCCATGCTGGCGGTCAAGAGGAAGTTAGCCAGCTTGGTATCCAGCCCTGTGAATGTTATCATGGCCTGTATAACGCTGGCTACAGCAGCTGCCAGGAAGACTGGCACGCTATTCCTAAGAGTCTGGTCCACAGCCCCTATTAGCGCATTGGCAACATACTTAGCCCCACGGTCTAAGTATACGGCCACTATCCCTAAGACAATGGAGATCACGCCAGCTACGAAGAGGCCCGTAGCTATACCCAGGCCCCCTATCTCCGAGACTATTCCTATAACGGCGGCTACAGCCAGTATAAGGCCTAGCTTCACCGGCTCCCTGAGGCCCTCGGCGCCTATCCATCCTATAACCACGGCGGAGCTCACGGCAGCCATAACGGCGTCCTGGGGCTCCAGCTTGAGTAGGGTGAAGACGATTATCGGTATAGGGAGTACCATGTAGATCTTACGTATGAGGCTCTTAAGGTTGGGCAATTCCTCATCGCTCATACCCCTTACTCCCAGTGCCTTAGCCTTCTTATCGACGAAGACGTAGATGCTATAGAAGTATATGATAGCGGGGAGTGCAGCCGCAATTATAATATCCCTATAGGGTCTGCCAATGAACTCGGCCATTATGAAGGCTGCTGCACCCATAATGGGTGGCATCAGCTGTCCTCCAGTAGAGGCTACCGGCTCTATGGCCCCGGCTACCTCCGGCGGGAATCCAGCCCTCTTCATAGTGGGGATAGTGAATGTGCCGGTGGTCAGCGTATTAGCGACGCTACTACCGGATATGGTGCCCATAAGCGCGCTTGAAACGACTGAAACCTTTGCAGGGCCTCCAGGCCTCTTACCCACCATTGACAGGATTAGGTCTGTGATGTACCTACCTATCCCTAGCCTATCCAGGATACTACTGAAGAAAAGGAATATGAAGACGTAAGTAACCATTACCTCTAGAGGTATTCCTAGGAAGCCAGTGTTCTGGGCTACGAAGAGGTTGAGTAGCCTTCTGACCCATTGGCCCTCCTCTACGCCCACAGTTGGCCTGGTTGTATAGGCGTAGAAGAAGCCGTAGATCGAGAATATGATCATGATTGTGGGTAGGACCCATCCCATGGCCCTTCTCGTTGCCTCCGCGATGAATGCTATTATGAAGATTATGATTAACGTGTTTGACAGCGTGGCTCTCTCTATGGCTGACTCCACGCTCTCATACTTCATGTAGAGATATACTATGTATAGGGGGAGGAGGAAGCCTATGAAGGCTAATATCCAGTCATACCATGGGATCTGGTCCTTAAGATACTTTTCCGTCCTCTTAAAGGGGTAAAGGATAAATGCAGTGCCTACGATTATGGCTAGTACTATAGCCTTAGCCGGGTAGAGCTGGTTGAATATGTCTGGTTTAAGGAAGATCTCGCTGGTCCACCCAAGGTTTCTGAAGAATCTGAAGAGGGTCTCGTTGAAGGGTAATATATAGAATATCTCTAGGAAGGCGAAGAATGTGGCAATTGCAAATATGGCTATTTTACCTTTACCTGTTTTGCCTCTTTCAAATAGGAGTGCTTTGAGCTTCTTCTCGGCTTCAGTTCCCACGCTAAGCACCCCCCTCGATGGGACGGCCGTAGAATGGTTTTTATAAGTATGCGATTTTTCATATATGGATACTGATTGCCAATCTATGACCCCAGGTATAACTAGCATGAGGCCAGATGCGCGATGGCGGTGAGGGTTGGAGCCCGGGGAATACTATAGAGAGGCCCTGGGGCTCTTCCCAGGAGGAGCCCCAGGAGCGCTTAGGAGGGCCTTCCACAAGTGGGGCCCACTAGTGGTCAAGTCTGCAAGGGGTGCCAGGCTAACGACGATCGATGGCAGGGAATTCCTCGATTACCACATGGCCTTTGGAGCCATACTTCTAGGCCACACAGATCCGGATGTTGTTGAGGCTGCCATATCGGAGGCCAACTTAATCGATCTACATGGCGCCGGTGTGACTGATGTAGAGGTTGAGTATGCCAAGATGATTGTTGACCTGATACCGTCGGCCGAGAAGATAGTCTTCACCAACTCAGGCTCCGAGGCCGTCTTGGTCGCCTTCAGGCTGGCCAGGGCCTATACGGGGAGGACTAAGATACTAAAGTTTGAGGGCAATTACCATGGCTGGCACGACTATGCCCTGATCAACGTGTCAACCCCCCTCTCGAGGGGCAAGGTACCGGAGAGTGACGGGGTTCCGGAGAAGGTCCTAGAGACCATAGACGTCCTGCCCTATAATGATGTGGAGGCGCTGGAGGATTACATGGAACGGCATGGAGAGGAGGTGGCCGCCATAATACTCGAGCCAGTGGCTCACAGTATGGGAGTAGTCCCGGCGGAGCCCAGGTTCATAAAGGCGGTCGAGAGGCTTGCCAAGACCCATGGAGCACTCCTCATACTTGATGAGATCGTTACAGCCTTCAGGCATAATATACACGGCCTACAGGAGGAGCTAGGGATAAGGCCAGATCTCACAACTATAGGGAAGGCGGTAGCCAACGGTTACCCTATAGCGGCTGTTACAGGCAGGAGGCAGGTCCTAGACCTAGTAACTGAGGGCCTGGTGAGGACCTCGGGCACATACAGCGCCCATCCTGTGGCGATCGCCGCGGGCAAGGCTGCACTGGAGAAGATTGTGAGGACTAGGGCAGATCTGACTGCCGCCAGGAGGGGGGAGGAGCTGGCCCATGGGCTAAGGGATATACTGGAGGATGCTGGCATAACAGCGTTCGTGGCGAACTATAGGAGTATAACAACCATATACTTCGGGATAGAGGAGCAGCCCAGAAACCTCGAGGACGTTGCCAGGATCGATAAGGCTATGTATGAACTCTTCAACAGGGAGATGTGGCAGAGAGGCATACTCTACAGTCCAAACCCTACAAAGAGGATCCACCTATCCACGGCCCACACA
>WAKG01000109.1 GCA_015523445.1 Desulfurococcales archaeon | reverse complement strand
GGACCTCGACCGGCCTCGGCTCGGCCTCCGGGGTCCATGCCTCTACCTCGCTACTACACGCTATGACCCATATATATGGCCACCGCTTCATCCCCTCCACGTCCCTGGCGCTGGGCCTTGGGGGGCAGACTGGGTGGGTATGGAAGACTCCTATAACCTCTAGCCCGTAGGTCTCGGCTGATACGTGGGCTTGGATCACGTGCCACGGCTCGGCCTCGAACTCGACTGGGCTCTCCCTAACGTTCCTGGCTAGGTGTAGGTAGTAGGCGATAGCTGTGCCACCCTCTACCCTGCCCACGAGTATCCCCGCTACCTCGTTGCCCTGGGTTGCTAGGCGCATCATGGGCGCCTTAAGGGGCCCTAGTGCTATGGATCTTGGTGTGCTCATAGGTTGGTCACCCTTGCCGTCATCCTCCTAGTATCTAGTAGTGCAGCTGTAGGCCTATTTAGTATTCCCGATGCAGTGCCCGGGTTCAGCACTAGAACCCCCCTTATGTAGGTAATATCTGGCTGGTGGGTGTGACCGTAGAGCACGGCATCCCACCGGCGGCTGGAGGCTAGGGAATAGACGATCTCCCTAGTGTTCTCCGGCGGCCCGAAGCCGTGTATGAGCAGGATCCTCCTACCTCCAAGCTCTATAGTAGTGGCCTGGTCATGGAGTGCCACGCCAGTGGCTTGGGCCACCTTAAGGAGCCCCATCCTCTCCCCATCGTTATTACCGAAAACGCCAGTCACAGGTACTCCATCAAGTCCACTAACAAGCTCGGCCAGGCTGAAGGGAGCCACATAGTCGCCCAGATGTATGACGTGCTCCACACCATGTTCCCTGAAAAACCTCACAGCAGACCTAACACCATCTAAGACATCATGCGTGTCACTAATCACCCCAACAAGCATAGACAGCACCCGAGGCTAGGAGCAGGCGACGGGCCCCCTTATTATACCCTATAATACGACACTAGGTAAGGCGGTGCTCCTAGACATGGATAGGCCCAGACTATTCATAACCAGGACCCTGCCCGGAAACGCTATCGACAGGCTGAGGAAGGTGTACTACGTCGAGGTATGGGGCGGCTACGCCCCACCGCCCTACAACCTGCTCGAGTCTAAGGCTAGGGAGGTTGATGCCTTAGCAACGCTACTAACCGACAGGATAGACTGCAACCTCATAAAATCGAGCCCCCGCCTTAGGATAGTGGCTCAGTATGCGGTCGGCTATGATAACATAGATGTGGAGTGCGCTACCAGGCATGGGGTTTACGTAACCAATACCCCGGGAGTACTGGCAGATGCAACGGCAGACCTAACATGGGCCCTGATACTTGCGGTTATGAGGAGGATCGTGGAGGCAGACAGGGAGGTTAGGAGCGGGGCGTGGCACGCCAAGGGGGTTGGATGGCACCCAACATACATGCTTGGCATGGAAGTTACAGGTAAGACCCTCGGCATCATAGGCCTGGGCAGGATAGGAAGAGAGGTGGCCAGGAGAGCCAGAGGCTTCAAGATGAAGATCCTATACCATAACAGGAGGAGGCTATCCAGGGAGGTAGAGGAGGAGCTCGGAGTAGAGTATAAGAGTCTCGAGGACCTTCTCAGACAGAGCGACATAGTAACGATACATGTACCTCTAACCAGCGAGACCCGGGGCATGATAGGGGAGAGGGAGCTGAGGATGATGAAGCCCACCGCCATACTAGTGAACACGGCCCGGGGAGCTGTGGTTGATGAGGAGGCCCTAGCTAGGGCACTAAGGGAGGGATGGATAGCGGGGGCTGGCCTAGACGTATTCACCCAGGAGCCCCTACCTCCAGACCATCCCCTGGCTAGGGCACCCAACACTGTGCTAGCACCCCACATAGGGAGTGCAACGATCGAGACTAGGACTAGGATGGCTAGTATGGTTGCTGATAACCTGCTTGCATTTGCCCGTGGAGAAGTGCCGCCTAACCTAGTCAACGGGGAGGTTATAGCTGTAAGGCCTCCAGGATTCCAGCTAGGATAAATCCCTCCGGATCAGGCAAAGGTTCATGGGTGGATCCGGGGTGGCGGAGGATAGGTTGAGGGAGTACGAGGAGGCGATGGAGAAGGTCAAGGAGCTTAGGCTAGGAGATGTTACGAGTATGTGGATAGAGTATGATAGGAGGAATGATATACTCTATATAGGATTCGGTAGGGAGGATGCGGAGGAGAGTATAATGGTTGATGATGATATAGTGGTTGGTATATCAGGGGACAGGGTTATTGGAATAACAGTATTCAACTTCTCCAAGAAGGTAGGGATGGACCTGTTGTAACACCAGTATACAGGTATTGATGTTGATACGTGCAAACTCAATCTTTATTAATACCGCTAGAGCCTAGACTATACAAGAAAGGGATCCGCAGGGGTCCACATATATAAGTAATAGTATGGAAGGGTGTATTCATGTGAAAACCGGAGTGAAGGCCCAGTTGGCTAGTATAGCCATACTGGTTCTCCTACTCCTAACCAGCATGGCCCCGTTAACACAGACAGCCATAGCTGGTGAAGGGGAAGGGGTAGAGGTAAACGTTAGCTTGGGTGAGGACAGTTATAGTCTAGAGCTGTATACCAAAGGCTATAATGAAAACTTGACTAACATGTACTTGGACAGCTATCTAAAGGCTACTAGAGACATGGTTAATGGATACATAAAAGCATGGTTCATGTCAGAGAATCTAACAGAGTTCTCTGCATCAAGCAAGGGGTACATGGACTTCGAGGCAACCAACACCACATTTAGCCTAAGCTGGATGAATGAGCTAGCCGCCAGCTTCATGCTGAACTCAAGCATAATAGATCCCAACTCACCACAGGCTATGCTACCCACATCAATATACCTCCTGCTAAAGGCAGATATGCAAATGGACATGGAGACCAACGAGACTGATGCTACCATGAAGCTCTCCCTAAAGCCAAACATAACCGACGGCCTCCCCTACGTCCTCAACTCTATCGGGATCCCACTCCCCATGGTCACAGGGGACTTCGCCCTCTGGCTAAACATAACCTTAGACTCCTACACTAACATGCAGCAGAACGTGACGAAGGGTAAGGTAAGCATATACATAGACTTTGAGACAGGGAACCCGGCAGCGGATGCCCAGCTAGCCGCCATGATCCAGTCAGGATTAGTTATGTTCTTAAACGAGCAGATGCTGAAGAATATGCTGGAGAGCATGGGGATAGTTGACCCAAGCGTGACCCTAGAAATGAATCTAATGCCCGGAGACTCCAGCATATTCTACATTGAGATAGAGTATGAGGGTAAGATAGCGCAGGCAAACATGGGCCCGATAGGGGGAGGGCAAGCTCCTGTAGATACCGGGAACCTCACCTCAATAATAAAAACGCCGTCATTCACACCGGTCGAGAATGATGTAAGATCCACGGTAGAGTGGAGCCTATCAATAGAATCCACGGCGACAACAGGTAACCAGTACAACCTGACAATAGACGGCTACATCAAGGGTAACTACACGGCGCCAGAGGCTGTACTAACCACAGGAGAATTGGAGGCCTGGGCAAAGGTTGATAACGGCAACTACGAGATCTACATTAGGATGGGGTCATCCTATACTAGCCCCGTGACGGGACTATTAACAGCAAAGGAGATCGGCTACATACTCTACGCAATACTACCAGAAGGTACGCCAATAACGTTCAACTTCGATACAAGTGGGTATGTGATGGTTGTAGATACTAGCATGTCGCCACCACAGGAGGTTGACACACTAACCTTCAGCGCGGGAGACCTAAGCAAACCCTTGCCACTCGACAACCTTGGAATAATCTATGGTGATACAATAATAGATACAAGCGGCGGCGTACTAACCATAGTCAGCAGCGAGGTAGTGGAGCTAGACTACGACGCGGCAGCATTAGTGGATGGAATAGATGCGCAGGCACCTGGAGTCAAGATCAATATAGGTGCAAGATCAGTTGCGGTACAAGACTTTATAGTATCACTAGACCCCAATGGTGACATGGACTCTGAGGCCTCAGTCAACATTAGGACAGGCTCAGTGGTAGACGACGCCCTGTCCCTGGAGGTAATGGATAAGGGAGACGCTGAACAGTTAATAGACACGGGCAAGTATACAGTTGTGGGTACACCATTAAAGGCACAGGGCCTGGTGCAGGGTGAGGCAGAGGTATCCCTAAACATAGACCCTGGAGCTGGTAACGTGAAGATAATAAAGATTACTGATGACGGCCAGGTAGAGGTTATAGAGAACGTAGTACAATCCACCTCTAAGGTCAGGTTTACAACAGACAGCTTCAGCACGTTCATACCAGTAGTAGAAAAGGAGGTAGCCGAGGAGACGACAACAACCACAACAGAGGAGACCACGACGACAACCACCCAAGAGACTACAACTACAACGGCAACAAAGGAAACCACAACCACTCCAACCACAACACAAGAGACAACAACAGAAACGGAAACCATACCAATCGAGACAGAGGAAACTACAACAACCCCCACAGCCACCACAACAACTACAACACCTACACCCACGCAGACAGAAACTACGCAAACCCAGACCGAGGAGGCTACAACCACAACCGAGGAGACCACGACTCCAACTAGGACAATACCAAGACCAGGAGCAACCACGACGGAGCAGCAGACAACAGAGACAACACCAAGCCCCACACAGACCCAGACAGAAGCTCAGAAGCCACAGGAAGAGCAGAGAGAGCAGCAGCCAAGCCCACAGCCACCACCAGAGGAGAGCCCAACAGCCACACAGTCACCCCCTAAGGAAGAGGGAAGAATAAACCCTGTACTAATAGGAGTGGCAGCACTCATAATAATCATCATAGCAGCAGTAGTCCTACTAAGGCGCTAGCCACTCCCCACAACAACTAAAACCCACGACCCCAGTTTTTACATAGAACCACAGCAGAGGCCCAGACCTAGAATTAAGGCCCCAATTAATAGCCCCTAATAGGTCAAACCAACTAATAGGGCCGGGGCTGGCGGCCCACGGGCCCACTAGGGGCCTGAGGAAACTCCACCCTCCCCGCGGCAGCCGGACCCCGCGAGGGGTGCGGGTGAGACCCGCGGCAACGGCACAGAAACGATACGGCCCCCAGCCGTTGAGTATGAGGCGGCGAGGCCCCCACGGTAACGCGGGGGCAGTAACCCGCTGAGGAGGCTGGGGGATGCGTTGAAACGGCCGTCCCCGGCGGAGCAAGGCTCCCCGCGGATGAGGGCCGCGCGACAAGCGGGGGGAGTGGCCGCTGAGTCGAATGCCGCCGTAGTACAGAAGGTGGGTTATAGCCCCGGCCCGCCGGGTTATGCTTTTAACAGATATATCTGTTTCACACATAATCCTAGGCGTGATGCCGAGCCTTGGATGCGAGGGTAGACAGGCTGCGGGGCAGGGTAGTTGAGGGTAGCATAGCCAAGGCCATAATATACCTAGCTGCTCCAATAGTGGCTGCTAGGCTACTAAGCTCCATACAGGAATCTGTAGACGTCATATTTCTCGGTAGAGTGGGGGCTGAGGATTTAGCGGCCCCAACCGCTGCCCAGCCCCTATTCTGGCTATTCATGGGGATAAACTTCGGTATAACGACTGCTACACTAGCATCAGTATCCCAGCTAGTGGGAGCAAGGAGGTATGAGGACGCCTCGAGGGCGGCCGGGGGCATGCTGTCCATAGCAATAACACTTGGCCTAGCTAGCATGATCACCATGATCACAATAGCACCCCACGTCTTCAAAGCCCAGGGCATACCCCCGGAGGTCTACGGCTTGGCACTAGCCTATACAATGATCGACGCACTTAGCCTCCCCTTCATGTTCCTCCTAATATTCTTCAACAACCTATCCAGCAGCATGGGAGATACCCGCAAGCCCTTCCTAGTCTCAAGCCTAGCCTCGCTGATAAACATCGTTCTAGACCCAGTACTTATCTTCGGTTTAGGCCCCATACCAGGTATGGGGGTAGTAGGTGCTGCACTTGCAACAGCAGTATCCAGATTCATAAGCGGGGGCATAGCACTATACCTGATGCTATCAGGAGCCCTAGGCTTCAGGATAACCCCTGTAAGGCCGTGGCGCACCCTAGCAGTGATGGCAGCTAGGATCGGGGGTCCCGTGGCCCTTCAGAGGGTCATAGTGAGCACTGGATTCCTAGTGATGATGGGGATAGTGGCCGGGCTGGGCCCGGTTGCAATGGCCGCCTACAACGTCTCCCTGGCAATAGTCCACATAATCCAATCGGCTACCTTCGGCTTTAACATTGCAGTGGCGACTATAGTTGGCCAGAACCTGGGCTCGGGCAAGGTGGATAGGGCTAGGAAGGCGGCTTACATAGGGATCGGCATCATTTTTACAGTACTCTCGATAGGCTCCATAGCGATATACCTATTCAGGGACTATCTGGTCCTGCTCTTCACTAACCTGCCGGGAGTCTATGAGGAGAGCCTAAGAATGGTGGAGCTAATAGCGCCTGGAATACCGTTCCTAGGCGCCTTCTTCGTGGCCAACGGCATAGCGCGGGGGAGCGGGTGGACGGGGATAATATCTATCTTGGGAGTAGCGAGGCTATGGCTCCTCAGGATCCCCCTGGCATATATGCTAGTATACTACTACAATTGGGGCCCAGACGGTGTGTGGGTAAGCATGACGGCCAGCAACATGATAGCGGGAGCAGCAGGGGTTGCATGGGTTTTCTCAGGTGGATGGCTCAAACCGGCTGCTCTGAGGATGGCTGGCTTAGAGGCCGGATAGTATCCTTGACTTGTAGTAGAGGAGTAGCTTCCTCCTCACATCCCTCCCTGCTAGTAGCGGTAGGATGGCCATACCTGTCAGGAACCCCCCTATGTGGGCCCAGAACGCCACACCGGCCTGGACGCCGCTAAGGCTTACGGCTAGGCCCATTATGAATTGGTATAGGAACCAGAACATTATGTATACGTATGCTGGGAATTCTAGGAAGAGAGGGATCCAGACCCAGAACGTTACCACCCTGATCCTGCTGGCCGGGAAGAGTAGCAGATAGGCACCTAGAACGCCTGAAATGGCCCCGCTGGCCCCTATGGCTGGTATGAGCCAGGGGTTGACTCCGGAGGATAATATACTGTTGGCGAGCGCCTCCGCGGGCATGAAGGCTATACTGGCAATGTGGAAGAGCACAGCACCTAAGCCCGAGATCAGGTAGAAGGCCAGATACCTCCACCTGCCTAGGACAGCCTCAATATTATCGCCGAATATGTAAAGGTAGAGCATGTTACCCAGCAGGTGCGCTATACCGCCGTGAAGGAACATAGAGGTCAGCAGAGTATAGAGCCTCTCACCAGCCATTATCCTAGCAGGCACCATGCCAAGCTCCTCAACAACAACGGAGTAGCTAACCGCTCCCGGCAGGAGGAGCCATGGGGCTAAGATGCCCACAAGGAATACGGCTATGTTGAGCAGTATCAGGGTTAGATTGACAAGCGGCGGACCACCTGCAGGAACGTTCTCATCCTCCAAAGGTATACCCAAGGCCCCTTAACACCCTACCCTACAACACCCCCATACATGGACCAATGCGCCTCTTAAAACCATACCCATCCAAGGATATACGTGGCTAAAGGGTCTATGCGAGTTGTCAACGCTAGTGGCGTTTACGCTAGGCTATATAGCACTGGCAGCCATGGTGGCCCGTGGTAGAGGGCCTCTAGCCGCTATAGCAGCTATGATATCGGTATTCACAGTATACATAATATACTCCACTGGGCTGGCGATAGTTACCCATAGTATTCTAGCCTTAACGGAGTGGAGCAACGTCAGCGTGCTAGTCTACATATTCCTCAGCCTCCTACTCGCGGGCATGTTGAAGGAGACAGGCAAGCTTGACGAGCTAGTCTCCTCCACTACAAGGCTAGGATGCAGGTTTAGCTACCTCGGAGTGCCAGCCTTGATAGGCCTGCTACCAATGCCGGGAGGCGCCCTGGTCTCGGCAATAGCCATGAGAAGGAGGTACCTGGAAGAGGCTGGCATGCCGCGGGAGTGGGCCTCCTACCTGAACTACTGGTTCAGGCATATATGGATCCCCTCATGGCCCCTCTTTCAGAGCATAGTCATAACTGCCGCCGTCCTAGGCATAGAGCCGGGGCTAGTAGTCACTATAACCTGGCCTATAACTCCCCTGGCTATCCTAGCAGGCCTGATAGTATCATACCCAGCCCTAACCAGATACAAGTGCCCAGCCCAGCCTAGGGGAGGCGGAGGCTTGCTGGCCTCAACCTGGCCCTTTATACTGCTAGCCCTGCTGGTATTCACGGGTATAGCAAGCCTTTTAGAGGCGCTCCTAGCCACGCTGGCGGTTACTGTATTAGTGCTCCGCCCCCATAGAAGCCAGGTGGCGGGGGCGCTCAGGCTAGCTCTACGACCCAGGATCCATGGGGTTCTCATCGAGGCGCTGATCCTGAAGGAGCTCCTGCTCAGGAGCGGGGCTCCCCAAGATCTATACAGTCTAGCCTCAAACCTAGGAGCGCCGGGCTGGGCCATCGTCTTTACCATGCCCTTTATACTAGGGCTGGCGGCTGGAGGAGAGAACTTCTTCGCAGCCACGGCTATGCCACTCCTAGTAACGTATATAGTGGGGGGCGATGGCGTCTCGAGTTATATGCTACTTCTAGCCTACGCCGGGGGCATGTTGGGGGTCATGGCCTCTCCGGTGCACCTATGCTTCGCCTTGACGGTTGACTACTATAAGGCTAGGCCTGGGAGGGTGATGGCCCTGACGCTGGTAACGGTTTTTATATCAGTAGTCCTCGTCTTCCTCCTAGCACGCCTATTAAGCATGGGCTCTCCCGTATAGCTGGGTGAGGGGAGTGGTAGGGAAGGTTAGGGCCCACTTGCTTGTTAAGGGAGTAGTTCAAGGGGTCTTCTTCAGGGCTAACATGAGGAGGGTAGCCATGGAGAACGGTGTTACAGGATGGGTTAGAAATCTGCCTGATGGGATGACTGTTGAGGCCGTGCTGGAGGGAGATAGGGATGCAGTTGAGAGGGTTATATGCTGGAGCCTTCATGGGCCCCCGGAGGCGGTGGTTGAGGAGGTTAGCGTGAGGTTCTCCCCCTACCAGGGTGAGTACACGGGTTTCAAGATCATATACTAACAATATAACCCTCAAATTACCTATGTAGGCAAGGGGTGGACCATCCATGCCCGGCTTAAGCTACTTCGAGGCAGGAGTACTGGCAGCCATATACCGGGGGGTTAACACGCTTAAGGACCTCAAAGAACTATTCCACACCGTCGATCCAAGGATAGTGGAGCAGACAGTCAAGAGGCTAGAGGAGCGGGGCCTAATAAAAAGGGTTCCTAAGGGCAGGATCTTGAAAAGGGAGGAACTAGTCCTGACCGAGGCTGGAGTTAAGGTCCTAGACGAAGCAATGGGGATGCTGAGGGAAGCAGCAGCAAAGCTGGAATCTAGACCACCTAATACTATCCAGCCAAGTTGGGCTTCATGGGACCTAGCCGCCATAATACCACTACTAATACTAATGGGCCTCATACCACCAATAATAGTGGATGAATATGCAGGGTGGACTCAAGACAGCGGGGACGAGTCTACTGAGGGCGAGTATAGCGAGTGGAATGACTATGATTACGATGTTGGCATCGATAGCCTAGACATCTAAATCCACCTCTTCTTCCTATGATACCACTTCACAGTCTTATAGCTGATCTTATGGGCTCCCATGCCCAAGTAGAACTCCTTCACATCTTTATCCTCCCTAAGTATCTGTGCTGGCCCCTCAGTAACTATCCTACCATTCTCCATAATGTAGCCGTAATCCGCTATGTCGAGGGCCTTAACAGCGTTCTGGTCAGCTAGAATCATGGTTATACCCTCGTTTTCATGCATCAACTTTATGGATTCATACACTTGGCTCACTATCTTAGGTGCTAGCCCTAGGCTGGGCTCGTCTAGTAGCATGAGCCTGGGCCTGGCTAGGAGGGCTAGGCCTATCGCCAGCATCTGCTGCTCCCCGCCGCTGAGATACCCTGCTCTCGTGTTCTTCCTAGCCTTAAGCCGGGGGAAATAGTCGTAGACTATGCTAGGGTCAACCCTATTGCCCCAGGCGTATGAAACTGCATCTATATTCTCCTGCACGGTAAGCTCCTTGAAGATCCTCCTACCCTCTGCTACATATACTATACCCTTCTTAGCAACAGTATCCGGATCTTTATTCTCTATCCTCTCCCCGCCGAAAAGTATCTCTCCCCGGGTAACCCTGCCCCTCTCCAGCTTGAGCACGCCAGATACTGCCTTGAGCAGTGTGCTCTTTCCAGCACCGTTAGGGCCAAGTATAGCTGTTATACCTCCCTCCACGGCCTCCAGGCTAAGGTTCTTGATCACGAGTATGAAGGGGTGATACATGATCTCTACATTCCTAACCTCAACCAGCACACCAGGCATCCTACACCACCAGATAGATATGGAAAGATGGGGAGTGAGTGGTTTACCACATGGAGGGGGTTGAGTAGCGTTAGCCCTGTATGGTGGCCTTGACGCAGTCCACCTGGCCGGGCGCCTCGTAGGGACCCTCTATCTCCAGGCTGCCAGCACTGCTGAAGACTACTACGTAAACCTTCTTGTGGGCCAAGTGGCTGTCGGGGCAGAACCTAACATCATCGGCAGTGAGGCCGCCGAACCTGAAGGGCTCGCCGTTGCATGAGGACTCTAGAGCAGCCTTCAGTGCCTCTCCACCCTTCTCCTGTAGCGAGGTGGAGTCGGTCCTCTCTATCGCCTGTACTAGTAGCCACACGTTGAGGAAGCCCTGCACGAACCTGAGGTTCACGTCGTTCTCACTAAACCCGGCAGTCCTGGCTGCCTCCTTCACGGTCTCTATACCCTTAGCCCCCATCTCCTCGGCGAACATGGGGTAGACGAAGGGGGATATCCCGGCCATCCTGCCCTTGCCAGCGTCTCCAACAAGTTCTACTACCCTCTCGTCGAAGCCCCAGACGTTGGCCAGCAGCATTCCATCTAGCCCGACCTTGGCCATAGCCTTGACCGCCAGGCTACAGCTGCTTATAGTGTTTCCACACCACAGTACATCGGGGTTCTCGGTGGAGGCATCACTTACAACTCTCTCGGCAGTGGCCTCGGTGGCCCTAAGACTCAGGTCGTAGTCTCCTGCCAGTTGGAGTCCTAGGGCCTCTGCTACAGCCTTTATGGCTGGTATGGGGCTCCTGCTGTAGGCTACTTTATGGTCGTAGAGTAGGGCAAGCTTGGCATCTGGCATTTGTTCTGCTACCCATGCTACGCCCGCGCATGCCTGTGTGCTGTAGTCTGGCGCTGGGAAGAAGTTGTAGGGCTTTATAGTCAACTTTGCAGAGTAGCTGGCACTTATATACACGATCTTATCCCTAGCCACCGTGTCTGCTAGCTTCTCTGTATCAGCTGTGCCCCAGCCTATTATCGCTATAACCCCGTACTTGTCCCTGAACTCCTTGTAGAAGGCCTCGGCCTGGTCGGGCTTGTAGGCGTAGTCCCTCTTGATGTACTCTATCTTAACCCTGACACCATCCTTAGTGTAGATCCCCTTATCATTGAAGTACTTGAATGCTGCCTCAGCACCCATGGCATAGCCCTTACCTACATCACTGGTAGGACCTGTCTCATCGACGAGGAGACCAACATTTATAGTAATCTCTTTACCCTCTGCAGGGGCCTCGGCAGGGGTTTCAGTTGCAGTCTCGGTGGCAGCCTCCTCGCCGCCCTGCATCATGAAGAATCCAGCGGCTAGGACTATTATTACGATGACCGCGATCCCAGCCAGGACCTTACTATCCAACCAGTCCCACCCTATCTACCCTCAGAAACCAGTTATGCGTCATAACAACCTAATCACTCTTGCAGGTATAAAAACATGAGTCAAGCCATGTCTATACTACAGAGTCCCTACGGTGGGCTAGGGCCGAATGAGGCTAGCCAGTCTCCAACCCTTTGCACCATGCTCTAGAACCGCAATCCACCCAGTGCCTAGGCTGGTCATGCTGCGGGTTATGAACGAGACAACCCTGCTCACAGAAGGATTATGGCCAACCAGCAAAACCCTATCACCAGCCAGCCTCTCAAACACCTCCACACTGAACACTCCAGGCCTGAGCCCCTCCTCAACCCTAACCTCGGAGCCATGGATCCTAGCCACGATCTCAGCGGTCTCAACAGCCCTCTTCAACGGGCTGGTATAAATCACCACAGGCCTGAAGGGAAGCTTCATAGCAGCTGCCTCAACCTCCCTAATACCCTCACTTGTGAGACGCCTCTCATCTCCCCCTTCAGGCTCAGCCCTACCATGCCTCATAACGCCGAGGATCAATTCTTAACACCCCAAAGGGCGGCGTATAGTAGGGATACGATTTTTAAGATGTTGTCCATAGCCTTCTAATGGCAACCCATTCTGTTGATCCAAACCACAAATCCTCAGGAAAGAATTATGGGCTAGGACCTTAGGCCCCCTCTAGAGGTAGAGGTAACGGCTATGGTGTGTGTTTCAGTAGCCCCCGGGACTCGAGTAGCTTCATGAACTCCCTCATCCAGAACGGTATATCCCCGGGGTACCTAGACGAGACCAGGTTGCCGTCTATAACTACAGGCTCGTCGAGCCACTCTCCCCCGGCCGCTATGACGTCGTCCTTAACACCCCAATAGCTAGTGAGCTTCCTCCCCCTGACTAGCCCGGCACTTATGAGGATCTGCGGGCCGTGGCATATCACAGCCACAGGCTTCCCGTCCTCAAAGAATCTCCTAGTAATCCTGAGGGCGTCACTATCTAGCCTGACCCTCTCGGGGGCGCGGCCTCCAGGTATAACTAGCACATCGTAGTCCCCAGGGTCTACGCTACTAAAGGCTTTATCCACCTTAATCTTGTATCCGTGCTTCCCAGTGATATCTCCCTCCTTCATAGATGCTATATGGACCTCGAACCCGGCCTCCACTAGCCTATAATAGGGGTATAGGAGCTCTACATCCTCGAACCCATCCGCCGATATGATTAGGGCTCTAGGCATACTCCAGCCCCATAAAGGGAGGATAAGTATTGGGGGCTATATATGAAGTATAGTTAAAGCGCTAATAGCTGTAGGGCCATAGCCTGAGGTACTCCTTCACTCTCCTCAGCACCGCTATTAGGCCCTCGGGCTCGAGTATTATGAAGACTGCTATCAGGGTTCCGAGGACTATGTACTTTGCTGTAGAGGCTATTATGTCGAGGCCCATCCCTGTTAGCAGGGGATTCAGGCTGCTCTCCAGGTTCGTCCACCCAGTCTTAAGTACAAGCACCCCAAGCATGCTCCCCCACACTACCCTGCCGGGGCCGCCTATGAGCACCATACCCAGGAGCTCTATGGAGACGAGTAGGGTGAAGCCCTCCCATCCTATACCTGCGCTGTAGAGGGCGTATAGGCCTCCAGCTACACCAGCGTAGAAGCCGCCTATGGTGAAGGCTAGTGCCTTGGTCCTCGTAACGTTTATCCCCACGATCTCAGCCGCCACATCGTTGTCCCTGACCGCCTTCATAGCCCTGCCCAGGCTGCTCCTAGCTAGGTTCCCGGCTGCTAGGAGTAGGACTAGGGTTATGGCTAGGGCTAGGTAGTAGAGGGGCACTCCCTCCCCGAAGAATATGCCTGCTATCTCCTTGGTCTCGAAGGGGACTGTTATGTACTGCTCCGGGGCTAGGAGGGAGTAGAAGTATTCTAGTATGAACTGGGCCGCCAGGCTAGCCATGGCCAGATAATAGCCCTTCAGCTTGAAGCTGGGTAGGCTTAGTATAAAGCCGAGGCCAGCCGCAGTGATCCCGGCTAGGGGTATTGCCAGCACCGAGTTGAACCCAGCCTTCAGGGCTAGCATGGCGACGGTGTATGCCCCCGCTCCCATCAGGGCTGCGTGGGCCAAGCTTATGAGCCCGGCCAGTCCCAGGGTTATGTTTAGCCCCACAGCCGCTATCAGGAATATCATGAAGAGTATCGCCTGGTCTAGATAGTAGCCCCGGAGAAAGAGGGGGGCTGTTAGTGCTAGGCCAGCCCCTAGCACGAGGCCGGCCCAGTGGATGGGGTAGCGTAGGTGGGCCATATCGGCCCTATACGTTTCCTTGAACACTCCGGCTGGCATGCATCTACACCCCCAAGGCTAGACCCTCTCTATCCTCTCTGTACCGAAGAGGCCGTATGGCTTGACGAATAGTACTAGGAGCAATATGAAGAATGCCATGTCATAGCCTATACCGGGGAGGTAATCATCTAGCAGTAGGCCTCCAACCTCCTCGGCTATACCCAGGACTATCCCCCCTACTATGACGCCCCCGATACTGTCTAGCCCTGCCAGGAGGCTTGCAGCAAGGGCTCTTATGGCGTAGAACTCCAGCTCCACCGACACCTGGTTCTTCACGGCTAGGAAGAGTCCCCCTAGAGCGCCTATAAGGCCTGCCAGCGCCCAGCTGAAGCTCATCAGCCTCCTAACAGGTATCCCATAGGCAGCGGCGCCCTCAACATCCTCGGCTACAGCCCTCATCGCCGAGCCGAGCCTAGTCTTCATGTGAAGCAGGATCACTAGTGCTAGGACCAGTAGGCTGCCTAGCCCCGAGACTATGTCGTTAAGCCCTAGGGTTATGGGGCCGAGATTGTATAGCTTGTACGCTATGGGTAGGCTAGCTGTCTCGGCACCTCCAATGGTTATCGTTACCCCCTTGATTAAATAGTATATTCCAAGGGTAGCCCCAATCAGAGCTACAGGCGGCCTGCCTAGTAGGGGCCTAGCTACCAGCCTCTCAATAGCTATGCTAGCGGCCACGCCAGCCAGCACCGCTAGGAGGTACGCCAGTAGGGGGTTGTACCTGTATGAAGCCACGAGTGCTACATACGCCGCCATTAGGACTATGACGGGGTGGGCGAAGTTTATCGACTTGTTGACCCTGTATACAATGTTGAATCCTAGGGCGATCATGGCGTAGGTTAGACCTATGATCACTCCCCTCACGGTTGACTCGAGTAGCAGCATGGGATCCACGGGGTCCACCCCTACTCTGTACTCATTATCCTTACCCTCCTAGTTACTGGGACTCTGCGGCCGTCCTCCAGCCTCATTACAACGGTTAGCTCGTACTCCTTCTCCCCGTTGTACATTGCGTCTATGAGCCCGGCGTATCTCTCCTCGATTACCATCCTCCTCAGCTTCCTGGTCCTCGTCATCTCCTCGTCGTCGGGGTGGAACTCCTTGAAGAGGCTGACGAACCGCTTTACACGCATCTTCTCGGGCAGCCTACTGTTGGCCCTAGACACCTCTCTCTGGAGGAGGTTTAGGACCTCGGGCTTCTGGGATAAGTCGGAGTAGCTTGTGAAGCTTATCTTCCTCCTCTCGGCCCACCTAGATACTATCTCGAAGTCAATGTTGAGGAGGGCGATGAGGTATGGCCTCCCGGAGCCTATTATTGCCGCCTCCCCGATGTAGGGGCTGAACTTGAGCTTGTTCTGGACTATTTGTGGCGCTACTATGGTGCCGTCGGAGAGCGTTATGATCTCCTTTGCCCTATCCCTGATCTTCAGGTGCCCATCACTTGTCAGCTCCCCCACGTCACCTGTGTGGAGCCACCCGTCCACTATAGTCCTCCTCGTGGCATCCTCGTTCTTGTAGTAGCCGACCATCAGGGCCGGGCTACGGAGCAGGATTTCCCCGTCCTCAGATATCCTGATCTCGGTCAGGGGTAGGGGCTTCCCAACAGTGTCAGGCCTAACGTCATCGTCGGGATGGACAACGGCTATACCGGCGATCTCCGTCTGCCCATATATCTGCTTAAGGTTTACCCCGAGGGTGTGATAGTAGAAGACGTAGTCCTCCGCTATCATAGCCCCGCCAGTATAGGCTCTCCTCACCCTCTTCAACCCATTCTTATCCAGTATATGCCTGAAGGCGAGCCAGTAGGCCATATAGTGGAGGACCCTCCAGAGCGGCGTGGGCTTACTCCTCCCCCTAACAAGCCTGCTCCTGGCGGCCCGTTCCCCGATCCACATCGCCACCCTGTAGGCGGCCTTCTTGAGTGGGTCGCTGTCCTCGATCCTGGCCATTATGTCCTTGGCAAGCCTCTCCCAGACCCTGGGGGGCGAGAAGAGGAAGTGGGGGGCTATCTCCCTGAAGTCCCTCCAGACGGTGTGGGGGGACTCGGGGAAGTTTAGTCTGAATCCTGTTAGGAGGTGGAGGGATATGCTCATCATCTGCTCCCCTATCCACGCTGTGGGGAGGAAGGAGACGTACTCCCACTTCTCCCCTACGGGGTCCAGCGTGTTGAGCTGGTGGGCCATGGCTAGCATGCTCTTGTATGTTAGCATGGCTAGCTTGGGGAGCCCCGTGGTGCCGCTGGTTGTGAAGAAGCCGCAGACCTTCTCGGGGCTCGCCTCTACTATCATCCTCTTGAATGTGTTGGGGCTCGCCTTGTACTCCCTCTTGCCCATGGTTAGTAGGTCTCCGAAGGTGATTATCCTTTTCCCTAGCATGTCCCTGTACTGGTGCAGTCCCTTGGCCTCGTCAACTATGATCCTTTCAACATCCACTCCTGAGTCTAGGACCCTGTCCAGCTGCTCTTGCCCTTCAACCAAGACTATCTTGGCATCGCTCCTCTCCAGTACATAGCCTACCTCGTCGCTGAGGCTGTCACGGTAAATGCCTATACTGATACCTCCAGCCGTCTGGGCTCCCAGCTCGTAGATCACCCAAGCCGGCCTGTTGAACGTCATGAAGGCCGCCTTATCGCCCTCTCCAAGGCCTAGGGTTCGGAGGCCCATGGAGGCCCATGCAACCCTCTCTAGATACTCGCTCCACGTGTACCTCCTCCAGATCCCGTACCTCTTCCATCTGAACGCTGTCCCCTGGGGGCTCTTCCTAGCCCTCTGGGCTAGGAGCCAGGGGAAGGTGGTCTCGTAGGGCTCACGTCCCCTACCAGTGAGCTCCTCCCCCACAGCAATAGGCTCTAGCACCATGGAGGCTCACCCTCCTACGAGCCTAGGTAAGCTTTAACCACGAGGGGGTTGTCTACAACTTCTCCAGGCGGTCCTTCTGCGATTACCCTACCGAAATCCATTACCACTAGCCTGTTACAGATGTCGGTGACAACCTCCAGATCGTGTTCTACCAGGACGAATGTGATGCCCCGGGTCTCGTAAACCTCTATGATAGCCCTGACAAGGTCCTCCTTCTCCTCCCTGGTCAGGCCAGCCATCGGCTCATCCATGAATACCACCTCCGGCTCCTGGGCGAGCGCCCTGGCTAGGTCAACCCTCTTCTGCACTCCCGGCGGGAGGCTGCCCACGATATGGTAACGGTACTCATGGAGGTCTAGGAGGTCTATCACGTGCTCAGCCCTCTCCCTAGCCCACTCCTCCCATTTAACCACGCCGGGAGTCCAGAGGGCGTAGGTCAGAGGGTTCCCCCGCGCCCAGGGGTGGAGGCCCACCATGATGTTCTCGATCACATTCATCCCCATGAAGAGCTCGCTGTGCTGGAAGGTCCTGGAGATGCCTAGCTTCACCCTCTCGTGTGGCGGGAGACGTGTTATGTCCCTCCCCTTATAGTAGACCCGGCCGTGCTTGGGCTTGTAGAACCCTGATATGACGTTGAGGAGACTGGTCTTCCCGGCCCCGTTGGGGCCTATGATCCCGAGTATCTCGCCCCTCCTCACGCTTATAGACACGTCATCCACAGCCCTTATACCGCCGAACTCGACGAGTATGTGCTCGGTCCTAACCAGGGTCTCGGGCTGCATGGCCTTCTTCTTGTACAACTCACCCTTATCCCAGACACGGTCAACCTTCCAGGACTCGACGTCGAATAGCTGGCGTGTTCCCCTCAAAAGACCACCAGTTAATAGGGTTATCGTGTTTTATTAGGGTAAAATAGCTAACTACACTGGATACCCTGTCCAGGAGACGGGTTAAGATATATACTGAACCATAGTGTAAGAGGGTAAACGGTGTCCACAATAGAGGAGAAGCCCTGGCATAGGGTCTGGCCTGAGGACGTACCCAGGATCCTCGATACGGAGTACACCCCCATATATACCCAGGCATGGAACGGGCCGCCCGGGAAGATGGCCCTCATACAGGCGGAGACCGGGTACTGCTACACCTACGAGAAGCTAACGCGGGTCTCAAAGTCAATAGCTGCATGGCTACAATCCCGCGGTGCATGGAAGGGAGAGCAGGTAGCCCTAGCCGCCAGGAACACTGTACAGGCAGCTGCGGCTCTCATAGGATCCCTGGCCTCAGGGGCCCGCACAGTCCTGATAGACCCCTTGACTATAGGCGAGGATCTTAGGATACAGCTGGAGGGCAGGAGGTTCATAGCAATGATAGCTGATAGGGAGTTCCTCGAGAGGAATAGGCCAATACTAGAAGAGACGGGCCCCAAGGAGGTACTATCCCTAGACTGGGTGGACGGGCTCGAGGACCTACACGTCTCAGGCCTCGGGGACACCCCGCCACCAGGCGAATGGAGAGACCCAGACACCGGGCCAGAGGACGATTCGGTAGCCCTGTACTACTCAGGCATAGCCGGGAGGACCATGCAGGCCATCCACACCCACGCAGGTCTCCACTACTCAGCCAAGGCGTACAACCTCATGGCGGGAGTTAACAACAGCTTCTCATCGCTGGCAGTTGCATCTATAACACACGTGCTAGGCCTACAACTCTCACTCCTCTCACCCCTAACCGAGGGAGGCACCGTATACATGATGAGGCGCTGGAGGCCCAGCCTTGCCGCTAGGCTCGTGGAAGAGGGCTCCATAAACTACATAGCTGGGGCCCCGATGATGTACGAGCAGCTAGCCAGAGAGTTAGCTCCCAGCGCCCGTGGCAGGATAAAGCTGGCAGTCTCGGCCGGAGCCCCCCTGAAGCCGGAGCTGCAGGACGAGTACTGGGAGAGGCTCTCCACTCCCCTAGTTCAGGGCTATGGGATGACCGAGAGCCTCCTACTCACCCTGCAGCCAGTGAGCCTTAGGGAGGTTAAGGGCACACTAGGCATACCCCTACCAGGAGTTGACGTGAAGCTAGTAGACCCTGATAACCCCTCGAGGGAGCTGGGCCCAGGTATGACCGGGGAGCTGCTGGCAAGGGCACCATGGGTGATGAAGGGCTACGAGTTCCCAGATGAGAATGAGAAGGCATTCATAGATGGGTGGCTGAGGACTGGCGACCTGATCTATATGGATGAGAATGGCCTACTCTACTTTAGGGGTGTGAGGAAGAGGCTCATCAAGTATAAGGCATACGCCATACTACCCCGGGACCTCGAGGTGATCCTAGAGCGTCACCCCGCCGTGGCGAAAGCTATAGTAGAGGGGGTGCCAGACGAGGCTGTGGGCCAGAAGCCCGTGGCTAGGGTCTGGATAAGGAGAGACTACCAGGGCAGGGTAACCCCGGAGGAGCTACTGTCATACATAAACAGTAGGGTTGCGTTCTACAAGAAGGTGAGGGACCTCAGGATAGAGGGCTACCTATAATACACGGGCAGGATGCAACTATAGCCCGGTGCCGCCGATGGATGATAGGACAGCCGGTGCACTGATGATCACGATATCTATAATAGTGATTCTTGCATACATCTACCTAGTATTCACACCGCCCCCCATAACAGTCATGGGAGACCCCATAGACATATTCACCCTGAAGGTGATGGGCCTAGTAGCACTAGTAGCAATATTCGGCCTACTATCCTGGATAGGGTACACGCTGATAACCAGCCCCAGGCCGGAGCCGGAGGAACTGGGCGGCGGAGAGGATTGACAGGGGTAAGGCTACGCCTAGCAGCACTAGCAAACACGACATCAGCAGCAACTAGGACAGGCCTCTCCCTCCTCTTCATAGTTATAGTAGCTAGAAGGCTCGGCGTAGAGGGCTTTGCAGCCCTAGGCATAATACTATCACTCTACCAGGCAATACCCCTCCTATCCCACGTATGGCACTGGTGGGCCCAGAGGATCGTTGGAGAATCTATGGGGGAGGAGGCCGTCAGGGCTGCTGGGACTGGCCTTCTTCTCTCAATAGCTGTTGCGCCCCTGGCAGCTGTGATATACTCGGCTGTGGTATGGGTTACACTGGGCTCGGCTGGCCTGGACCCGGGGGTGGGCCTGCTAGCAGCACCTGCGGTTGCCATGTTTGTAGTGTCTAGGTATATGGCTAGCGGGATCATAGCGGTTACCCGTCCAGAGCTCCTGGGATTCATGTTTCTTGTACATGAGATCGCGAAGCTGGGTGCAGCGCTGGTACTGGTTATAGGCATGGGGTGGGGGTTAAGGGGTGCAGTTATCAGCCTGGATGTGGCTGGCCTAGCCCTACTGGTATCCGCTTCCATAGTGTACTTTAGGCTACCGGTGGCTGGTTTAAGTTTCAGTAGAGATATGGCTGTATCATGGTTTAGGAGATGGCGCCTACCAATCTCAATATTAATACTGACATTGTCGGAGAGCCTTATTAGGCCAGTGTACACTTGGGTAACAGGCCTGATAAGGCCGGTGGCGTACCTGAATATAGCCCTGTCCATAGCAGCGCCCATGACTAGGATGGGCCAGGCAATGATGCCTGGCTTATACGCCAACTCCCTTAGAGGCGGCGGCCTCTGGGGGCTCGAGGAGACGATCAGGATATATCTGGCCTTCCTAGGCCTGCTAGTGGCGCTAGTAGCTGGGGCTTCTAAGCCTATAGCAAGCTTCTTCAACCCGGTCTACGTTGATGGCCACCTGATCCTGCTGGCCGGAGCGGTTTACTCATTTATAGCGGGATTGGCATTCAGCTATAGGGTGTATGTACAGGGCTCTACGAAGCTTACTGGTGAGGGGTATGAGAAGCTTTACAGGATAATCTCGTGGGAGATAATAGTTATCTTCCTGGGTATGGTGCTTGGAGCCCTATTGTCCACCGCAGCCAAAAGCCCCTGGCTGGCCGCCCTGGCCTATATGACCATAGTCGCGCTGGCAAGGCTGGCCGCAGTGGCTAGGTATCATCTTATCCTGAGGAGTAGCGGCTTCAGGTTCCCATGGCGTAGCCTGCTGGAAGCTTTGGTTGCTGGGATGGGGGCTCTAGCCTACCTAGAGGCCTCGGGGGTGCAGGGTATGATAGTTGCTGAGCTGCTTGTTGACGGCGTGAATCTGGGGCTCCACCTGGTAGTATCCACAATAGTATATGGCCTGGTTCTCCTAGCTGTAAGCCCGTGGGCCCGGGGCTTGGCTACTAGGCTGGGTGGGATGGTGGCTAGGAGAGTAGCCTCCTGACATCCTGTACTATCCTCTGCGTGTCCTCGAATATGCTGGGGCCATAGTGTGCTAGAGTGTCTGGCTCTAGTATTATCAGCCTTCCCCTGAGGGCCTCGAGGCCCGCTAGGCCCCTCTCCTCCATGCTCTTCACAATCTTCTCCCTTGTGATCTCGGCGTATGGACTCCTTTCATAGAGTACTACCTGGGGGTTGAAGGCCTTCACTGCCTCGGGGCTAGGATTTATGACCCACGTGGTCCTCGTGCTGGAGAATGGGGTCTCAGCTCCTAGGTGGCTGAATAGGTCCTCTATATAGCTGTGGGCCCCTGCGCTTACGGGGCCTCCTAGGAATATCTCGTAGTATAGCCTGACCCCGGCTAGCTTGCCCTCGAGCTTGCCTAGGATCCTGGCTGACTCCCCCGCCAGCCTGCGGGCCTCCCTGATCCTCCCAGTTATTATGCCGACCACCTTGATCTCATCTATTATACCGTGGATCGTGACGGGGAGAGGGACAGGGTATACAGTGAAGCGGGAGGCCAGCTCCTCTAGGACCTTCCTCTGCGCCCCCGTGGTTGTTAGGACTAGGTCAGGCTCCAGCTCCTCTACTTTGTCGTAGAGGACCTTGTAGTAGCTCCCAACCCGTGGCTTCTCCCTAGCCCTAGGCGGCTTGTTGCAGTAGAAGCTGACACCCACTACCCTATCCTCCAGCCCTATCCTATAGAGTATCTCTGTGATCGCCGGGGAGAGACTCACAATCCTCTCCGGCTCGTCTGGGACCTCAACCTCCCTTCCAAGGGCCTCGGAGAACAGTTTAACCATACTGGACACCCCGTCCAGGCCTATAGGCATTTACCATTGCATGATGTTAATTATATTAATATTAACCCTGCACAGGCAACCATGAAGTAATAAGGTGTCCACCCGGCTCTAAGGGTAGGGTATTATGGGGTGCATGCTCCTTGCCCAGGATATACTCGGAGGACGCCCTGAGGGAGCTGGAGGAGAGGTATAGGCGCTGGGAGGAGGAGGTAGTCCCCGAGTGGCTTAAGAGGCTCCCTGAGAGGATGAGCGAGTTCACAACACTCAGCGGCATACCCATAAAGAGGGTCTATACGCCCCTCGACCTTAGGGACCACGACTACATGGAGAAGCTCGGCCTCCCCGGCGAGTACCCCTTCACTAGGGGCATACACGCAACCATGTACAGGGCCAGGATATGGACTATGAGGATGTTCTCCGGCTACGGCGGGCCGGAGGAGACAAATGAGAGGCTCAAGTTCCTGATAAAGCATGGAGAGACCGGTCTAAGCCTAGCATTCGACTACCCTACACTCATCGGTATAGACCCAGACGACCCGATGGCCGAGGGAGAGGTCGGCATAGTCGGGGTTAGCGTGCCCACAGTGGTGGACATGGAGATAATATTCAGGGACATAAACCTGGGCGAGGTCACAACCAACA
>WAKG01000108.1 GCA_015523445.1 Desulfurococcales archaeon | reverse complement strand
TCACTACCCAGCCCGACGTCCTTATCCTTCAGGAACTCGCCGAACCTTTCATGACCCTCCTCGAACACGACTAGCCAGGTTGCATTGGAGTGTACAGGGTATCCCCTCTCCTCGGCAGCCTTCTCGTTTGTTATAGATAAGAACTCGCTGTTGTACCGCTCGTTCTCGATCATCCACCTGATTAGTGCGAAGGCCAGGGCCCCGTCATAGCCCGGCTTGACCGGGACCCATACTATGTTATCTCCTGCATCAGTCCTAGGGGCTGTCGGGTTGACGTAGTACACCTTTAAGTCCCCGCTCCCGGCATGGGATATTATTATGCCCTGACCAGTGGCGCCGGGATGGTTCCTCCCCATACCTACTCCAGCCATTATAATGACCTTGGCGCTCACCACGTCGGGGTTTATGTCTGTATAGCCAGCCCATAGGTAGTTAGCTGCATAGAAGCCGAGTTGGCACGCACTGGTGTGCCTCAGCCAGTTTACACTACCAAACCCGGCTATCCACCTGGCGCTTAGGTAGTCTGTATGCCCCTGTCCCCTGCCTCTGAGGTATGCCACCATATTTGCCTTCGTACCCAGGTCTGGCCTATCCGGGTCTACGAGCACGTCCTCGAGGCTGAGCCCCTTCTCCCCTAGTATCTTGCTCCACTTCTGCTTGAAGTCCTCAATGGCCCTAGCTACATCATCATAGCCTGTGTTAGGGTCTCTTGCAATCTCCATTATCTTATCCACGTCGCCCTTCATCTCGCCTAGTATAGCGTTGGGGTCACTGAAGCCTGCGTCCCTCAGCTTGCCGTAGACGAAGAAGTCTTTGAGGCCTGGGAGCCTCTCCCCAGTCTCCTCTATCACGCCACCCTCTACTATCTCCCTTATGAGCTGGTCCCAGCTGATGGCCTTCCACTTCCCGCTGCCCCGGGGTCCAGCCCTCTTGAGTGGCTTGACAATCCTGTAGGGGTCGTAGACGTAGTGTATCCCGTCCTGGCCTCTAGGGCAGAGGGTGCCTTGCCACTTCTCCAGCGCCTCCTTCACTGGGGTGTTGTAGGGTATTGGGAGTAGCCTGGCGTGCTGCCTGTACGCCTCCACCCTAGAGTTTATGCTTACCGCCCTATTGTATGGGTGGTACGGGTTCCCCTCGATCTTCTCTATAACCTCTATGCCATTACGCCTTACCACCCTGGCCTTGATCCCGCACCTCACATTGCACCCCAGACACGTTGAGAATACGTACCTAACCCCCTCGCCATTCTGGGGGTCTGGCGGTATCTTTGTGAAGTCCGGCTTGACTACCTTCCTTATTACGGGTGCTAGCCCGTAGCTGGCCACGCCTAGGAGGGCCGCGGCTGTTACTCCCCTAATGAAGTCCCTCCTACTAACCATGTGATCCCACCCCCTCCAGCTCGTCCCTATGGGTCGCGTAATACCCGTTCCAGGGGAAGATCCAGGTAAGGACTAGGAAGATCAGGCCCATCAGGGCTACTATGCCTATTGCAAGCCTGACCTCGTGCGCCTCCACGCTGTAGTGGAGGAATCCGGCATTCGTCCTAGACAGGAGCTGGGGTGTCGTTATGATCATCCACCTGTACATGGCCACCTGTAGTAATGATAGTATTGATACGGGTAGTAGTATCCTAACATCGTTCCTCAGCTTAGGTATCAGTAGGGCCACAAGTATCACCGCCGAGAGAATATAGTATATGTCCCTGACCGCCAGTCTAGAAACCAGCTCCTCATAGTACTCGAATCCACTGGCTGGGAGCCTGTAGTAGGTCCTGGCTGCCTCCGACACTATTTCTAGGCCTAGGGATACTAGTAGGGCCCACAGCATTATCCATCCTAGCCCCCTGACAATGTCTAGGTCTACCTCCTCCCTGGAGAGCTTGCCGGCTAGATAGTATGCTACCACCACCAGCGCTGTGCCCGAGAATATGGCTGAGGTTAGGAAGTGCACCGGTATCAGCGTATCCATCCATAGCACCCTAGCCTTCACGCTGGAGAATAGGAACCCTACATACGCGTGAAACGTGGCGGCTAGAGGGATCCCTATTATTGCTAGTGCCTTGACGATCTTCCTATCCAGGCTGACGCTGGCCTCATCGTACCCCCTACCTAGGGAGAATATCCTGTAGATTAGACCTCCGGTCTCCGCAGCCCTCCTAGCCATATCAGCCCTGAACGTGAATAGAACCTCGAATATGAGCAGGATTAGGTAGGCAAGATATACGACTCCGAAGACCGCCATAGGGGATATTCCCGGGTACATCTCTGACGAGGTTATATGAGGCCTCGTAAAGATCTCGGGGGCCCTGCCAGGCTGCGTCAGCTCCGCCATAGGGAATAGTGGGACAACCATTAGAGATGCCGTTAGGAGAAGTGCTAGTCCAGCCACCCTATAATACCTCTTATAACCCAGCCCGTAGGCTAGGCTGCTCACCACGAAGGATCCCGCTATCAACCCTGTGAAGAATGGGTAGAGCACTATTAGGAACCTCCACACTACTCCCCCAACGCTATAGTCGTAAGCCACTTCATTCGGGAACACATTACCCAGCTCCTCCAGCCTCCCAAACATCACCTCTAAGACCATGATCTCACCCCTCTAGGTGTTCGCCTCGCCCGGGAGGCCCTTGTAGAAGATCTGGGGCTCGTTGCCGGTCCACTTCTTCAGCTGCTCCGTCTTAGTAGACCTTAGCAGCTTCGATACCTCGCTCTCCTCATCCTCCAGGGAGCCGAAGATCCTGGCCCCTGTTGGGCATGCCTCTACGCATGCAGGCAACAGGTCCTGGTAGATCCTGTGGGAGCAGAATGTGCACTTATCAGCCACCCCCTTAATCGGGTTGAAGAATCTAGCCCCGTAGGGGCAGTTCTGTATGCAGGCCCCGCACCCTATACATATCTCGTCGTTGACAAGGACTATACCGTCTTCATTGACGTATGTAGCCCCTACAGGGCACACCTCTACACAGGACGGGTTATCGCAGTGATTACACTGTTTTGGGACGAAGACGACGGTACCATCGGGCTTGACGTACCTTTCAATCCATGTCCTGAATACTCCTATAGGGACATTATTCTCATGTGCACAGGCAACTACGCAGGCATAGCATCCGTAGCACTTGTCCACATCTACAACCATTACAAACCTCCTGCCCCTCCTCTTACCTGATGTAGTCCCGGCTAGGGCTACATCGCTTCCAGCCATCATGAGGCTGGCGGCGGCTACGGCTGCCGTCTTAATTAGTCTCCTCCTCCTAGCATCGATACCTCTATCCCGGTTATTATTGGATTTTTCGTCCATACCTAGATACACCTCCTATGAGTTTGCTCTCATAATTGTTATATGAAGATTAATTCATATATCTTTATATTCAAATATTGACTGTGTCAAATGGTCAACAAAAAATTTAATAGTATAAATATAAACATAAGTGCACGGCATAATAATTATTTTAATTATTTATAAAAATCATTAAAAACACGTATTTATATAATTATGCGTATTACATCATCTTGATCTCCTTAAAGGTGAGGGACTCCAGCTTCTCCCTGGACAGCCTGCCTATCTTCTCCATATTGGCCTTGGTTAGCTTGTAATCTGGATTCTGGGCAGCTGGCTCAACGCTGGGGGTTGTGACAGCGTTTGCACCCACCATGTATGGGTGGGCCATTATCAGGAATATTGAGCCCCGGGGCACTGTGTCAGTGATCCATACCACCGCGGGGGTTGACCCGTTATGGTTGTAGACAGCTACTATATCCCCGTTCTCTAGGCCCTCCATCCTGGCGTCGTCGGGGTTTACCTGGACTATGTTGTAGGGGTGCCTCCTTATTATGACCTCGCTGTTGGGGTCGTGGTAGCCCGTCTGCCATATCTCGTTGTACCTGCCGTTGATCACCCAGTACTTGTACTTCATGGTTGCCTTCACGAATGGGCTGTAGTCGCTCCATACTGCTGGCCATAGCCATAGCTTGCCCACCGCTATGTCCCTGGCCCTGCTGGACTCCACCTGCTCAAACCGCCTGATTATGGTGCCGTCTGGCTCGACCCGTACTACCTCCTCCCTGTATGTCTCGTTCACTCCCGGCTCCATGAGGTTCACTATGCTCCTAGCCTCTAGGGCCCCGTCTGGCTCCTCCCTCAGCTCTCTGAGGGGTAGGACTACCCCTATTGTCCTGAACTTTCTGAGCTTGTCTAGGTCTAGCTTCTTGAATGCTGGAGTCCAGAACTGGATCTCCCAGTGGATCTCGTATCCCAGGCTCCTCGACATCTCGGCGTAGGTCTCATCTGCATTCGCTATATACTTCTTGAATATCTCGTTCTCTACCTCGACTCCCGGGGTCTCCATCGCCCTCCATATATGCTTGAATGCCTCCCTGAACCTCTTGGCTACCATATCACCTCCACGGCCCTCCTCCTCGTATAGCTCCACTATCCTCTTGGCTACCATGGCTAGTATCCACCAGTCTGGCTTTGCCTCCCCGGGCGGGTCCATCCAGGCATCTGCTATCCTATACCTCCTCTCGTGCACGCTCATCCTGACCTCTGGTACCTCGCCGTTATTCTCCGCGGCCGGGAGGACTACGTGGGCGTCATCTACCATGAATGTGGGGTATATGTCCTGTACTACGACGAATAGGCCCCCAGTCTTCTCCAGGGCCTCCAGGACCTTCTCAGCATACTCCTTGCTTGATGGCGGCGTGGTCACCGGGACCTCGAGCTTGCCTGTGTCGTACCTCTCCGCTATGGGCTCTCCGCCTGTGCCTGCCAGCTCCTCGGCGAATATGTAGCGGGTCACCCTCCATGCCCTATCGGATACCGCGGCCTTGAGCCTCTGGCTGTTGGGGCCTAGCCTGTAGTTGTCCTGGTCTGATACCCATAGGACCTTGCCCTGCCCTGCCTCGAGGCGGAAGTCTGTGGTGGGCATGAAGCTGTCTCCCACTGCCCACTTCTCCCTGTTGTAGGTACCGTAGACGTAGTCCATCCACCTGTTGAAGAGCTCCTTGTAGTCTGTTATCCCGTGCTTGTCCCTGAACCACCATGGGCTTACGTGTGTCCTCTCCTCTGTCCAGGGTGGCGGGGGCGGTGAGGGGCCTGCGTATCCCTCCTGGTGGCCTCCCTGCCTCTGGCAGCCGTTGCCTGGCATGCCCCTTAGCGCGCCGGTGAGGGCGCATAGGTCTACTAGGGAGTAGATGGACCTGTAGTTCTGGTTCCATATTATTCCCTTCTCGTACATCAGCCATACACGCTTGGGGAAGCCCCCGTCCTTGGGCTTGCCTAGCCACTCGGCTGCCTTCTCGATATCGCTCCTCGGCACCCCTGTTATTCTCTCCGCCTCCGCTAGGACCTCCTCGAGGCTCTTCCTACCGACCTGGAGGGCCTCCTCTAGGTAGAGCTTGTACGCGTCCTCGTCCCAGTCGAATCCCCACTCCTGCTTGGCCCTCCTATAGGCGTTTATGTGCTCCTCCACAGTGGAGCCGTACCTCTCATACACGGTCCTAGCTATAGCGTTGGCTAGGACTATGTCAGTGCCCGGCTTGGGCCTCAGGATTAGGGCCCTCTCCCCTGCGGCCGCCACTGCAGCCTTGGCGGTCTCACTCATCCTCGGATCAACAACTATGATATACCCGGCCTCGGCCGGCTCGCCGTCCTGGAACCACTTCCTCTTCTCACCTACCGTGGCGCCCCTCACATTGTCGATGGCATGCTTTATGTACATCACTGTGGCTGTGCTGAACGGGTTCGCGCCCCAGTATACTATCACGTCTGCTAGCCTGAGGTCGTGTAGGCTACTATTCATGGCTCCGGGCCCAGCGTCGCCTATAGCCGGGTTCTCGGGGCCGAAGAATGGCCTGTTGTGGATCCTGGCGAAGGCCGTCCTCACGCCGACGAAGAAGAAGAGGTTATGGGTGGTGTTGTAGATCATGCCTCCCCCGCCGCCTCCACCATGGTCAGCACGGTGTGCGAAGACCTCGTGGCCCTCCTTGCCGTGGCCTCTATCGATCCCCCACTTGTCTATAACACCCTTCACAACCCTAGCCACCAGGTCTATGGCGTACTCCCATGAGACCCTCTCCAGCTTGCCCCCGATCCTAACCATTGGATGCTTAAGCCGCCTCTCCCCAGCTATAGTCCATGGGCTCCATACCCTCTCGGCACCCTGTGTCCCGCCCCTTATGGAGTGGTTGCCCCAGTTGATCGGGCACTCAGGGCTAGGCACCACCGCAACGTAGACCTCCCTCCAGTTACCCGTACCTCTACCCTTGCTCCAGTCCCTCCTGATAGTCCTAACCACCATGCCCTCCGAGATCCATGGCTGGCCCCTCTCAGCCGATAGAGGCCCGGCGGGCCTGGAGAAGTCTGGCTGGCCCTCCAGCCTCCTATCGTAAACCTCGTCTATGAGCTTATACTCGATCCCATGCTCCCCAGGCTTGAACCCGCCCTCCTCGCCAGCCGGCCACACGTATACATCGTAGCCGCAGCCTACGTTGCAGAACCTGCACATGGTCGGGTAATATTCAGCCCCCGGTGCCGGTAGGGGTACCTTTCCTGCCCCCCTGAACATCATGATCCATCACCCCTACAAGTTGCTATGGACACCGTAGACTAGCCTGTTGAAGCCGACCGCGTAGATGTCCCCAGTGGCCTCATCGTACTCCAGCAGTACCTGGGGGAGATACTCTGTGGCGTGGCCCACCACGGTCATGCCCTCCCGTGCGGGGTCAAATATGCTGTAGTGTAGGGGGCACACCAGCGCCTTATTCTTCTCATCGTAGAATAGGCTACCGCCCATGTGGGTGCAGAAGGTTGAGAAGGCAACTATATCCCCATCTGGCCCAACTCCGCCCACAGCAGGCTCTCCCAGCTTGAGGACTATGATTGGCTTCCCCATGTAGCTGGTGTTGAGGGGCTTCCCCTCCGCTAGGTCCCTTATATTAGCGATCTTAACCCTCTCATACCTAGGCTCAACCCTTAGAGTCTCAGTAACAGTCCTAGTGGCGGTCTCCGTGGTGGCCCTAGTCACGGTGCTAGTCACTGTATTGGTCTCAGTCACAGTTGAAGTCTCAGTCTTCGTCTCTACAACCCTCTCAACTGGAGCCGTGGCCCTACCTGTAAGGTATCCTACAGCCAACCCTAGGATGCCTGCAGCTGATACCGCCAGGAACCTCCTCCTATCCAGATCAGGACCCTGGTCTGACACACTATACACCCACAAGCTTATCTAAAAACTGTCTCTAATACATCATAAAAAATTTACACAAATATTATAACATAATAATATATGTAGAATCCTATACGAATAAGATAATATATATGGATAGAGCCACTAACACGTCTTTAAAAGCCCCAGACATTAACATGAACACCTAAACACCTAATGTTAACTCTTGCCTATATTAAGATGTTTAATGTTAATACATATTAGTTATACAAGGTGTTAGAAGATAGGTAACACAGTTGTAATCGGAATCCTAGCCGCAGACATAGATAAGATCAAGATGAATGCTGGGAAGACTGAAGGAAACCTAGCCGCTAAAATCATGCGTGAAAGTAGAGATGAGAATTGGAACGAGTAGTTACCGATACAAACATACTAGTTAAATGGTTTATTAAAGAGGAGTATACAGAAAAAGAGCTACTAATACGAGGAGACCATATAGCCGTATACATAAGGATAATGGCACCAGAATATGCACCATTAGAAGAGTAGCCAATGCACTCAGAAAGCATGCAGCTAGGGGAATTATAGATGCTGATAACACTATCAGGTACTAAATATTCTATCAGAAATTAACATAGATCTAGTTAATCTTGATGAGAAGCTGCTAATAGATGTACTAGAATATAGTCTATTAAAACAGACTACAGTATACGACGCCTACTATATAATCCTAGCCCTCAGACATACATACACTTCTATACTGCAAACGAGAAATTACTAGAGGATACAAGCAGACGAAGACGGTATACAACATGTAAAAGATTATAAACCTAGTGCACTAAGTAGGCCCACGCAATAGAGCTATTTTTACCCGAAGCCCATCTATGTTGAATCTCTTACCCTAAGGGTTCTATGCACCTAGCCAATGGGGGATGATAACCCTCATCTAAACAAGAACTCCCACTCTATCCAGACATATAGACTAGAATATCCCGTAGATGTCTACCATGGCTAACAAATAACTATATATTGCCAGTATACATCTAAGTGGGTACTAGAGGTGTATGATTGTGGCTAAGGTCCTAGTTATCATATCTAGCAGTGACAAGGCGAAGGCCCTTACAGGAATACTATGGGCGTTCAACGCGCTAAAACATGGATGGGTAGAGGACCTCAAACTAGTCCTCTTCGGGCCCGTAGAGAAGCTAGTGGCAGAGCGGGACCCTGATCTAGTAAATATCCTATCGCTGATGGAGCCCTTTGGAGGAGAGCCCATAGCCTGCCGCAGGATGGCCGAGGCTGGAGGCTACCTTGAGGATCTAGAGAAAACAGTTAAGACAGAGTATGTGGGTCCCATGATAGCTAGGCTTCTCGAGGAGGGGTACACACCCCTAGTATTCTAGGGCCCGCCAGAGGTATTACTCCTAGCCTCAGGGTATGGTTGAAACCCGGGGCACGGTAATTTAATATATAAATACCTATTTCGACTGTTGAACAGTGTGGATTACGCTGGATGGGGTGTGGCTGTTGACGAGTAGGAGAGACTTCCTGAAGGTGCTTGGAGCCTTCGGCCTCGTCGGCGTGGCTGGGGGCCTAGCGCCGCCCATCATAAGGTACGTCATGCCGCCAATACCGCCGCAGCAGCCCTTCCCTAGGACGAAGCTGGTGTGGGAGGACGGGACCCCAGTGAAGGCCAGCGAGCTTGAGGTCAATAAGATGTACCTATTCTCCTACCCTATGGTAAACACGCCTAACTTCCTCCTAAACCTGGGCGATGAGAACGGGAACCCGATAGAGATACCACCCGCAGAGCTCCCCATAACAATGGACCCCACCAAGGACGAGTCTGCCGTCTTCAAGGCCCAGGGTGGCAGAGTTGAGATAGGCAGGATAGAGGGCAGGGGCGGTGTATACAGGTTCCCCGGGGGAATAGGACCTAACAAGAGCATAGTGGCGTACAGCGGTATATGCCAGCACTTCGCCTGCTTCTACCCCGCACTCAAATTCTTCCCGCCAGGAGCATCACCGCCGAACCCGCCAAGCGAGGCTGTTGCTAAGGGTGGAGTCATCTTCTGTGCGTGCCACGGGTCAGCCTATGACCCTTACAGGGGTGCTATAGTAACTGAGGCCCCTGCGCCAAGCCCGCTACCAGCAGTGATCCTCGAGTGGGACCCCAACACTGATGAGCTCTGGGCCGTTAGGGTTGAGGGCTCCACGATTACTGGCAAGTTCTGCAACACCTGCGCCCAGCCTGAGGAGATGGTGGGTGACACGACTACTGTGAAGCAGGTTGCATAGACCTAGGGGTGTATACAGTGTTTAGAAGTAATAATTTAGCAGAGTGGCTGGAGGAGAGGCTCAGACTGAGTCACCTACCCTTCTACCGTGTTCCCTACAACTACATGACCCTAGAGTTCTGGATCGGCGCTATAGTTGCGAGCAGCTTCATGCTCCTCGTAATAACCGGGCTCCTCCTACTATTCTACTACAAGCCGGACAACCCGATCCTGGCGAACTACGAGCTGATAACTGAGAAGCCCTTCGGCAGGTTCCTCCTCACCACACACCTATACGCTGCACACGCCATGATATTCTCAGCAATAATACACCTCTTCAGGAACATGTATAGGGGCGCCTATAAGAAGCCGAGGGAGCTGGTCTGGCTTGCCGGCATCGTTACGGGGCTCATAATGATACAGACCGCCTTCTTCGGGTACAGCCTTATAGGGGATAAGATAGCTGAGGAGGCTGTAGCCATAGGCAGCGGGCTGGTCTCAAACAGCTTCGGGCCCTACTGGGGCAAGGTCCTAGTGGCCCTAGCCTTCGACATAGACGAGGCCCAGAGGTACTACAGGCTCCTAGCGCTACACATCATACTAGCCGGGCTCCTAGGCCTACTATTCATGCTCCATTTCGGCCTATTCGAGCAGCAGGGCCCCCAGCCCAGCCACGAGGAGACAGGGTGGAGGACTAAGCCGGAGAGGATACCGCAGGACAGGGAGGACCTGGCCCCCTGGTTCCCAGTAAACTTCCTCTACATGACCTTCCTAGGCCTCGGAGTATGGGGCTTCATAGTACTGCTCAACGCCATAAGCCAAGCTGCAGGGTTTGTGCACCAGCTGCTCTACCCCCTCCCGATATTTGATCCCGAGAAGCTGGCGGCAGCAGGGGTAACCGATCCGCCGGAGTGGATGCTTGAGGCAGCCGAGAAGACGAGGCCCATGCCGCCATGGTTCCTAGTATACGCCTTCAAGATATTCCAGCTAGATTTCCTCTACATAGATGCTATAGGGTACAGTGCCATACTCATATTCATAATATCCATGATACTGCCACCGCTAATCCTATCAGTGTTCCCCTTCATAGATAGGCATGAATCAACCCACCCACTCGACAGGCCAATACCTACAGTGGTGGGCGGCCTACTAATCATATACCTGGTACAGCTGACTATATGGGGTGCACTCAGCATAGGCTACTATAGCCTCACAACCACGACCCTCATCTTCCTAGTCCCGCTCATAGTAGTGGTGATGGGCTACTGGATACTGGCCAGGTACAAGAATGGGGAGCCTGTGGGTGCGGGCCTAGTGCTGGCGTTCACCGTCATAATTCTACTAGTGTTCATAGCACCAGGTGCATGGATCGTCGCTAAGGGCTCCCAGGGGGCCAGCGAGGCCTTCTGGGCAGACCTGGCTACAATGATGATAGGCCTAGCACTAGCCATAGGCTACGTGGCGCTGCTGGCAACCTCCCTGCCCAGCGGGGAGAGTGTGCAGAGGACTGTGCAGGTGGGGAGCAGGGATATACCCCTGCCGCTAGCCCTACTAGTCGTGATAGACCTATTCCTACTCATAACCTCTGTACTGCTACTTGCACTATGGGTAGACCCCCTAGCAAGCCCTGCAGGGACCACGGCACTGGTCGCACTACTATTCCTATCAGCCTACGGAGTCGTCCACGGCGCCTACAGGGCAGTGGTTGTAGACAAGATACCCTACACATGGATAGGCAGGGAGCTTCCACCACACCTTCTAGTATATATTGCAGCAATCATAACAGCAGCAATCCTAGTATAACCACAACATTAAAACCCTATCCTCTTTCAGGTACTCACACACCCGTCCTACCCCTAAGCCTCAGGTATAAGCCCAGGATCCTGCGGGCCAAGCCGGGGCCAGTCCCCTGAGCTTTAGCCAGCAACCCCATTCTAGCCACCGCCTCAACCCTAGCCACGTGGCGCCTCACCTGCCCATAGAACTCCCCAACCCTTCCATAAACCATGCCAACAGGAGACTCGACAGCAGCTACCCCATCTACTGGGGGAGGCTCCACCTCCCTCCTATCATACACTATAACCGTCAGCACCGGGACCCCTGCACTCCTAGCCCTAGCGAATACACCCTCCAAGATGGAGGGAGAAAGGTTATAATCCACAACCAGGATTAGAGGAGGCCTTCCAGATATCCGTAGGCCAGCAAGAAGCCTATCTGGATCTCCGCCCCTAGGACCCTGGCATAACTCCCTGAGCACCGTGTATGTGGCTAGGGGCGGGCGGAGGAGCCTCACCTTAGCCTCCTCACCAGCTAGTATTGTTAGATATACCTCGTCTCCAAGCCTCTCAGCTACTCTCGAAATAAGTGTTACAATGTAGGCTAGTACCCGGGGCTTGACGCCGTAGAACATCGAGTCGTATAGGCCCACTGCAAGGTGTACCCGGCGTATATGCTCCTCCTCATACTCCCTAACCATGAGCCTATAGCCAGACTCCCCAGGGCTCCTAGCAGTCAGCCTCCAGTCGATCCTGCCTGGCTCATCCCCGGGGCTGTACTCCCTGAAGTCCACATACTCGAGACCCCTACCCTTGAAGATCGAGGGGGAGGAGCCGTGGTAGTAGATGCTGCTAGCAGCACGGGCAGCCCTAAACCCGATCCTTGCAGGCCTACAGTAGTCATCCAAGGCTGCAGGACACCCAGCTATTATTGTTGCACTAGTCTATTAAGCCTGGGTGTAGGGGCTGTGGCAAGATTCTACTCCGACAAGGAGCTCAGAGGTGCAACTGTGTATGACAGGCTCGGGCTAGCCTATGGCATACTCCGTGGAACGAGGGTGGAGGGCGGGACCCTGCTACTCGAGGTAATGATTAGGGCTAGCGGTAGGGTAGTCGATGTTGACTCTCTAAGGAGGAAGCTGGGTATACATGAGGCCTCTGTGGAGGAGCTTGTGGCGGAGGCTAGGAGGAGAGGCATAGGGATACCGTATAGGAGGTTGGAGGGCGAGGTGGAGATGCTCAAGGGCCTGGTGCCGGTATCGGAGGTGTGGGTGGCAGACTATAGCGAGGAGCTTGGCATGGGCGTGGTTCTACTCTCAACGCCCAGGGAAGCTCGCTATAGGGGGCTGCCTGGGGAGGCGGGTAGGCCTAGGCTGGCCCCGCTGGATATGGTTAGGGGGAAGCCTGTTGTCAGCGTTGAGCGGGGCCTCCTAGGCCTTGTTGAGGGTTATGTGATCGGCCCGGGAGAGCCGGGGCTGAGGGCTGTACGGGGACTAGGGGAGGAGGGGTATGTTAACTGGCTGAGGTTCATGAATACGCTGAAGAGGATGGACAGGGAGCTGTATGAGGGGTTGGCGGGCATCTACGATCCATTAAGGCACACAACTCTCCCGCTTGGGGAGCTGGATAGGGTTAAGCCCATGCTATCGAGGGAGGTTCTTGACCTATTGGAGGGCTTCATAGTCTATAGGCCCAGGAAGGGGGGATTCGCGGATATACCGTGGAGCAAGGTTTTAGCACTGGGTGATGCGGTGGTTGTTGAGTAGCGTGCATAGGGTGCTCTAGACCTGTGCGCCTGTATGCGTAGGCGCAGTTCTGCTATAAGAGCCGTTCAGTGAAGCAGGCCTTTCCTTAGGATCTCGTTGGCAACCTTTGATAAGGCCTTGACCGTGCCATACTTTCTAACGCTTTCCCTGACTAGTGCTTCATACACGTCATCGTCCAGGACTAGCGTGGTCCTTCTAGGCATACGCATCTCCCATGCCCCTCTATATAGCATCTATACAAGCATGCAGACGGATAATAAAGGCGCGTGCTACACTAAGGATCAAACCGAACAAAAAAATATATATGCAGGTATGACTAGTCGCCGTCCTGCCACTTATATACCGGGTATTCCGGGTAGATCGCCGGGGATAAGCCGCTGGGAGGACCTGGATGTGTTGAGGGCCAGGGATAGTATAGAGGATATCCTTAGGGAGCTTGACAGGGTTGTAGTTGGGATGAGCTGGGAGAAGGAGATCCTGCTAGCCACTATGATCGCTAACGGCCACGTCCTCCTAGAGGGTGTGCCGGGCATAGCTAAGACAACGATGGTTAGGGCCCTAGCCAGGCTGATGGGCCTAACCACGGGGTGGGACTACGAGGTTAACGGGGCCAGGTTCAGGGGGTTCTCCAGGATCCAGTTCACCCCAGACCTCCTCCCGGGAGATGTGACTGGCAGCCTAGTCTTCGACCCGGAGAAGAGGACCTTCACTCCCCACCCAGGCCCGGTATTCGCCTACCTAGTCCTGGCAGATGAGATCAACAGAGCCACCCCTAGGACCCAGAGCGCCCTCCTGGAGGCTATGCAGGAGAGGCAGGTGACCATAGGTGAGTGGACCTACAGGCTGGAGAACCGGGCTCAGGGCAAGTGGTTCCTAGTAGTAGCAACCCAGAACCCGGTGGAGCAGGAGGGCACCTACCCCCTCCCCGAGGCCCAGCTAGACAGGTTCACCACAAGGATACTCGTGGGCTATCCGGCCAGCCTCGAGGAGGAGAAGAGTATACTAAGGCTCCACCTAGAGGGTTTGGCCGAGCCAGTCGAGTTACTGGAGCCCGTAGTCGAGCCGGGATGGCTGGTGCGGGCCCAGGAGGAGGCCCTAGAGGTTAGGGTGCCCGACGGGGTGCTGGAGGAGGCTACCAGGATAGTTAGGGCAACCAGGCCAGAGGTGTACGAGCCCGCTAGAAAGTTCTTCCAGCTGGGCGCCAGCCCCAGGGCTGGGATAGCACTGGTTAGGGCTGCCAGAGCCCTGGCATACCTGAGGGGGGAGCAGGTGGTCAGCAGGGAGAGCCTACACGACATGGTATTCCCCGTCCTAAACCACAGGGTTATGCCAGATCCCGAGGCCCTAGTGGAGTATGAGGAGAGGTATGGATTATACGCCGCTAGAGTCGAGCTTATAAGGGAGGGGATACGGAGTATTATTGAGACCATATCCTAGCCGCGGGGTATGAATACCATGCATGAGGTGGTGTACTTCGAAGACGTCTATAAGGCTTATAGTGACAAGATGGCGCTGAGAGGCGCATCGTTCAAGATACCACGCGGCGTCATCTCAGGACTGCTAGGTCCCAATGGTAGCGGGAAGACCACCAGCCTCAAGCTAGCCCTAGGCATCCTCAAGCCCAGCAGGGGCGCAGTCCTAGTCTTAGGAGACGATCCCTGGAGGGAGCCCAGGGTTAGGGCAAGCATGGGGTACCTGCCCGAGTCCCCGATCTACCCCAGGGACGCTAGGGTTAGGATGCTGCTGAAGCACATTGCCAGGCTGAAGAAGGCAAGCATGGGAGAGGCTGAGAGGGCTGCCAAGCTAGTGGGGATCGAGAAGATGCTTGAACACCCCATATCAGCCCTGTCACGAGGCTACCTACAGAGGCTGGGCCTAGCCCTAGCCCTCCTAGGCGACCCCGAGCTCCTACTGCTAGACGAGCCTACCGCCAACCTGGATCCTAGGGCTAGGGTAGAGATACTGAGGCTGATCAGGGATGTAAGCAGGATGCTGGATGCCACGGTGATCATATCGAGCCACATACTCCCCGAGCTCCAGGAGGTCGTGGACTACCTAGTGATAATAAGTCAGGGCGAGGTCCTGGACCACGGCCCCGTGGAGGACCTGGCCCGGAGGTATAGGGCTAGGATGCTCTACAGGGTCTCCACCCCGAACCCTAGGCTGCTGGCCAGGGACCTTATAGTGCTCCACTACGTGGATGGCGTGATGCTGGGGGAGGACTCTATAACGGTTTACGTCTCCTCGACGCACTACAGGGCATTCGAGGCAAGGCTAGAGGAGCTGGCCAGCGAGGGCCTGGTGGAGGAGTACAGTATTGAGACGGGGCTTCTGGGTGAGATCTATGAAGCCGCGGTTTCCGGGTAGGCCCAGGCTGGAGGGGGCCCTAGCCAGCCAAATAGACTATATACTCTCCAGGTATAGTAAGGCTGTTATAGCCACCACGATACTAGTCGGCCTGATCTACAGCACCTCCATACTCCTAGCCCTACTCCCCGCCGGATTAGACCTGCTAGTGGGAGTCGGTCTACTCGTAATGCTGATCTACCTAGCGGTGGTGGTGGAGCTTGCGGGTAACATGGCTCAGGAGCTAGGCTCTGGCGAGGCTGCACTATACCTGTCAACCCCCCTGTCCAGGGTCCAGTATGTGATGGCATGGATTGCGAGCCTGGCAGTCCCGGCCATCGCAGCCTACACTGTCTCCCTGCTGACCCCCCTGCTTGTTATTAGCCCTAGCCTCATAGCTAGAGACGTTGTTTGGGGCCTAGCCCTGGGAGTGTCGGGGGAGATAATGTATTACTCCGTTATCATAGCTGGCCTTGCAGCTCTACTCAAGAGGAAGAACCTGGTATCGATCATGGGGATAGCCCTCCTACTCATAGCCCCCTTAGTCATCGTCTTCTCAGCCATAATCTACACCTCAGTAACGGGAGCTGAGGTCAGCCCAGAAACGCTTAAGAGCCTAGTAGGGGTCTTCCACCCCATAATCCTATTCGACGAGGATACACTCAACTTCACCGCACCAATTATCTACTCCCTAACCTCATCCCTAATACTAGTAGCCCTGGTGGCCAGGTACGCGGCTAGGAGCCTGGAGGTGTAGGCAGGTTGATCCTTAGAGTAATAGGGGCTCTACTCCTGATAGCCTCAATAATCACGGGCCTGACACTGGCTGGTTTCACCATGGCAGGCATGGAATCCACGATCGGCAGCTACGGCTCCCTGATATATGGAGCCTTCGGCAATACATATGTCACGGCCGACGAAGAGAACCTAATAACAGTATGGGTAGTTGACTTCACGCGTGGAGGCCCCATTACAGATGTAGAGGCAGAGGTCTACCGGTACAAGCTGGTCTACAGCTTCACCGCATCCCAGGGTAGCCCCTACTACCCGGGCGTCATAACGCAAACAGCAACTGTGACCTTCATAAACTCAACAGGGACGACGGTGACTACAACACAAATACAGATCCCGATAGCCACGGGGACAGGCAACATGTTCACGGGCTACTATATAAACGAGTGCAGAATATACGTGCTAGCCACCAGCGACATCGAGAGGGCCCTCAGGAACCCAGATGCTTTCTCCAAGCTAAGGAATCCCCCCATAACAGGTGATCCCCTGCTGAACAAGGCGTACATGAAGCTAGTCGAATCCTACGCATCATACAAGTTCACAGTCCAAGATCCAGGGTCCTCCTGCAGCATAGAGGAGACTATCCGGGAGAGGCCATCAATTATCATTGTAATGCACCTAATCGACCCGGATAGGCTCAGCATCAACACGGGGACAGCCGTGATCCCAGGCTCCCTAGCCCACGAGTACATATTGAATAGGTCGATAGACCCCATAGAGATAGAGACTCCCAGTGGCAAGTCAATAGTCTACCTGAGGGACTTCCTAGATTCAATGGCGCACAATATAGCATTTACATCAAGCATATCGATTAAGGCAGTCCTCGAGGCCAGCCCCATGGCCTTGTGGAGGCTAGCGTCCATAGCAGTCCTAGGATTAATACTAATGAGGCTGGATAGGGGCGAGAAGGGTGACCTACTCCCCCGGTCCTTCAGAAGGCTAGCCCGGAGGCTCGGTACCGATAAAAGCTAGCCACAGCCGATAACAGAGCCCCGGCTAGGGCTAGGTAGGGTGATAGGGGCTCCCTAACAGTAACCTCCGCCTTCAGGCTCGCCCTAGCAGTTGCCTCGGCGACCAGTGTTGTATTGACCTGGATACCGATCTCCCTGAAGGCCTCTAGCAACTGGGCCTCCGAACCCACCCTATACGCGCTACCCCCAGTCTCCTCCGCTATATACTCCATAAGTTTAACCCCGTCAGCAGTCTCCCCGGTGTATATCGTGTAGACTATCACCCCCCTACTCTTAATCTCCTCGACAAGGTCTGGCACTAGATGCGAGTCTGCAGGCAGGCCGTCGGAGAGGAGCACTATAGCGGTGGGGAGGCCTAGCTGGGTGTAGATGTATAGCCAGTCGAGCGCTGCAGTGAGGGGGTATGAGAACACTGTCCCGCCTCCTGCAGTCAAGCCTTCTATGGTAGACAGCATCTTGGCCCGGTCGTCTGTTGGAGGCACCCCAGTCTCTACCGCGTGGTTGAAAGCTATTAGGCCAACATCTATTCTAGGGTCTAGGTCCTCAACCATGCTGGAAGCAGCCCTTTTAACTGCATCCAGCTTCCACCCCTCCATGCTGCCCGAGACGTCTATAACGAGGATTAGGCCCGGCCTGGGCGGGATCTGTATCTCAGACTTGGAGGAGGCCTCCTCCTCAACCACCACCTTATACTCGATGGATGGACCCGCTAGGGCTAGTAGGAGTAGTGCTAGTGTAAGGGCCTCTAGGGCTAGGAGTAGCCTACTGCCTGCCCGAGGGCCTAAGTCCACCCTGTGGGCTAGGGGGTGGTGGAGCACGATCATAGTAGTCCAGGCCCTCCTGCCCCACCTAGACCTGGCTATAGTGTAGGCCGCCATGATCACTGGAATGAGCAGGGCGGCCTCCTGGTGCTCCAGGATGATCCTCATGGCCCAGCCACCTTGGATCCTGCTAGTAGTATTAGCGAGGCTAGTAGTAGTAGTGTAGTTGGGGTATAGTCCCTGCTCTCCAAGGGTATCATGCCGTTTACCGAGACAGCCTCCACCTTGGCCTCTGTATAGAGGTCGCGGGCAAGATCCTCAAGAGCACCTTTAGGGGGCGTGGTGCCAAGCGTGTATATGGGCCACCCGGCCTCGCTGGCTAGGTCCTCGAGGACACTCCTAGGGTCGCTTCCCACCTTTACCAGTGCCACCGCCATCTCATCCCCGGCCAGGCTCCTAGCCACACTCCTAGGGTCTGGGCCCATGTTGTTTGCTCCATCACTTACCAGCAACACTATTATGGGTAGCCCCGTTGCCCTAGCCATTGCGGCTGCGTGGCCTAGGGCGGTGCCTATCGCCGTGTACCTTGACTCGCCCCTTATCATAGTCAAGTTTACAATACAGCCCTGCGGGGGCCCGGGGCTACACACCTCCTCTACCCCCGCGTGGAACTTGTATACCGCAACCCTGTCCTCTGGCCCCAGGGTCTCCAGGTAGCTTGTTATGAAGGTCCTTACATCCCCAACATAGGGCTTCATGCTCTTCGAGTCATCAACCAGCAGGACGTGGATGGCAGGGAGATCTGCTAGGACCTCCTCGCCCACGCCGCTGGCTGGCACCCAGGTAATCCTAACCACATACACGCCAGAGGCGGCTAGCACCGCTAGCATGATACCCGCCACCCGGGCGTAGCCTATTATTGCAGTGGCTCTCGAAGCCCGGCCCTCTAGGTAGAATAGTATGGCCCTCCTCCTAGACCCTGCCCTGCGGGCTAAATACGCTGCTAGCACTGGTAGGGGCAGGCCTGCTATAAGCATCCATGGATTCCCTACTCCAGCCTCCATTGCCAGTACACCTAGTCGTCGCTAGGTGGCTGGCCCCAGCCAGCTCCCTGGCCAGTCCCAATGCCTGTACCGATATCCTGGCCCTGCTCCTGGGGCTCCTGGGGTCCTCCCTGGAGTTTGAGTAGTAGGGTGTAGAGCTCGTAGGAGTAGGGTGAGCCTCCTATATTGGCCGAGCTAGGGTCTAGGCCCAAGCTCATGTTGCCCTGGATGCACTCGATCTGCGCGTTGGGGTTTTCCTCCACCATATCCATTATAGTCCATAGCAGGTTTAGGTCGTTGTATAGGCCTTGGAGTATGGTTAGGCCCCTAGTGTAGGCGTCCCTGTGATCGCCGGATAATAGGTTATCTGGGTCAACCTTGGTAGCGTTATCCAGGGCTAGGCTAAGCACATCTAGTAGAGTATTAACCTGGCCCTTGATGCTCCTCCACTCGCTTACCGCCTCCTCGACCCTGCACTCTCCAAGAAGCTTTATCACCCTGGATATGTTACCCTCTATACGATCATGAACTATGTCAGCATTATACGCCATAGCTGCCGCTCGGGCCATGTGGGCGTAGCTTGTGAACGCTGTGGACATGATGCCTAGCAGCCCCCCATCTCCGCCTAGCAGGGCCAGTTCCTCCAGCCTCGAAGCCACGTCTAGGGCCTCCTCGGCAGCCCCGCTCCCAGGGGCCTCACCCCTTACCAGGAGCCTCGTGGATTGGTTGTAGTGGAGTATGGCTAGCTGTATATCCTCCAGGACGCCCCTGTTATCCTCTTCTATACTGCTATCGCCCGGGATGGGTAGGAAGGGGTAGAGGATCAGTATGGCGAGGATGAGGGCTAGGACCCCCTTGTAGAGCCTCCTCATACCGGGTCAGCTCCTAGTAGCCCCTATTACTAGACCGATTATGAATCCTAGGGTGAATGGCGACAGGGTCATGAGGCCCAGGACCTTCGCAGCCTCCACCAGCGCATCCTTAACCTCGACCCCCGTCTCGATAGCTATCTTCTTCAGCGTGGACAGCTCGTCCACGCTCCTCCCGTAGGCCCACACATTTAGGGCTAGCGTGGCAGCCATGAGACCTACGGCAGCTATGAGGTACTTTGCTATCCTCACAGCCAGGTAGCCCAGTGCTGCACCGACTAGGAAGTTCACCACAATCACACCTGCCAAGACTGGGTCTCCGGCTGCGGCCTCAGCTATATTACCCAGCAGCTCTAAACTACTTGCCTCCGGCATCCCAGCCCACCCATACCTAGGGCTTAGCGGCTTACCCCTACCACAGGTATAACTAAGAATTCTCCATGCCTTTATCGGTTACCCGAGGACATCCACCCTGTCTCCCACCCTCAGTATGGAGCCGTAGCCGTCTACCACCACAGTGTTTAGGATCAGCCTATAGCCGTGGTCATCCTCAGGGTACTTGCCCATGAGCATGGGCTTCCTCCTCCTAGATAACTCCTTCTGGAAGCCGGGGGTGGCCACCCCGGTACATGGATCCCGGGATGGGACTACGCACCTCTTCGATATTCCCCTCCCCTCCAGGGTTACCGGCCCGATCCTGAACCGTGCCCCCCGGCCTCCTCCGTAGTATAGCTTATCCTCCCAGAAGGCCTCGACACCCATCACCTCGAGGTTAGGCCTGAACCTTAATCTTGCCTGGGCCAGATCCCAACCCCTGAACCATGATGAGACCTCCGCCAGCGTGCTTGTGGAGACCACGGTGGGCCCATTGTTCCTAGTATCGTCTGGCAGCCCCCGCTGGTCCTTGACCAGCTTGACCTCATAGCCTAGGAAGCGGGTTAGCCACTCCCCCACCCTATCCCTCTCCTCGTCGAGGTGGTAGACATCATCCCTCTTATCCCCGGGCCTGGAGAGTATTATGAGGCCCTCTCTCAGGTCAAATCTAGCCCTGACAAGGTGTATCTTCCTCTCCCTCTTACCATTAACTATAACCCCATGTCTATCCACTATGGCGTAGAACCGGTCCCACTCGAGTGTTCCATACCCCGTCACACTGGCCTCCAGGACCTCAACCGGGGGGAGACTCTTGACAGGGTAAACTAGTATCTTGTAGAGGAATGCCCCCTCCAAGGCCAGACACCAAACACTCCTTTAAGGTGGGATCCCTAGGGGCGCCGTAATAAATGGTCCAGCCTCCAGGGCGGGGATGGAGGGGTGTCCCCACGTGGCTGGGGTTAAACAGACCATAGTGCTTAGGCGGGACTTGGGTATGGGTAGGGGTAAGGCAGCCGCCCAGGCAGCTCATGCAAGTTGCGAGGCGGTCTTCCGCATCCTAGACTCTAGGGATCCCCGGTGGATGGAGTGGCTCAGGGCGTGGAGGGCCGGGGGCCAGGTTAAGGTTGTCCTCCGCGTTGATAGCGAGGAGGAGCTGGTGAGGGTATACGGGGAGGCCCGGGCCCTAGGCCTCCCGGCAAGCCTGGTCTCGGATGCGGGGAGAACACAGCTTCCCCCGGGAACCAAGACTGCTGTAGCGGTAGGCCCGGGCCCTGAGGAGCTTGTTGACAGGGTGACGGGTAGGCTCAAGCTGTACTAGGCCCCGGGGTGGATCCCCTGCTGGACGAGGCCCTAGAGCGCCTCTGGGGCATCGAATCCCGGCTCAACACCGGGTATAGGCCCTGGGGGCATGTTGAGAGGCCCTCCGGGTTCCATGTAGTGGAGCCCAGGCCAAAGCTACCCCCGGGTGAGGGGTGGAGCTGGTACCTGGTTATGAGGGTCGGCATGGACTCGTGGAGGACGCTCAGGACC
>WAKG01000107.1 GCA_015523445.1 Desulfurococcales archaeon | reverse complement strand
CAGCGTCAGATGTGTATAAGAGACAGGGATAAACGATGATGGTAGGAAGAACATGCCCGGAGGGGAGGTGTTCACAGGCCCCGTGGAGGACAGCGTGGAGGGACACATAGAATTCGACTACCCCTCAATATGGAGGGGGGTAGAGGTGGAGGGTGTAAGGCTAGTATTCAAAAGAGGCCAAGTAGTGGAGGCGACGGCGCGCCAGGGAGAGGAGGCCCTCAGAGCCCTACTCTCTGTGGATGAGGGTGCTAGGAGGGTGGGGGAGCTAGCCTTCGGCCTCAACTACGGTATAAGGAGGCACACGAAGATCATACTGCTGGACGAGAAGATAGGGGGCACCATGCACATGGCCCTAGGAGCCGGGTACCCGTCCACCGGCTCCGTGAACAGGTCTAAGATACACTGGGACATGGTGAAGAGCCTGGAGGAGGGCGTGGTCTACGGGGACGGGGACGTAATCTACAGGAATGGAAGGTTCATAGAGGAGGTATTATAGTGGTAGCCGGGCGGGGATTCGAACCCCGGTCACGGGGGCCAAAACCCCGCATCCTTGGCCGCTAGACGACCCGGCTACCCCCTGGTGATACCAGCCTGGTTGAGGGGATTTATAGGGGTTACTGGGACTCGCCGTAGTCTATCACAACGTTCAGCTGGGCCAGCGCCGTCTTCCTCCTCTCGCCACGCGGGTCTGGGACCATCCTACCCCTAACAGTCTTCCTCCTCCTCTCACCCTTCCTCCTCGGCCTATACCCGGGCGGGCCCGAGAGGAGTGCCCTCCTCTTTCCCGCCCCAGGGACTCCAGGGTGCATTGGTATCCCGGTAGCATCTGATCCACCCCTTATCTTGAACCTTATGCCGGGGTAGCCTATTATCGTACCGTCGAAGGTGTCCCCTATCTCGAGTCCCGACAGCCTGATCGCAATCTCCTCTGGTACCGCTATCTGCCAGGCCTTGGCCCTGAAGGCCTCGGCCTCTGCCTCCAGGTCTCCTGCAACCTCTCCTAGTAGCTCCATGCTGACCTGTACCTCGTTGTCCTCAAGTCCATCAGCCACCTCGACTTTGAAGGGGACGTTGACCCTCTTATCCTCCTGCTTGAAGCGTAGTGTTAACACTCCAACCTCTCCTAAGCGTAGCTCCTCGTATAGCTTCTTGGAGATCCTGGCTACCGGAAGCTCAGTCCTCTCCTTCTCCCTGGTCTTGGTCATGGTCTCCTTGAACTCTATATCCTCGGCTCCCTTAACCTTGACCTTAACCACCTTACCCCCAGCCTTGGGGTCCGAGATCACGATCCTAAGTGGAGGCCTCTCCTCTGACACTACCGTCACCCCCACGACCGCCCTCCTTGCTGTGGGCGGCCAGGTCTCCACGGGCCAGCCAGGCCCGGGGTACCACTATTAAGGTTTAGCTCGGGCCACGTCTACATCGTGGAGGTGCTAGGTACGGTGAGTGCCGGCAGGAGGCTGAGGCAGCCGATAGTAGTGGTGCTTGGCCACGTGGACCATGGGAAGACCACGCTCCTGGATAAGATAAGGAGGACAGCGGTGGCGGCGAAGGAGGCGGGAGGTATAACTCAGCACATAGGGGCGAGTATAGTGCCAGCTGATGTTATAGAGAGGATAGCGGAGCCCCTCAAGCAGGTCATACCTGTTAAGCTGATTATACCGGGCCTCCTCTTCATAGACACTCCGGGCCACGAGCTCTTCTCCAACCTCAGGAGGAGGGGCGGGAGTGTCGCAGACTTCGCGATAGTTGTAGTGGATATTATGGAGGGGTTCAAGCCCCAGACCTATGAGGCCATAGAGCTGCTAAAGGCCAGGAGGGTCCCCTTCCTGGTTGCAGCTAACAAGATCGACAGGATACCAGGGTGGAGGCCCAGCCCAGACCAGCCATTCATATACTCCATCAGGAAACAGGATCCCAGGGTCCAGGCAATACTCGAGGAGAGAGTATACGAGATCGTGGGCAAGCTATACGAGCTGGGCCTCCCAGCAGAGCTATTCACCAGGATAAAGGACTTCACCAAGGCAATCGCGATAGTGCCAGTCAGCGCCAAGACGGGTGAGGGGATAGCGGAGCTACTAACAGTCCTGGCAGGGCTAACCCAGCAATACCTACAGAAGAGGCTAAGATACGCTGAGGGCCCAGCCAAAGGAGTAGTCCTAGAGCTGAAGGAGGTCCAAGGCCTAGGCACAGTGGCAGACTCGGTCATCTACGACGGAGTGCTCAGGGTGGGGGACAGGATAGTCCTAGCAGGCAAGGAAGGCCCTAAGGTGACAACGATAAGGGCACTCCTCATGCCTAGGCCCCTACAGGACATAAGGAGCCGCGGGGTCCAGTTCATGAACGTGGACGAGGTATACGCCGCGGCGGGGGTGAGGATAGTAGCCCCCGGCCTAGACGAGGTCCTAGCAGGCTCGCCCCTCTACGTGGCCAACACGGAGGAGGCTCTGAATGAGGCCCTCGACATGGTTAGGAGGGAGGTTGAGGAGCTGAGGATAAGAACAGACAAGATCGGGGTAGTAGTCAAGGCAGACACTCTAGGCACCCTGGAGGCCCTTGTTGAGGCGCTGAAGAGGAGGGAGGTACCGGTGAGGATCGCTGACATAGGCCCGGTGACTAGGAGCGATGTGATAGATGCCAGCGTAACCAAGGCCCACGACAAGTACCTAGGCGTCATACTGGCCTTCAACGTCAAGGTCCTGCCGGAGGCGGAGGAGGAGGCTAAGAGGCTCGGAGTAAAGATATTCAGGGACAACGTGATCTACCAGCTGATAGACGCCTACGACGAGTGGCTCAAGAAGGAGAAGGAGAGGGAGAGGCTAGAAAAACTCAATAAGCTGGTCAGGCCAGGCAAGTTCAGGATCCTTCCAGGATACATATTCAGGAGGAGCGACCCCGCAATAGTAGGAGTCGAGGTCCTAGGGGGCGTGGTAAGGCCTGGATATCCGGTCATGGACCAGCAGGGCAGGGAGCTGGGCAGGATAATGGCGATCAGGGACAGGGACAGGAGCCTGGAGGAGGCTAGGCTGGGCATGGCGGTTGCGGTTTCAATACAGGGTAGAATACTCATAGGCCGCCACGCAGACGAGGGAGACATACTCTACACAAGCGTCCCCTCAGAGCACGCCCTTAAAATGCTAACCGAGCTGAGAGACCTCCTAAGCAAAGACGAGATAGAGACGCTACGAGAAATAGCAGAAATCAAGAAGAAAGCCGGGGACAGGAGCTACATAAGAGTGATAGCAAAACTACCAAAAACAGTAAAGCATTAACGAGAGAACTCGACCTCATACGTCATCGGATCCCCATCCTTATACCACCAATAAAACCACGGGCTAACATTACCACTAACATCATACACCACTATCCTAGGCGTAGTATACTCGGAGTCATCCCTGCCAGCCTTATATACATCCACACTTAGATAAGCACACCCCAACCCATAGCAGAAGCTAATACCAGTAGACAATTCACCCCCAATTTTATAATCAGATTCATACACGCCATCCTCAAAGGATATCTCAGCAAAGCCTACAGTAGGCCCAGCAGGAGCCACAGGAGACCCGGGCTGGTATACGCCCAGATATGAGGCATAACTAAGAGCCCTTATACTCACCGGAGTAATGGTATATATAGGCCCTGCATAACATACACCAGCGAAACCATCGTTAGTCCCAGCATAATAATCAAGCCTATACTCCACCGAGCCCAGCTGCACCCTACGCTCACCATTAACAGACCTCTGCACCGACTCCTGGGCAACAACGGTAGGCGTCAGCTTCTTACCAGCCTCATACCACGACGACCAAGCGTAACACTCACACGTAACCATGTCCCAATATACACAATCCTGCTGGAAGCTAGATAAGTACATGGCAGACGGTGGGCTCAAAACTAGTTTAAACGCGGTTTCAAGACCCTCAATACTATTTACTACTGCCAACTTGGTTAACGCAGTACACTTATCACCACTACCAAAGTCACAATATACAGTATCTTCAACCTCACTAGGCCTAAAAACATCCTGCTCCTTTAAGTCAACACTTACAACAACATCAGCAATAGGCTTCGAAGACCTGACTTCAACTATAGTAGCACCAGAGGCCCTAAGCTTAGCCCGCGATCCTATAATATCATAACATTGTACAGATACCTTATACTCCTGAGGCTCCCTATACTCTATAGAGCCATCAACCTTATACTTAACAGGAGGAGCATTTCTAACATAATCACTAACCTTAACAATACTGCCCGGCTTAGCAGTGTCCACCCAGATCAGCTCCATTATACCACCCTTCACAGGGTTATACGGAGTTGAGTATCTATGAACAATCACACTACAAGCATCGGTATCTATACTAGGAACTTTTATATTAATATTTACTAGTAATGGTTCTCCACCATTCATCCACTCATAGAATAACAGTTTAGCATTATCTACAGGCTCACTGATAACGGCAGAACTAAATACACCTATAATCAATAAACCTATTATTATAAGTCGTAGTCTACCAGTGGATATTAACGAGTTAAGCTTATTACCATTCATAATATTCTCCCCAAGACATCTATATTATAACACTATTAC
>WAKG01000106.1 GCA_015523445.1 Desulfurococcales archaeon | reverse complement strand
GGCCTGTTGTATGGGCCTGTGGAGTATGCCGGGTACGTTCTCTATAACGAATACCCTGGGCTTCAGCTCTCCTATGAGGCGTATGGCGTGGAGGAATAGCTGGCCGGCAGGGTCGGTGTAGAGCCTGTCTAGGGGGTCTTTCATCCTATTGGGGTTTGCCCCTGTGAATGGCTCGCAGGGAGGGCTTGCTATAACCACGTCCAGCTCTCCGCGGCTGAGGCCCATGAGGGATAGTAGGTCCTCGCCCCTAACCTCCTTGATGTCGTCTCCCACAACAGCAGCCTGGGGGTAGTTGGTCTTGTAGGTCCTAGCAGCTGGAGGGTAGTTGTCAACTCCTGCCAGTATCATGTAGCCTGCTTGTTCGAAGCCGCGGGCGAATCCTCCCCCGCCGGAGAATAGGTCAACCAGTGTATATTCCTGCTTCATCCCGTTTTATCTCCTCTTCCAGCTTCTTGATGGTGCTCCTGAGGATCTCTATATATGGCCTGTTGTCGTCCTCCTCTAGTATGGATCCGCACTTGGGACATGTAAAATCGTATTCGAAAGCTTCATCGAAAGTATACCTGCTGCCGTCGTTGGGGCACCTGTAGAACGCTGTCCCCTCCTCGTACTCCAACCTCTTCTTAAGCTTCTCCAGCACAGCCTTCTTCCTCCTGATCATGTTTATGTTGATCGTGTCTACGTCTATCTTCCAGTAGTATCTTGTGGCCCCAGTCTCCGGGTGCCTCCCCCTCCTGTAGCTGGCTATGTGGATCTCGTAGAATAGTCGGAGGACCTTCCTTATCTCCCCCTGCCTATAGCCTGTCAGCGACTCTAGATCCTCGTCGCTCAGCCCCTTCTGCCCGGTGTTCTGGAGGAGTAGCCTGAATATGTGTATGGTCTTCTCTGGGTCTATACCCTTATTTGAGGCTAGCCTGTAGAGCAGCTCCTCTAGCCCCGAGAGATCGTGGCCGTTGGAGCTATTTGTTCCATTCAACCGCGGCATCCCGAATACTTATAATATACCTCCAGGGGTTAAAAGTGGAGGTAAACCGGGGAGTTAGCATTCCCCCTCCACCCTCTTCCCCCTTAGTGAGGGGAGAATCTTCATCCTGGCCCCCTCATACTCCACTCCCATCCACCAGTTGGGAAGAAGTCTATCCAGGAATACCGCTAGCGCTGCTACCTCGCTATGGGGCTGAGGACCCACTGCAACGTTATAATCGGATTCTTCATAGTAGAACCCTTCCACCTTCTCAGCCCCAACAACGACCAGCTTGGGCCTGGGATCCATCCTAATCTCGTCTATGACCCGGTGTAGGGGGAGCCCATACATTGTAAGGTGGATAACCTGCCCGCCTGACTCCCTCCACCTCCTAACATAGGACCTTCCACCTATACCACATTCGTAGTGGAAAGGGCCTCCCCAGCACCTTGTAACCCTCTCCAGAGTTGTCTCCAGCCCGGGATCGCACATACCCTCCAGTACCAGCCCGTTTGCCCCGAAGGCTCTCGCAACTAGGGCTACATGGGTAGTAACCCTCTTATCCCTGCCCGGCCTATGGCCGAGGCGTAGTATATAGACTCTACCATACGGGCCTCCCGGCCTTAGGCGCAGACCCGGCCACCTCCACTACAGCCTCAAGGAGTATATTGATACCCTGGCCTGTGCGGGCGGAGACTGGTATAATAGACTCTATTGAGCCTTGGCTTAGATCCCTGGCCAGCCCCTCTATTAGTTTTATCCTATTCTTCAGTTCACCCGGAGGAACCAGGTCCACCTTGTTAGCTGCCAGTATTATAGGGAGCCCGTGAGCCCCTATCTTGGCCAGCGTCTCTAGGCCTGCCGTCAGCTTCTCCCTAATGTATGATACGGGCTCAGAGGAGTCTATGACGAAGATTGCTGCATCCGACATTGTGATCTCCTCGAGGGTGCTGTAGAACGCCTCTATAACCTCCGGAGGAACGTCTCTTATGAAGCCAACGGTGTCTACGAATGCTATCCTAGACCCCCTAACGTTCACCGCCTTATGCTTAGGGTGGAGTGTTGTGAAGTACTCCGGCCCCACGGGTTTGCTCTCCCCAGTTATCCTATTGAATAGGCTAGTCTTCCCGGCGGAGGCGTATCCTATGATTGACACATGGGCCATGCCACTCCTAGACCTGCTCCTAAACCTCTGTCCCCTGACCCTCCTCAGCTCCTCCAGCTCCCTCCTAATCCTGGCTAGCCTCTTGGTGAGGTGCCTGTAGTAGCTGTCTACAGCGTAGCCTCCGGGGCCTAGGAAGCCCGGGTACTCGCCCATCTTACTCCTCCTGATCAGCTCCCTCACCATAGGTATCTCATGCCTTATCCTGGCCATCTCTATCTGTAGCTTGGCCTCCCTGCTGCCAGCGTGGCGGGCGAATATCTCGAGGATTAGCATTACCCTATCGAGGACCCTGGCCCGGGTAGCCTTCATGAGGAGGAATCTGGAGGAGGGTTGTATGTCGCCGTAGAATATCACCGCTTCCACTCCATACTCAGAGGCCCGGCTAGCTACCTCCTCTACAAGCCCTCTACCGACTCTTCTGGGATGCCTGGTTCTGGTGGTCCACACGATCCTGTACCCGGCGGTTTCTGCTAGGGCTAGGGCCTCGTCTATGTGGCTCTCCATGATCCTTGGTATTATGAGAACCGCCTTATCCAACTCTAGTCCTCATCCCTCCTAACAACTACTATATCCCCAAGGGTTAGGCCACCGGGGGGCGGGGCAGTATAGTCTTCATCGTCGAACTCTGTGGGGACTAGGAGCTCTATCCCTAGGAGCTTCTCCATCCTCCTGGCTAGGTCTATGGTGGGCTTCATCTTTCCTGACTCTATCTTCTTTAGCATGGACTCACTTATCCTAAGCTTCTGGGCCAGCACCGCTGTGCTCCATCCCTTGGCTTCCCTAGCACTCTTTATCCTCTCATCGTAATCTCCCACTATGTCGTACATCTCTATCTTAGGCCTCCTGGGCCTCTGCATCCTCCTCCTCTCACTTCTCCTCCTGACTAGCCTAGCCCTTCCGCTCTTGGATAGCTTGTAGTAGCAGCTGGGGCATAGCGTCATCTCGACCCCGTCCACCTCGGCCCTATAGGCTGGCCCCCTGATCTCGGAGCCACAGACCTCGCAGTACAGCGTCTCCCGCTGGCTGGAGCCTATCAATTCCAGCACCATGGTATAGTCTATCCTGGGTGAGGGTTAAAGCTTGATTGCAGGGGGCGGGTGATAACAGGTTAGCCGTATTATAAAGGCTTTGGTCCCCATTATTATTAGTGGTGAAAGAGGGGGTTGTCTATAAGCAGTGCCAAGAAGGGTAGGCATACCACTATGAGTATAGAGGAGGAGGTAGAGATACTTAGGGAGAGGGTGAAGCATCTATCCAGGATTAAGGCCAGCCTGGAGAAGGACCTTGACTACTATAGGAAGGAGATTGAGAAGCTGATGAGCCCTCCACATATAGAGGCTGTCGTACTAGAGGTTCTAGATGATGGTAGGGTGGTGGTGAAGAGTACGACTGGTCCAAACCTTATAGTGAATGTGGCGGGCAACGTGGATAAATCCAGGCTGAAGCCCGGGACAGTGGTGGCCCTGAACAGCAGGGGGTCCACTATAGTGGAAGTTCTACCAGGCAGGACCGATCCCCTAGTGAAGGCTATGGAGGTTATAGAGAAGCCAGGAGTCTCCTTTAGGGATATAGGGGGTCTGCAGGATCAGATAAAGGAGTTATACGAGGTCGTAGTACTCCCCCTTGTAAAGCCTAGCCTCTTCAGGGAGATAGGGATAGAGCCTCCTAAGGGTGTCCTCCTCCATGGACCTCCGGGCACGGGTAAGACTATGCTGGCCAAGGCAGTTGCCTCTGAGACCAACGCGGTCTTCATAAGGGTAGTGGCGAGCGAATTCGTTAATAAGTTCATAGGCGAAGGTGCCAGGATAGTTAGGGAGGTGTTCAGGTATGCAAGGAGTAGGGCCCCCGCTATAATATTCATCGACGAGATCGACGCGATAGGATCTCGGAGGGTGGAGATGGGGACTAGCGGGGATAGGGAGGTGCAGAGGACGCTCTTACAGCTACTAGCAGAGATAGATGGTTTCGATCCCCTAGCCAACGTCAAGGTGATAGCTGCAACCAACAGGCTAGACCTATTGGACCCAGCACTTCTGAGGCCTGGGAGATTTGATAGGATCATAGAGGTTCCCCTACCGGATAGGCGTGGCAGGCTGGAGATACTAAAGATACTTGCAAAAAAGGTCAGGATAGGGGGCGATGTTGACCTTGAGTATATAGCAAGGATCACTGAGGGCATGAGTGGAGCTGAGCTTAAGGCAGTAGTAACCGAGGCGGGATATATGGCGATAAGGGATGGAAGAAAGGAAATATCGGTGGAGGACATGATCGCGGCGGTTGAGAAGGTTAGGAACAGGATAAGGCCTAGGAGCCTAGGTGGAGTAACAACAATCTAAAACAATCCTCCGGCCCCTCTTAGGGGCCAATCCTTGCAACTACAACTATCGTAACTCTTAACCCCCACAAGTGCTAGCCTTAAAGGGAGCCCGAGCAGGCATATCTCACCCGCGGGAGACGGGTTGGATGACAGGGTGTTAGAGAGGATATACGCTATACTCCTGTACCAGTTCAACGATAGGGTAGCAGATGCACTTATCAATGGGAGGATAACATACAGGATCGTTAGAGGGGATGTGAGGGAGGTATACAGGGATGGAGAGCTGATCCTGGTAAGGAGGCCTACAGACGGGCTGTTCTCGATAAGTCTAGTTGCCGGAGAGTTGATCCAGCGCGCGGAAAAGCCGCCTGGGTTTAGGATAGTTGTTAGGGGTGATAGAGAGATCCGGGGCAGCGTGCTGGCCAGAGACGTAGTGGGCATAGATGAGAACCTCAGGCCTGGGGATGAAGTGGTTATAGTGGATGAGGAGGATAGGCTTGTTGGAGTAGGGAGGCTCAGGGTGCCCCCCATAATGCTTAATGGCCTCGAGAGGGGAGAGGTTGCCCGGGTTAGGAAGAGGGTGAAGAGGTAGAATGGCCGAGATCGTGGTTAAGAAGCCGATAGATGCCCGGGGCGCAGTGCTGATAACAGGCTTCAGGGGCTTCGGCATGGTTGGATACATGGTCTCCAAGCATGTAGCTATGGCTCTCGGCGCCGAGAAGGTGGGATACATACTGACAAGGGAGACCCCACCTATAGTCCTGATAGAGGAGGATGGCGCCGGGTTCCCATTCGAGATATACTACTCAGCTGGCAACAGGGCGGTGATAGTAGTTAACAGGGCCCTCCCAGAGAAGGAGCATGCAGACGACTACGCCAGGGCCCTGGCTAGGTGGGCATCAGAATCGGGCATTAGGGCCAGTGTACTGGTTGGAGGACTGAGTAGAGACTTTATGCCCAGCGGGGAGGAGCACGGGTATAGGTGGGTCTCCAACACGTACTACCACGGCCCGGATCTAGAGGCGCCTAGGATGGAGCCTGGCTTGGGAGTGATGGGGCCCCTAGCCCTCCTATACATCTACATGGACTACTACAAGGTCCCCTCAATCATGGTCCTGCCCTATAGTATGGTGGAGGAGGTGGATTATAACGCGGCGGTCAGGGGGGTTAGGCTGGTAGCCGAGAAGATAGTTGGAGCAAAGATAAACATAGATGAGCTTGAGGCAATGGCAGATAGGCAGAAGGAAGAGTTGAGGAGGGTCTTACAACTAATGGCCGAGCAGAGTAGACAGCAGGAGGGCGAGGATAAGGGCATGTACATGTAGTCCCCTACATCCTCCTAACAATTTTAACGTCTAGCTCGCCTAGGAGCTTGGACACCTCGACGCTCCATGGGATCGAGTTGTCGATGACCATGATAACCTCGCCAGGTTTCTCGGGGCCTAGGGTGGATAGGAAGGAGCGCACCTCCCCTGCAAGGTCCTCAATTACCTCCTTCTCCAGCTCGCCGGAGTGGTGGGATTGGACTGTGGGGTATACGCCGCATAGCTGCCATGGTATCACTCCTAAGAACGGCTTGTAATATACCACTTCAACGTTTTCCGAGGGCTTTGTGCAGTCACCGGTATGGGGCTCGAGTATTAGCGTGTATCTTGGCCTAGTGTAGATCTTGGTGTATAGCCTCGTGGCCCTGGACTTGTATGCTAGAACCTTGGGGTTTGAGAGGCTGGTCTGGGTGTATAGCCTGATCCCCCTTACTATCCCCTTGCTCCTGGTGTCTGTACGGGCTAGATGGATAGCATACCTGGTTAGCCTGGTCATGGCGTCTCGGGCCTTGTGATGCTTCATTGAGGTCTCTTCCAGGAGCTCCCATAGCCTGCCTTCCCTTATGTATTGCTTTGTCTTGTATATGGATTCTCTTATCTTGTAGAGATTATGGAGGGCTAGTAGCTTGGTCCTCTCCTGCTTTTCCATTTCCCTTAGTTCTCCAGGCGTGTACCTGGAGCATACTGGGCATGTGCATGGGAAGTATTCTAGCCTATCCAGCCTCTCGACTCCATAGTCGGTTATGTACCTGCCGTCCCTGGCGTAGAGTATGTAGGATGCAGAGTCGAAAGTGTCTACTCCCAGGGCTACTGCGTAGGGGATTATTAGGGGGTGGCCTGCACCGAAGAGGTGTACTGGCCTTCCTCCGGGGAGTAGTCTCTTGGCAGTATATACTATATCAACTACAACCTCGTACATGTACCTCTCCAGGAAAACGGTAGGGCTACCTATACCGTAGATCGAGTAGCCCTCCAGCCTGCCCGACTCACTAGCACTATATTCTACTAGGTCAAGGTGTCTTCCCCCCTGTACTGGCAGGACCCAGAGAGTCCTGCTACCCGATATTAGGCTAGCCGCCTCCCGGGCTCTCCTCAGGGTCTCCTCCACGCTCCTCCTAGCCTCCTCGCGGCCCACGTCCCCGGTTGGTATATCTAGGATCACGCCTATGTCGCTCCCGATCGATTCTTGGAACCTAATCACGTCCTCCTGGCTAGCCTCTATATCTCCGTACTCCAGTATTTGGTATGCCCCGGAGTCGGTCATTATAATTCCATGGAAGCCGAGTACGCCGTGAATCCCCTCCTCCACAGCCCTTCTCCCGAATCTCTTCAAGGTTAAGTATGCGTTTGTTATGACCTGCTTGAACCCGGCTCTCTCAATCTCCTCTATAGGTAGCTCCTGCCTAAGGGGGTCTATTACCGGGAAGAATGCGGGGGTCTCTATGGTCCCGCTCCTTGTATGAAGTAGGCCTATCCTGCCCGCTAAGTCTACATCTTTGATCTCGAACATGTTGCACCCTCAACACTTCAGGCCGTCTTTATCCCCTTACTTCTAAGGTATTCCTTGTAGAGTGTGTAGACCTTTTGTGCTAGGGGCCCCGAGCCCTCGACCCCGTCCTTCGTGACCCTAACGCTCTTAGTCACCTCTAACACGTTTATATCATCGTAGATCCTCATGAGATGCCATCCTATGCCGCCATGCCTGGCCAGGAAGTCGGCAAACTCTCTGGCTACGAATACAGCCTCCTCCTCTACCAGTATCTCTGTTATCCCTGTGCCGTATATGACGACTGTGGGCCATTGGCTTCCATCCTGGTCCTCTGCAGCCTCTAGTAGCAGGGAGAGGCTGTTCATGTCTATGCCGCTCAGCCTGCCCTTATAGGTTCTGCCGTTCGAAAGCCTAACTATAACCTTCTTATCCAGGAGCGTGTTTAGCTTAGAGGTGAAGCGTCTAGACGCTTCGGCGGCCAGTGCCATATTTATCCCCGCCGGTGTCAATGTGTCTGGGTTAGGTTAAGTGTGTTTGGGGATGAGCGGTGGAGAAGAGGCTAACGGCTAGGATTAGGAGTATAGAGCCTGGGGCTATCAAGGGGCAGAGGATCGTGGAGGCTAGCTACGAAGGCGGCTCGCTGAAGTTCGACCTGATCGGGGATCTCCTAGAGGTAGGGGAGGGCGACGTGATCGAGATTGTTATAACCGACTCTAAGCCCGAGGACCTAGACCCATACCAGTTCTGCGGCAGAGGATACCTGGTCCCCAGCGGCGGAGGCAAGGAGATCTTCTCAGTCTGGGGTATACTCTTCCGGTTCGAGCCCGGCCTGGGTCTTGAGGTCGATAGAGAATACTTCCTATGCATAAAGAGGTAGATCCGGTCACACCCCCCATCCATATAACTAGCATCCCCTAGTAAGGGATCCATCTTGGGTATAAGGAGCATACTTGAGGATGCCCCGCTCATAGCTAGAATAACACCTGGCATAGCAGGGATCACCCTCGCAGGCACCGCGCTTGGCCTGATCACCCCTACCATAGCCGCAACTAGCATAGCTGCATTGATAACTGTAGCGGGGGCTAGCTTGGTGGTATCAAGAGCTGGGAGGATTAGGGTCCCAGAGGCTATACAAGAGCCTGGTCTGGGCT
>WAKG01000105.1 GCA_015523445.1 Desulfurococcales archaeon | reverse complement strand
GTTATGTAAGATAAAGATAAATCTAGGGAAGCCTCCAAGCTTTATAAGGGCCTACAAGAAGCATGTTACTTGATTTAATATCACTATGCACTAGGCCTCTGTATATCTGAGATTACTGAGCTAATAAAGAATTAGTTCTGGACAGGGCGTGCTCGTAGATACATTTATTTACGCAGGCCAAGATAATCTATAACCTGGTGAATCAGACCTGCCAGGTGATAATACCTTCACCAGGTTGACGAGGAAGTTACGGGTAGGAAGGAAGAGGGCCATTTACCTGCCTCGGGAAATCCTAGACGCTTTAGATCTACGTGAGGGTGACCCTGTTGTAGTAAAGGTTGAAGATAATCGTATTATAATTGAGAGAGCCCCTGATCCATTCCTTCTTGCAGCTAGGAGGAGTAAGTGGGCTTCTACTACTGTAGAGGAGTTTGAAGAGGAGAGTGAGCGTGAACAGGAAGATTGGAATCAATAGCGGTACAGCGATTCTAATAGATTCAACTTACTTGTTACCCGTATTTGGTATAGAGGTGATTCAAATTAGTGACGAAATTTTACTTAAATTACGTAGGTTAGCCCTAGAGAAACTTATAACGTTATATTATTCCCCTGTGTCATTTATAGAGATTACAGCCAAAATTGCTAGAGAAACAATAAAAAAGGGGTCGGGACCAGATCCTAGTGATATAGCCAATACAATTAGAGCTATCGAGGAAACGGATTACTTGAAGCCCATATATCCTGACGCTCAAGCCTATGCACTTGCATATAAGATGAAACTACTAGGACATAGAGATATGATAGACAATATACTCTATGCTACTGCATCAACTAGAGGAGCAATATTCATTACTATAGATGAAAGTTTCAAAAACTTCGTACAACACCACAGAATAAAAGGGGCACGCGTATTATCACACTACGAGTTTATTGAAGAGTTAGAGGCTTAGAAGTTATTTATCCTACGAGAAGGTTAAGTAGGAAACCATAGGGTACCCATGAACAGTAGGTATAACATTACTCTTAAAGCCATTTTCGTCTACTAAGGGTTTTATGAGAGGCTAGGGCACGTTCTCGTCAGCTAGTAGCCTCGACTGTGATCACCTCTACCTTTCTCAGTGTTTCCAGTGCAAAGCGTAGAGCTTCGTAGACTGCTTCCACTGGTATCCTATAATTCTCAGCAACCTCTTCCGCACTCCACCCATTAGCCAGTGCCTCTAGAATATCGTTGACACTCACGAGAGTCACCTTAATAGTCGGTCTCCCGCCACGTCTGCCAGGCACCACCTCAAGCCACTTGTAACCTGGTAGTGACACTATATATCTAGATCCCTCTATAACTCGTCTTACACGAGATTAATAAGATTAACATTAGAATTATATTCGTTTCTACTAGTCTCCATTATCTCTTCTAAGGCTCCTCTTAGCACACCTTCTAACTTTAATAAACTTTATTAGAGACATCTATAGTCTGATTTTATTGGATTTTAAATACTAATTCTGCAACTCTAAGGACATCAAGGATTTTAACATACTATCTATCCTATACTTGATCTGGACCCCATAAGCCTTTACTTCCTGTATACCATGATTAGTGGAAAGAAATATTAGTGGAAAGAAATCGGTGCCAGGCCATGCCCTGGACCCGCAGCCTAGCCGTAACAACCCTAATCATAACCCTCCTCCTAGCAGGAACAGCACTCATAGCAGAGGCAGAAGAATATGAATATATCGTAGAGTCAGATAATGGCTGTAAATGCCTCGAAATATACGTTAGGACAAATATGTATAAGGAGGACGATAGAATATACCTAAAGTTATATGTAAAGGCCGAGGGAACTGGTGAACTTAGCAGTTATAGTAAATACAGTGAAGGAGTTATAGAGGCATCTGTAAAAATTGTTGGCCCTGACGGTACTGTTCTAGCGGAGCGTAAGAAAATATTAAAGGATATTTATACAGATATATTTTGGCAGATTCTAGGCTATGACAGACCATTTAGAGATGATATGGAAGTGGGGGCTCCGGTAGTAGGTTCTGGCACTTATGAGGCGCAGATCACTCTCGAGATAACGGGGACCTTGGTAAAGAAGGGTGAGGAGGTTGATAAGATTAGTTAGAGTAAGTCCTTTAATGATAATCTAGTGGTTAAGAGTTGGGTAGATCGGTTGCCGGAGCCTGTGAGATTGATGTTGTATAACCCGTATGCTCAGGCCATGTTTGTGTTTGGGGTTATGATTGTTATCGCTGTCTATGTGTATGGTAAGTCTAAGTCTTAGGGGGTTGTTTGGTTAGTGTTCTTGCCTGGCTTCTTTTCTTTGTTTGGCTGCTCCTCTTCCGTATTGTATGTGGGCTGAGGCTAGGTGGCCTGCTGCTATGGCTGCTGTTAGGTTTAGCTCTCCAGCCAATACGGTTGCTGCTAGTATTTCTGCGAATTTGAGGGCGTTTACTCCTGGGGGGTCTCCGCCTCCTGCTACTCCCATTATTGATAGTGCTTCCCTCTGTGTTGGTAGTCTTGTGCCTCCTCCTACTGTGCCTACTTCTAGGCTTGGGAGGGTTACGCTTATGTATAGGTCCTCTCCCCTGAGCTCTGTCCATGTGAATCCCATGCTGCTCTCTACCACCTGTGCCTCGTCTTGGCCTGTGGCTAGGAATACTGCTGCTACTATGTTTGCTATGTGGGCGTTGTAGCTTGGGCTCCCGGCTGCCGCGCTTCCTAGCAGGTTTTTGGCCCTGTTCACGTAGTCTATCGCCTCGGGGCTGGCTTTGAGGACCTTCTCCGCCACCCTTCTCGGTATTAGGGCTTCTGCTACCACGTATTTGCCCCTGCCTAGGAGCCTGTTGATTATTGCTGGCTTCTTGTCGCTGCACATGTTGCCGCTTAGGGCTACGCAGCTGGCCTCTCCGGGGTAGTTTTCTGTTATGTGTTTGCATATCCTGTCGCTTGCTATTGTTGCCATGTTCATGCCCATGGCGTCTCCGGTCTTGTAGTATAGCCTGATCCATAGTAGGTTCCCTATTGTGAAGGGCTGTATCTCTACTAGCCTGCCGTGTCTTGTCACCTCTCCTACCCTTGCCTTTAGCTCTTCCTGGTGCTCCCTGATCCACTCTTCTAGTTTGAGTGCCTCTACTATGCTGGGTGTCCATAGTAGGGGGGCCCTGGTCATGTGGTCCTTTACTATCCTGACTGTTGCGCCCCCGCTCTGGGTTACCGCTTTTACCCCCCGGTTTACGCTTGCTACTAGCGCGCCCTCCGTGGTTGCTAGGGGCACGTAGAAGTCTCCCCTGGCGTACTCGCCGTTGACCCTTAGGGGGCCTACTATGCCCACCGGTATCTGTACCGCCCCTATCGGGTTCTCTATGTTCCTTCCGTACAGCTCCTCGAAGTCTAGTATCGTGCTGGCTATTGCTGAGAGGCTTACCCCTAGGGTCTTCTCTAGGTATGCTCTCCTGGCTAGGGCTGCCAGGTTGGGGGAGCCCAGCTCCTTTTCCAGCCTCGAGAGGCTGAGCTCCCCCTTCTCGATCCTCTCTAGGACCTCGTCAATCTTCTCCACTTCCATCGCCACCCATTGCTGGCCTGAACTTGACTGCGTAGTATATTAGCCCGCTCTCGCCGTGTATGCTCACCTTCCTGAGCACCGGTTCTAGCCTCATGCCCACCTCCAGCTCCCCGGGGCTTGCATCGGTGATCTCCGTTATCAGCTTCACCCCGCCCACCTCCACGAGGCCTAGTATGACCGGGGCCTCGTACCTGGCCTCGTCGGTCACGCTGTAGACTATGCTGTAGCTCAGGAGCCTTGCCTCCCCGTCTATCCTAGCCTGCTCCACGTCGCTGGAGCCGCAGTAGATGCAGCGCTGGGCCTGGGGGTAGAAGGTCCTACCGCAGCTCCTGCACCTTGTCCCTATGAGCCTGTAGAGGTTGTGCCTCCTCCTCCAGTGCCTAGCTATGCTCACCCGGGCCACCCCGTTTTTTACTCAGCCTGGAGTAGCGCTGTGTAGGCGCTGGATCCCATGGCGTTCATCGAGATCACCATCCCCCTCCTGGCCCCGTTGGTCTTGACGCCGGGGAAGTCGCCTCGGAGGTACATTGTTACCTCGGCTAGCTGGTAGACCCCGGTGGCCCCTATAGGGTGGCCCCGGGCCTTGAGTCCCCCACTGGGGTTCATGACCGGGCCGTCGCCCTCCACTGTGTACTTGCCCTCCGCCAGGTCCTTCGCAGCCCTTCCCTTGTCTGAGAGGCCTAGGGTCTCTAGGATCATGTACGCTGTTATCGTGAACGAGTCGTGTATCTCCATCACGTCTATACCCTCTAGGTCCTCCCTGGAGAGGCCCAGCCTCGAAACCGCCTCCGCCACGCTCTCCAGGTATAGGGGGTCATCCCTGTGGGCCGGGGATGGTAGCCCAGTCGCCGTCTCCACCCCCACTATCCTCACCTGCCCAGGCCTCCTGGTTACAACCACCGCAGCCGCCCCGTCGCCCAGGGGGTAGCTGTCTAGCAGGGTTACAGGGTCTGCTAGGGGCATTGCAGATGCCACCTTCTCCGGCGTGACTGCAAACCTTAGCATTGCATAGGGGTTCTGCTTCGCGTTAGCATGCATCACTGCTGGCCAGTAGGACATGGTCAGCCTGTCTACCCCGTACTCGTGCATGTATAGCCTCATGAGTAGGCCCGCTACGCCTGCATGGCCTATATTGTAGAAGCCCTCTCCCTCAACGTCGTATAGCCCCTCTATCATGTCGTAGGCCTCCCCACTATTGTACTCCGTCAGCTTATCCACCCCAACCAGGAGCACAGTCTCAGCGGCTCCTGAGGCTACTAGACTATAGGCTGTGAGGAGCCCGGCCAGGCCACTAGCCTCCCCGGCCTCCACCGCTAGGCTCCTAGCCCCCCTCAGGCCTAGGTATGAGGAGGTGTAGCTGGCTAGGTCCAGCTGGCCGACCTGCCTGTATGAGGAGCTGCTGGCGACCACAACGTAGTCTATGCCGTCTACGCCCGCATCCCTGAGTGCTTGGCTAGCGGCCTCAACTGCGAGGTCCCTCAGGCCCTTCTGATAGTGCCTATTGATCCTAACCATACCCACGCCAGAAATCCAGGCCATGCCCTCCTCACCTCGGCATAAGCCTGATCTTCCCCCTGTACCTAGTGTAGAAGCCGTAGTCTACCTCAACCCTCCTAGCTATATAGTCGTCCACCTTCGGCGCTAGGTCCTGCCTCTCAACAATCTCATCAGTCACCACCAGGCTGTAGGCGTCGCTACCAGCCCCGCTGCCGAAGGGGGCTACCAGGATCCTCTCCCCAGGCCTCGCCCTGTCTAGCACCCTGGCTAGCCCCATGAGGGCGCTGGCATTATAGGTGTTCCCTATCATAGGCGTCACAAGCCCCGGCTCTATCTGCTCCATGGTGAATCCTAGCCTGAGGCCGACCCTAACCGGGAACTTCCCGTTGGGCTGGTGGAATATGGCGTAGTCGAAGTCTCCAGGCTTGAGTCCGAGCTCCTCAAGCAGGCCCTTCACGGAGTTGATTATATGGTGGAAGTATGCAGGCTCGCCGGTGAAGCCCTCACCATGCCTAGGGTAGGGCTGGAGGCTCCTCCTCCAGAAGTCTGGGGTGTCTGTCACGTAGGTGTAGCTGCCCTCGAATACAGCAGAGGCTCCGCTGCTGGGGCCTAGTATGAACGCCGCCGCGCCGCTAGCAGCGGTGAACTCCAGCACATCCCCGGGCTGGGCCTGGGCTGTGTCGCTCCCGATCACCAGGCTGTACTTGAGCATGCCTGAGGAGACTAGGCCTATCGAGGACCTCATCGCCTCGCTAGCCGCCCTGCAGGCGAACTCGAGGTCGCTGGCCATCGTGACTGGGGTTATGCCTAGGGCCTCCGCTATTATGGTTGCGCTGGGCTTGACTGCGTAGGGCTTGGACTCGGTGCCGAAGAACACTGCCCCGACCTCGCTGGGGTCAATCTTGGCCCTCCTTAAAGCGTTCAACGCGGCCTCGTATCCCATTGTGGTTGAGTCCTCATCGGGCCCTGCTACCGCCTTCTCCCTGACGTTGAGCCCTTTATACTGGTCCTCGTGCCATCCCCACGTGGATGCTATGAGTTTGAGGGGGAGCCTGTACCTTGGTATGTAGGCTCCCCACCCGTGTATTCCGGAGCCCTTCTCGGGCCTAGCCTGTAGTGTCAAGGTTCTGGTGCACCGCAGACTAGACTTGCCAAGAGGCCCCTTATATAGGTAGACTATAGTCGGGAGATATGCTATACTATAGACGAATATCCCTCCACGTGGTCCAAATATATAGTAATAAACAGATACTTACTAAAATAGATACGAGGGACCACTTCTACAT
>WAKG01000104.1 GCA_015523445.1 Desulfurococcales archaeon | reverse complement strand
TGGTGGGCCCGCGGGGATTTGAACCCCGGACCTCCGCCGTGTCAGGGCGGCGTCCTGACCAGGCTAGACGACGGGCCCTCTCGGGGCCTTGGGCCCCGGTCCAGTCTTGGTACGCTGTTACTATAACTATTAAACCTTTCAGGGCAGGCTTGTCGAGCAGGCGGCCTAGCAGGTCAACGCTTACCCCGGGTCTCCAATTCCTTCAGTATATATCACTTACGCCGGGAGCCTTACCGCTAGTAGCCTCTAGTAAAGGGGATGAGGTCTAGACTCCTGGGTAGAAGGCCTCCTAGTGGTGCCAGGGCGAGGCCTGTCCTAGCCATAAAGGAGGCTGGAAGGAAGACTGTAGGATAAGTTTGCTCCGGCATGCCTCCGCCGCCACTACGCCCCCAGGATAGTCTAGGGTAGGCTGGGGCGGCGGGGGTGGTGTGAGCCCTATCTTCTGACCCGTGATGAGGGGCTGAGACGCTGGCCGCCCCTATGATACACCATACCCTGGGGCCACCTTAAACCCTACCCCTACGGGGAATCTGTATCTGCCAGGGCCCTGGTCAGCCTGGTACTATCCTGGTGCCTTGATGTAGGATAGATGTGATGCTATGTGGTACCCTGGTGCCGGGCATATCCAAGCTAGAACTCCTCACACTATAGTCATGCTTAGAAGTCCTAGGGCTAGGTGTTTTGAGGATCCTAGCCTGCCTCAGCACTATCTCCTGTCTCTGTTTCTGGCTAGGTGGGTCTGACCGGGTGTTTTGTGCCGCTGGCCGGGCCCTGGCAATACAATCTATATTCTCATGTTTAATTACACTGCGGGCCTAGAGAATAGTATGGTGTAACCCGTTGCGGCTAGAGGGGAGTCTTTACAACGCCTTCAGGGAGATGATCCTCACCACTGCAACCAGGATGCCAGCAGACGTGTATGAGGCCTTGAAGAAGGCTTACGAGGAGGAGGACAACAAGCTGGCCAAGGCGCAGCTGGCGGCCATACTCAGGAACATAGAGCTGGCGTGCAGGAGGGGGAGGCCTATATGCCAGGACACGGGCACCCCCCACCTCTACCTGGAGCTAGGCGACGGCTTCCCCATGAGGAGCCGTGTGATGGAGATCTTTAAGGAGGCCCTGAGGGATGTGACCAGGGAGAGCGCCCTGAGGCCCAACGCCGTGGACCCGATATACGCTAGGAATAGTGGGGACAACACGGGCAAGTACATACCATGGATACACGTAGACCTCGTACCTGGTGATGGGCTGAGGGCCAACTTCATGCTCAAGGGGGGAGGGAGCGAGGCTCCCTCAAGGCTGGCAATGAGCCCCCCACTCAGGGGCTGGGACACGCTGAAGGAGACAGTGGTGAGGGCCGTGGCTGAGTACGGCCCACTACCCTGCCCGCCCCTCATAGTAGGGGTCGCGGTAGCGGGAGGGGGAGACGTAGCCCTCACCCTAGCCAAGAAGGCGCTCTTCAGGCCAGTAGGAGCCAGGCACCCAGATCCCAGGACTGCTAGGCTCGAGGAGGAGCTGCTAGAGGCGCTGAACAAGCTTGGAGTAGGTCCCCACGGCTTCGGCGGAAGGCACAGCGTGCTGGACGTGAAGTTCGACTACGCGCATAGGCATCCTGCCAGCTTCGCTGTGGGAGTAGTAGTCGGGTGCTGGGCCACGAGGAGGAGCTACCTGGAGGTTAGCAGTAGTGGGGAGTGGAGGATCACGAGCAGACACCTCCACCCTACAGGCAATGGCTGCGGGGTGAGCTAGAGGTGGAGGGCAGGGAGTATAGGCTCAGGACTCCCCTGAGCCGGGAGGACGTGGAGAGGCTCAGGGTGGGTGATATAGTCTATCTCTCCGGCCTCGTATTCACGGCTAGGGATGAGGCCCACAAGAAGATCCTAGAGGAGCTGGAGGCCGGGAGGAGCCTCCCATTCAGCCCCGAGGGCCTAGCCCTCTACCACTGCGGCCCAGTAGCTAGGGGGAGAAACGGCAGGTGGGAGATCATAGCCGCGGGCCCAACCACGAGCATGAGGATGGAGAGCGTGGAGGCGGAGTTCATAGAGAAGACGGGGGTAAGGATGGTGATCGGTAAGGGGGGCATGGGGCCGAGGACCGCCGAGGCCATGAAGAGGCACAAGGCAGTCTACACGGTATTCACCGGGGGCGCAGGAGCCCTGGCGGCGGAGGCCATAAAGAGGGTGGTAGACGTGTACTGGCTTGAGGAGCTGGGCATACCGGAGGCAGTATGGCTGCTCGAGGTCGAGGACCTAGGCCACCTGATAGTCACTATAGACACCACGGGCAGGAACTTCTACGAGGAGAGGAGGAGGGAGGTCCTATCCAGGGTAGACGAGGTGGTAAAGTCAATAAGGATCAAGGAGATACTAGGCTAGCCCACCACGGTACCCCTATCCAGGCACCCCGACACCGGAGCCTCAGCCAGCCCGTTGCATATTGCTACGGAGCCAACCCCCGACTCCACGGCTTCAGCCGCCATTAGCAGCTTCCTGTTCATCCCCTTACCAACCCTGCCGGCAAGCTCCCTAGCCTCCCCGGGGCTTAGCCTCTTGACTAGCCTACCCTCCAGGATCACCCCGTCAACGTCTGAGAGCATGAGAAGGGCCCTTGGCTTGAGGGTCCTGGCTAGGGCCATCGCAGCCTGGTCCCCGTCCACATTGAGCAGCTCCCCCTCACCGCCTAGTATTAGGGGGGTGACGACTAGGACCTGGGCTAGACCTAGCAGGCTGTGGATTGCCTCCGCATCCACACTGGTTATCTTACCCGTATACCCCCCGGGGATTGCTTGGGGCCTCCCCCTCTCGTTTAGAACAACAATCCTCTTCTTCCTAACCCCCCTAACCAGGCTCAGGTCGGCCCCCGTGACGCCTAGGCTCCTCACCCCCATGTACTGTAGCCTGGAGACTATCCTCTTGTTGAGCAGCCCGGCCATGACCATGGTGTAGACCTCAAGCTCCTCCAGGCTAGTGTACCTACTCCTGATCCCGCTGGGGTGCGTGACTATCCTAGGCTCCACCCCAAGCCTCCTCGAGTACTCCGTCACCAAGTCCCCGCCACCATGCACTAGGACCACGCTCTCCCCCGAGACCCGGGCTAGGTCCTCGAGTATCCCATCCATGTTGGCCATCAGAGCCCTGCCACCGACCTTAACCACAAGCATACCCCTCACCCGTGCTAGGGCCTTAGGGGCGGCATGAGCAGACCCTCCTCCTCCCTCAACCCGAGCATTATGTTGGCGGAGTGCACAGCCTGGCCAGCAGCCCCGCGGATCAGGTTGTCCAGGGCCGCGAAGCCGGTGAGCCTCCCAGTCCTCTGGTCATACGCGTAGCCTACATCGACGAAGTGGCTCCCCACCACGTTCTTGACATCAACCACCTGCCCACGGGGGATGACCCTGATAAACCTCTCCCCGCCGTAGAGGGAGGCGTACTCCCTAGCCAGCACCCTCTCATCCACCTCTCCAACCCAAAGGTGACCGCTGGCAAGCACACCCCTAACCATGGAGACTGCATGGGGGACCAAGGACACGCTGACCCGGCTGCCGGCTAGGATGGATAGCTCCTGCTCAGCCTCAGCCTCATGTCTATGCCCCGAGGGGCTATAGGGCCTCGCCGCCCCCTCCCTCTCGGGGTGGTGGCTCCCCCTCTTAGGCTTCGACCCGCCCTCGCTGCTACCAGCCTTGACATCTACAAGCACAGGGCCCCGGATCAGGCCTGTCCTAGCTATCGGGGCCAGGGATAGGATTGCAGCTGTAGCGTTACAGCCAGGCGAGGCTACAAGGCTAGCCCCTCTTATCTCATCCCTGTGGAGCTCGGGTATGCCGTACACTGCCTTCTCTAGAAGGTCTGGCCTGGGATGAGTGAAGCCGTACCACCTCTCGTACTCCCCCGGGTCCCTGAGCCTGTAGTCGGCGCTTAGATCCACAACCTTTATGCCGTGGTCCACCAGAGTTGCAGTATACTCAACCGCCACTCCGTGGGGGAGGGCGTTGAAGACTATATCTACATCGGGGATCCTGTCGAAGCTGGTCCTCGTAAACCTTATACTATAGAACCCCCTGAGGTGCTGGTGCACCATGTACACTGGCTTCCCAGCATACTCCCTGCTAGTCGCCTCAGTAACCTCTATATCCGGGTGTGCCGCGAGTAGCCTGAGCAGCTCGCCCCCGGTGTAGCCGGAGCCGCCCAGGACGGCGGCCCTCGCCACCCTATCCTCCCTCCAGGGTTTGAAGCCGGCCATGTTACACTGTTATAAAGGGAAAGTGCCTTTACCCCCTCCTTAGCCACAGGGAGACTATTATACCTATTCCAAGTATGATCAGGGAGAGGAGCAGTGCCTGGATGCTAACACCTGCCTGAGACTCTCCTGTGGTTACTGTGACTGTGCTTGTGGAGGTTGTAGTTACAGTCTCGGTGAGGGTCTCTGTATATGGTATCGTTGTCATGCTAATGACTGTTCTTAGTGTTGTACTGGTTAGAGTCTGTGTTGCCGTCGAGGTTATCGTGCGCTCGCTCGTAACAGTTGATGTCTCCGTCGTCGTAATGGTCCTCGTTACTGTCTCGGTGGTGGTCACCGTCGTACCCTCCCTGGTGAGGGTTAGGGTAACCGTGTCGGTCACCGTCCTGGTTAGAGTGCTCGTTACAGTCTCCGTTACAGTAGTGGTGACAGTATCCCCGCCCTGACCGCCGGGCTCCACCATGAATAACAGGATAACTGGGCCCCCAGCACCGTTAATCCCGGTGGCTAGCATCCACCTCGACCCCCAGTCTAGGCCAGCCAGGGAACCCCCAAGACCGCCGCTGCTCCAAACCACGCCTTCATCCAGGGATAGTATGAGGAAGCCACTTCCAATGGCAGCGGCTATCATGGCTCCATCAGGGCTCCATGATATACTTGTCAGAGGCTCCTTGACCTCCATGTACCCGGCTTTATCTCCTGCCGAGTCTATAATGGTGATAGCATTAGTCCTATCATTATCAACCCCCCTAGTGGCCACTGCAGCTACATCACCTCTAGGATCCGTGTCTAGGCCTACTATGGCGCCTGGAACCTCAACCTTGGAGACTAGGGATCCATCTGCCACCTTGAATATGTAGACTGTAGTGTTCACTAGCTCGTTTGATATTCCAGCCCATAGAGTGTCTATACTCGAATCCACCAGGACGTCTCTCAAGCCGATTGTGGTATTCCAGACAACGTCTCCGCCCGGCTTGACTACGTAAATCTCTCCTAGCGAGCCTGCGACGATGAAGTCGCCCTTCCACGAGAGGTTAACTATGGGTGAGTCCAGTAGCATGCTATACCATGGCTCGCCCCTGGCAGTGTAGATCCTAAGCATGTGGCCATCCCCTATAGCTATATGCATGGAGTCAGGGCTCCAGGCTATACTAGTAGCCACGACCCCAGGCCCCCGGAGGCTTGTTATCTCCTGTCCTTGGGGGTCTAGTATTACCAGGCTCCAGTTCTCCCTGCTAAGGTCGAGGCCTAGGACTGCTAGCATGCTCCCGTCGGGGCTCCACTCTAGGTCTATGATCCTATCCATATCGACCGGGATCTTCCCGGCTAGGGTAACCTGTATAGCTTGGCCCTCAACTCCCGGGGTCTGGATGGCGGAGGATATCGCCATGGCGAGCAGGAGCACGGGTACAATACTAGCCCGTAAACGCCTCAACCCTGGTCACCATCCCGTAAGGGTGTATATACAGGGAAATGGTACGCCTGTAGCGGATAATAACAATACTAGCCCCTCCAGAGGTGTTAGGGTATTAGGCCCTCTAGCCTCCTGGCCGCCTCCTCCGAGCTCAGCCTCTCAGCAGGGTTTGGCTCCAGCATCTCCTGCAGCAAGCCCCTCAGCGTCCTATCCCTAACCCTCCTGAGGACCTCAAGCCTCTTCCTAGTTGTCGCATGCTCGCCGTCGAGCGTGGACCCTGTATCTAGGTAGAGGAGCAGGTTCCCCAGCTGGTAAACGTCGATCCGGTTCTCCAAGCCCCTCTCAGCACTGACCCGCCTGAGATCGCTATAAACCTGCTCTGGCGCCCTCCAGCCAGGGGTTGACTGGACCCCGGTTATGGAGAATTTGCCTAGAAGGCTTGTTATACTGCTGAAATCCCCCAGCTTCACAATCCCCCTGGCAACCATCACGTTGCTAGGCTTTATATCGCCGTGTATCAGGCCCCGGCTGTGGATGTAGCGGAGAGCATCGGCGAGCTGGTAGCCTAGGAGGGCTACATCCCCGGGCCCAGGGCTCCATCCCAGCCCCTGCTGGTGGGCCAGGGTCCCCATGTCTGCATACTCGTAGACAAGGAGGGGGACATGCCTAGAGTATGCTAGTAGCCTTAGGAGGTGTGGGTGGCGGAGCCCCCCTATAGCCTCAGCCTCTCTCGCCACATCCTCCATAGCCTTCTCCGACTCTAGTATGGTGGGGGGTATCGATGTCTCGATCATCTCCCTATACTCCCTCCTGTTGGGCACCTTAAAGGCCGCCAAGGTATCATTATGGGCGCATAGATATGTGCATCCCCAGCCCCCGCAGCCTAGGAGGCCGCATCTCCACTCGCCCTCGAACCCTGGTAGGAGATCCTCCTGTACCCTAAAGGTGGAGTGGAGAGTGGGCTTGGTTAGAGGTTTGAAGCCCTCGAGGGGAGCTCCAAGGAGCCGTCTCTCCCTCCTGAATCTTGTTCGGGAAGCGGTGTATATCATTAGGAGTGAGGATGCCGTGGCGGAGGAGACTAGTAGGATACTGTTTGGGTCCAACTGTATCCCCTCAGGGTCCTGGCTGGGCTTGAGGATGCTGGGGGTTATTAGCGGTTTATGGGGTCCAGGTCCTCAGTGCTATGAGTGTGTGTGTGGATGAGACTCCAGGAGTAGACCTGATCTTATCCACATAATCGTTAATGTCATCAACGCTCCTGGCCGATACTAGGACTAGGAGGTCGTGTTCCCCGGTGACCTCGTAGATGGCCTCCACACCGGGTATGCCCAGGATCCTGCGGGAAACATCAGGTACCCTAGTCTGGGGTAGTGTCCTCACTAGTATCGCAGCCTTCAGCTCGCCCGGCACGCTATAGTCTATAGTGAATCTCCTTATAACCCCGCTCCTCAGCAGCTTGAGTATCCTCTTCCTGACGGCCACCTCACTGATCCCCAGCTCCCTAGCGATAACCGTGTAGGGGGTCCTAGCGTTCCTCCTAAGGATCCTGAGGATAGCATAGTCCCTCTCATCCACCCGGGCGGGCACGGCAACCTAACCCCGGCCACAATCTAATGTTAGATATACTAACTAAATCTTATATTAATATTAACCTTATGAGGCAGAAATACTCTTTAACCAGCTAACCATTTATTAATGAGTATTAACCTGGGTGAATGAGATGGTTAGATGCCCTGTCTGCGGCCTTGAAGCCCGTATCCCGGAGGATGCCATGCCCGGTGAGCTGATAGAGCATGACTGCGGCACCCTACTAGAGGTGGTCGAGGACAACGGAGTGCTGCAGCTGAGGGTATTCGAGGGAGACATGGAGGACTGGGGGGAGTAGGCCCGGTTGCCAACAATAGCCCTACTATACGACCACCCGCGCTGGGAGGAAAAAGCGATACTACAGGCCCTCAAGGACATGGGGGCGGATACCAGGCTAATACACGTGGAGTACACGCCCCTAAGGATAGGGGAGCCCTGCTGCCCCCTAGACCTAGCGCTGGAGAGGAGCGTGAGCTTCAGCAACGCCGTGGCTACTGCGTTCGCAGCGGAATCGTGGGGGGTTAAAGTCCTAAACCCGGGTACAGTAATATACCTGGCCGGGGACAAGGTGGCAACCCTATCCCTCCTGGCCTCCCATGGAGTCCCGGTCCCGGAGACAACTATTCTAAGCGGCTCTAACAACCTAGACAGGGGCCTCCCACAGGGGCCGCCCTGGGTTGTGAAGCCTGTGATCGGTAGCTGGGGCAGGATCTGTCTCTTATACACATC
>WAKG01000103.1 GCA_015523445.1 Desulfurococcales archaeon | reverse complement strand
TATATGAACCTATATTCAATTGTTTAGAGTGTTTTAACATAGCTTCACCCTATGTATCAAAACTAGGTGTAACGATATAAATATAAAGATATCCACATAATTTTAATATTATAATTTACGTTATTTATATTATTGAATTATATACTAATTTTAATTATTCGATATATTATTAATAGATATATTTGCGGTCAGAACCATCCTCTATCGTCATTGATTCAGGCAGCTCACCCACTCATCATCCCAATTCCTAGATGGATGCATCGGTAGGCTAAAGGGATATACATCCAAACACTATCTAATATCTAACCGGATTAGTGGGGTTCAAGGCGTTGAATAGGCAGAGGGATTTGGTTACTGAAAGGAATATCGAGTATATGAAGGCTATCTACAAGCTTGGAGGTAGGCCGGGTGGTTGTATAGTCAGGGTTGGAGACCTTGCTAGGGTTCTTGGGGTATCTGCATCCACCGTAAGTATCATGATCCGGAGGCTACAGTATAAGGGGCTGGTTAACGTGACTGAGGGTCAGGGTGTTTGCCTGTCTAGAAAGGGGCTCCAGGTTTTAACTGAGTATATATGGAAGCATGCCATAATCGAGTTGGTTATGGTTAGGGCTGGAATAGATTCGGAGACTGCTAGGATGATGGCTAGGAAGTTAGCCGCTTCGCTGTCTACAGATGACGCGTGGACTATAGCTAAGGCACTTGGGGTGCCTAAAGCATGTCCTCATGGGAAGCTGATACCATACCCTGGCACGCTTCTAGATCCCTTACAGGAGTATTGTGGCTTGGAGTAGTGCTTCGGGCATTATGTATGGGCCTGGAATGGCGGCATAAAACCCTTAAACCCCTCAGTAGAGTTAAATCACCTACTTGGGGTGCGGCGGTCGTCTAGCCTGGACTAGGACGCCGGCCTGCCAAGCCGGAGGTCCCGGGTTCAAATCCCGGCCGCCGCACCATATTAATCCCCTATAATTGACCTTATGTTGCTCTACATCACCCTTGCCTCTTGGCCTCCTCTTCTCTTAGTACTCTTCTTAGGATTTTTCCTACAGCTGTTTTTGGTAGGTCCTCCCTGAATTCTACCATTTTTGGTACTTTGTATGGTGCTAGATGTTCTTTTGCGTATTGTATTATGTCTTGCTCGGTTACCTTGCCCTTGCACTCTTGTTTTAATACTATGAATGCTTTTGGTACTTCATAGTATTCCGGGTGTGGTACTCCTATAACTGCTGCCTCCTTGACGCATGGGTGTTTGTAAAGTACCTCTTCTATGTCTCTTGGGAAGACACTGTATCCCTTGTATTTTATAATGTCTTTCTTCCTGTCCACTATGTAGAAGTATCCCTCCTCATCCATATATCCTATGTCTCCTGTTCTAAGCCACCTCCTTCCGCAGCATTCGAAGAATACTTTTTCGTTCTCCTCTGGCCTGTTGTAGTATCCCTTCATGACTTGGGGGCCCGAGATGACTATTTCCCCTGTCTCTCCTGGAGGTAGTATTCTTGGCTCCTCTATACTGGCAACTGCCGCTATCGTGCTTGGCACTGGCACCCCTATACTCCCTATCTTGGCCTTGCCCAGTATTGGGTTCACATGAGTCACTGGGCTCGTCTCTGTTAGGCCGTAGCCTTCTCTAAGCTTGGCCTCCGTCACCCTCTCGAACTCCTCAGCGACGGCCTTGGGTAGGGGGGCTGCCCCGCTGATGCAGACTTCCAGGCTCTTGAGGTTATACTTATCCCTCTTAGGGTGGTTTAGTATAGCTATGTACATTAGTGGAACTCCGTGGAATACGGTGGCCCTATGCTTCTCGATATCCTTCATGACTGTATCTACATCCCACCTAGCGTATGTTAGTATTGTTGCCGCCTTGTGCACCCCCGAGTTGAGGACTGCTGTCTGGCCGTAGATGTGGAACCATGGTAGTGCACCTACGAACACGTCCTTCCCCTTGACCCCCTTCTTGAACCATGCATCTATCTGGATCACGTTTGCTAGTAGATTGTAATGTGTCAGCTCAGCTGCCTTCGGGGTGCCAGTTGTACCACCCGTATACATGAGTGCAGCTACGTCGTTCCTAGGGTCTATTCCCGGGTCTCCCGTGTATGGCTTGGCCGATGCTAGCTCCTCCTTGAAGAGCGAGTGTTTACCCCCCGTTGGAGGCTTTGGCGGTTTCGCCTTTAACTTGTACAGGAAGGACTTTATCCCTGGCAGGTAGTCCTGCACCCCGGTCCATAGGACCTTCTCCACCTCCTGGGGGAGCCCGGCTAGGACCTTGTCCTTGAAGAGGTCTATCGCCACTAGGACCTTAGCCCCATTATCCTTCAACTGCCTATTTATCTCGTGGGGGCTATAGAGCACGTTCAGCGGAGACACTGTGGCACCCGCCATCAGGGTGCCGTAGTAGGCTACCGCGAACTGGGGGCTGTTTGGTAGGAATAGTGCCACCACGTCACCTCTGCCCAGCCCCATATCAGCGAGTAGCCCGGCGAACCTGGATGCGGCGTTGTGGAGCTCCTTATAAGTCATCTTATACCCGTAAAAGTATATTGCAACCCTATCCGGGTACATGGATGCAGACTCCTCCAGTATTGTGTATAGAGGCTTCTCCGGGACCTCTACCTCCTCTGGAACACCATCATCATACATTCTAATCCAGGGCTTCTCCTCATAGCTCCTATAGGCTGCGTAAGGATCCTGGACCACTCTAGTCACACCGGTTTTCAACTGCATTCGTGTAGTTTTATATAGTTTAATTTAGTTTAAGCTGGGGCGGTTCCACCTCGGGTTCGCTCACCATCCCCCAACTTCCCCTAGGGTCTGCAGCGATCAGGCCATGGCATCCCGCCCCCGGGTGATACGCTATTTACACTTACGCTGATAAGCGGTCTCGCCCTGCAACCATGCTATACTCACAGTACCTAGCATACTCACAGGCCCCGCACTTGGCCTGGCTGGGAGAGGGCTTCGCCAGTGATACGCTCCTCGCTACCTTGACAGCTCTGGATAGTATTCGCTCTGCCTCCTCCCTGCTATAAATCCTAGTTGAGACTGCCCAACCCTCTCCCATCCCGGGCTTCAGGCCACTGAGTATCGTATTGGCTAGAGCTTCCTCGAGCAGCCTCTCATTTATACTAGCTACTACGGCCAGCTTGAGTATCTCGCCTACCTTGCCCTGCATATCTAATAGGAGGGCTGACACCTTTATCGGTGTAAAATCGCTCTCATAGATCCTAGGATAACTCCTAATGCTTGCCCTGAGTATGCCGTAGACCCTTCCCTGCCTATAGAGTACTGCCCCCGGGAATATTGCAAGATCCACGCCGTCAACATTGCCATACACAACCTCTAACCTAGCATCAACTCCCTTCATGGACCCTACAACCTTTTCCAGGACCCTCCTAGACTGCGGTTTAACGCTCCTTGTAGGGTACTCCTGGGATAACACAGCCTTATACTCGCAGTACGCCAGGTTTGACAGGTATGAGCCCGTGATAACCACCAACACCGTGCACCCATTCTACCACACCATTTATCTACTCACAAATCCTATAACCCGTAGCACGACTATTATGCTACGGATGGGGGTCCTAGGGTTTGCCAGGATCAGCCGACCTGCCCCTGCATAGCGGCAAGGTCCCCCCGTGGATGCTTAGGCTAATGGAGAGGATGGGAGAGAAGATTGTAGAGGCTATTATAGAGGTTCACGGGGTCGAGGGGCTGGCAAGGGGGCTCTCAGACCCGCTATGGTTCCAGGCCTTCAATAACGTGATTGGGATGGATTGGGATAGTAGTGGTAGCACGACCGTGGTAATCAGGGTGCTGAAGAACATCTCCTGGAGAAGGAGGGACCTAGGGTTTATAGTCCTCGGCGGGAAGGGGGCCATGATGTCTAGGGTTAGGGAAGAGGCAGTAGAGGCCTCGAGGATCCTGGACTTAGACCCTGAATCTATAATGATCGCCAGCAAGCTGGGGGCCAGGGCAGCATCTAGCCTGCTACAAGACGGCTACACGCTATACCACCACTCCATAGTAGCCTATCCCAGGGGGTTCGTGGTTATAGAACAGGGAATGAACACGTCCAGCAGGATGGCTAGAAGGTATCACATAGATCGAGTCGTGGTAGAGGAGCCGTTTAGCGGTATAGGTGGGGTTAGCGATGGACTCCACCTAGACGCTACGAGCAGGGATAGTAGAAGGGCCCGCAGGGTGTTTCTGGACATAGTAGGGGAAGGCGCCCCAAGGATTGTCAGGCTACTAAAGGAGGCTAACTCCTTAGCATTCAGGGGCTCGGGCCTGGATAGATTTATAAGCCCGATTCGAGATGAGGGTAGCCACCACTATAGGCCTGTGAGGCCATCCAAGCAGCTGGTTAGGGCTATTGAGGATCTTACCCGGTATAACCCGTCAAGCGAGCTGGAGCTAGCGCTGGCCCCTGGGCTAGGACCTGCTGTTGTACGGGCTCTGGCCCTCATATCTGACCTTATATACTCTGCTCCAGTGGATCATAGGGACCCGGTCACTCACCCCCTAGATCCGTTCATCTACTCCTACGCTGTCGGGGGTAAGGATGGGGTCCCATACAGGTATAATCCCGACACTGCTAGGCGTGTCATAGAGGTTATGGAGGATATAGTAGAGGCGTCTAGGCTAGGGTCTAGGGAGAAGCTTAGGGCCTTGGATAGGCTTAGGAGAATGGTCAGGGGTGCTCCTCGAGGTAGGCTCTAGCCCCGGGCCCACTATAGAATATCGATGCGTATTCCCTCCTCACATCCTCCATATTCATGTGTAGATATACCTCCGTGATCTTGATGTCACTATGCCCAAGGAGCTTCTGCAGCGCTGGTAGGCTCATGCCCCTCCTGATCGCCTCCGTGGCGAACGTGTGCCTGAGCACGTGAGGCCTAACCCTACTTGGCTCTATCCCAGCTCTTATCGCTAGCCTCTTCAACCTCTTATGTACAGCCTGGTAGCTCATATCCACAAGCTTCTCCCTTGGGCTAGGGTCTGACGAGTCTATGTATGCCTTTATGAGGGCCCTGCTGGCTGGACCTAGGAAGACTATCCTCTCCTTACCATACTTACCCCTAATCCTAACTTCACCCTTATCCAGATCTATATCACGTATTCTTATCGAGAGGAGCTCGCTTACCCTCATACCAGTCTCAGCCAGTACCGATACTATTAGGGCATCGTAGATGTCCCGTGCCGCCTCTATCAGCCTCTTTACCTCCTCCCAGGATAGCGTATCGGGGATTATGTGCCTCTTCCTAGGTACCACTGGTAGGTCCTCGCCCCCTATACCCAGCCATGTTAGGAACCTCTTTACGAATAGGGTGTAGTAGTGTAGGGTGTTCTGCAGCGACTCCCTCTTCTGACTCCTCCTCCTATGAACTCCCTCTTTCCGTAGCCTTGATATCCATGAGAGGTAGTGATCCTCATCGATCTCCCTTAATGGAGTATCAGGTCCCACGTGGAATGCAAAGCTCCTGAGGGCTGCCCTGTAGGTTTTAACCGTTGAATCGCTGGCTCCCGAGGCAGATAATGCGTCTAGGAACGCCTCTATAGCGTCACCTAAGGTCTTTCTCCATATATTCTTTGGCGGCCTGCCTAGTCTTAGCCCTGCCAGCTTGATGCACCATGTAAAACCTTATGGAGGGTTTTGGGTATGTGGATTGTTAGGGGTTGTGTTACGCTCTAGACTTTATAACGAATACTGCTAGCGCCACTACTGCAGCCAGCATTACTGCTATTGCCCATGCTGGTGGTGCATTGCTTTGCTGTGCTTGTAAGGTCTCTGTTACCTCCTGCGTCTCTTCGGGTTCCTGGGGTCCTTGTTGGGTTGTTGTCCTGGTAGTCCTTTCTTCTTGTGTAGTGGGCTCTACTGTTGTCATCTGGGTTGTTGTAGGTGTTTGTGTTGTTGTGTATTCTGTAGTAGTTGTGGTGGTTGTTGTCGTTGTGGTTGTGCCTGTAGTTGTTGTCTCTGTTACCTCCTGCGTCTGGGTCTCTGTTGTGGTTGTTTGCGCCTGCTTCTTTCTAGGCTTCACGTTGAATTCTAATGCTTTCGACTCTCCCTTGTTCCCGTTGAAGTCGTATGCGTAGGCCTTTACCTTGTAGTGGCCCGGATCTGTTATTTTGAATACTGCCATGTATATACCTCTGGTGTTTGTGACTAGCCCTGGTAGCTCCTGTGTGGAGCCGTCTGGCTTCTCTATGATTATCGTTACATTCTTTATGCCCCAACCTGGGTCTTCTGCCCTTATGTTCATTGTGACTAGCTTGCCCTGCCTAGGCTTTTTGGGTGACATGCCTGTTATCTCAACTGTTGGAGGCTCCGTGTCTATGTATGACGCCATAGTTATGGCTCCCTTGCCTGTTGCATTTACTTTTGCTATGAACAGGTGATATGTTCCAATATCATAATATTTTATTTCTTTTACCCTGTCTAGGTCCCCATATAGCTTGTAGTTTGAGGGGTCTACAGACTTATTCATGTAGAACACCAGTACTATCTCGCCTGTGTCCATGTCTTCGAAACCCTCTGTATCTATTGTCCAGGTGACTGCCGTGCTATACTTGTCGATATGCTCTATAACCATAAATCTCTCCGTGTTGATGCTTCCTGAAGTGAAGAAGTAGGGCCTGTTAGATGGTATGTATACCTTGGCCGTCCCATTTGTATAGATGTCTACAACCTTTGCCCCCCAATAGTACCCGTCTGGGTATCCGTGGTTTGCAGTAGTTGTTGTTATGAAGTATACCCTGCTCCCGTCTTCTCTACTCCACACCGCATCTGCATCCCTATGCACGTGTCCAGTCATAACTGCTATTAGATTCTTGTTCTCAGCCATTATCTCGAAGAACCTTTTTGCCTGGTCCCATCCCAGCTCCCTCCAGCTGTAGTATAGCTCGTTCCTGTTTTCCTCCGCCATCCCCTTGTAGAATCCTGCCCTGTTGAATATTGGGTGGTGCATCATTACTATCCCATACTTGTCCTTATACATGTTCAGAGTGTTGTTTAGGAAGTCTAGCTGGAAGTCCTCGGGATATCCCACGCCCCTGGTGTCTAGGCCTATGAATACGAAGTCCCCGTATACGAAGCTCCAGTACCTTAAGCTGTTCTGGTACCTCCCGTAGAGGTAGTCTAGGAACGATTTTAGGGTTGCTACCTGTGCCCAGTCATGGTTTCCTGGTACTATTATTGTGGGGACTAGTAGCTGGTTCATCTGTGAGAAGTAGTCCTTGTGCGATACCATGTCGCTACCAACATCGGCCTGGTCTCCCGTAACTACTACTATATCTACCCCGTATAGTAGCGCCATCGTGTTTATCAGGGCTATGTACCTGGTATTCTTGTATGTGTTGGGTATACCCTTGTTCACTGCTCCTAAGTGCTGGTCTGTTATGTGGAATACCCTGATGTGGTCCTTAGGACCTTCCCCTACTATTACCGACCTAGGCATTATAGCCTGGCCGCCTTCGTACTCTACTACTAGAGTGTATAGGCCTTCCTCTACGTCATCTGGGATAGCAGTGGTTATCCTCTGCACAGTGTAGTTGTGCCCCTCCTCAGGGTAGAACACCTCTAGCCCGCCCACCTCAACCAGGTCCAGCGTGTAGGTCCTGTTAAGCCCGTAGATGGTGGCACCACGTATATCCAGCTCCTGGCTGGTTCTGAGTAGGATTGTGATCTCCCCGCCAGGTGCTACGACTTCTGGCAGCCCGTAGAAGGGCCTCACAATGTATGGATCGTCCTCCGTGAATACCAGTACAGAGGATCCTGACCTTGTATATGCCATGGGGAGTAGGAGTAGTGTGATGAGTAGTATCCCGGTTAGAACCTTAACTAGCTTTCTAGTATCCACTAGTTTCACCGTGTACTAGCGCCCGTGGATGGGGGTAAAATAGGTCTCGCAGTATCCTCTACTCCTCCATAGCCTCTGATACACTATACAGCTTGACATCCTCCGGGTTGACGTAGACTTGGATCTGGTCGCCCCTGCCGACCCTTATCTTGGGCCTGAGATAGACCGTTATGGGCCCGGCTGGCGTGGATAACTTGACTTGGTTAAACACGCCTAGGAACATGACCAGGTCTACCTTGCCCTGGATCACGTTAACCCCTCCATCGCTGGCTAGCGTGAAGTCCTCAGGCCTGATAACTGCAACTACCTCCTCTCCCGGTCTGAATCTACGGCCTGAAGCACTTATTCCGAAGACCGTGATGCCCCCGGCCTTTACCCTATAGACCCCATTCTCTGAGGCCTCAACGATGCCCCTCATTATTGTAGTCCTCCCTATGAATGTTGCTACGAAGTAGCTTCTAGGGCTCCTGTATATTCCCTGGGGCGTGTCTACCTGTAGGACCTTCCCTCTATTCATCACCGCTATCCTGTCGCTTATACTCATAGCCTCTTCCTGGTCGTGGGTCACGTAGATGGTTGTTATCCCTAGCCTCCTCTGGAGCGATACTATCTCCTCCCTCATCCTAAGCCTCAGCTTGGCATCTAAGTTGCTGAGAGGCTCGTCTAGGAGTAGGACCTTGGGCTCTACCACTATAGCCCTAGCTAGGGCCACCCTCTGCTGCTGGCCCCCGCTCAGCTGTAATGGGTACCTGTCCTCTAGGCCTGAGAGGCCTACTAGCTCGAGAGCCTCCTTAACTCTCTTCCTTATCTCGTTCTTGGGGACCCTCCTAAGCTTGAGGCCGTAGGCTATGTTGTCGAAGACTGTCATGTGGGGCCATAGGGCGTAGTTTTGGAATACCATTGCGGTGCCCCGTAGGTGTGGCTTCAGGTTTGTCACGTCGTCCTCGTCAAACATTATCTTGCCCTTGTCTGGCCTTTCGAATCCCGCTATTATCCTTAGTGTCGTGGTCTTCCCACAGCCGCTTGGGCCTAGAAGGGTAAATATCTCCCCGTCCCCTATCTCCAGGCTGACGTTATCCACTGCAATGACCTTGCCGTACCTCTTGGTGACCCCGCTTAGCGTTACCCTTACCATGCCCTGCTACACCCCTATGAAGGCGTACCTCTGCTTCAATAGTATGTTGGTCACCGTTATCACTAGTAGCTGCACCGTGAGTATTAGGGTCGCCATCGCCGCCACTATATGTATATAGTTGCCACCTCCGTACCCCCCGGTTAGGTACTCGTACATAACCGCCGTCATAGGGGCGTACCCCTCGTCTATCGGGTGTATCCTCCCCACCGTTATGCTTGTACTAACCTCTGCCACGCTATAGACGAAACTAATGAGAGCCCCGCTGAATATGTTTATCCCTATCAGTGGTATAACAATAGTTGCTAGTACCCTGGCCCTCGAGGCTCCAAGGTTCATAGCCGACTCCTCAAGAGCCTCATGAACTTGCTGGAGGCCAGCATATATTGCCCTAGTTGTAAATGGACTCCTCCTCACAGCGTATGCTAGTATTAAGAGTAGGGCCGGGCTGTACTCTATGGGGTTTAGCGCTGAGAAGGGCCATACCTCGGAGGCCCTGCTAAACCCATAGAGTATTATGAGCCCGGTGGCCAATGCTAGCCCGGGTATTGCTATTGGTATAGTTGAGAGTAGGTCCACTAGCCATGCCAGCCTGGATCTGACTCTGCTAGCCACGTAGGCGCTGGATACGGCTATCACTATTATGACTAGCACAGCTGATCCTGCATAGACTAGGCTGTTCTTCAGAGCGGTCAGGGTTACTGGCTCGGAGAATATGTATCTAAAGTTGTCTAGTGTTAATCCTGTTGGGGTTACTCCTATCCACTGCTCGGTGAATGCGTATATAAGTACTCCGAACTGTGGTATAGCGCTGAACAGTGTCCACGGAGTCATGATTAGGTATATGAGTAGGTATCCTAGGGGTGAGGGCTTGAACCTACGGGGGGTCCACCTGCCCCCCCTAACCACCATGGCGTACTGCCTTAGGCTCACATATCTCTTTATGGCTATGAACCACATGGAAGCTGTTACTACAAGTATCAGTGCTAGTACAACGGTATCTGGGCTAAGCTCCATTATGGTTGTGGAGGATAGTATCTCTTTCACTATCCTTATAGAGATCACGTCCTCAACCTTGAATGCCAGGGGGGCTGCTAGGTCCTCCATGGAGAATATGAATACTATAGCTGCCCCCGAGGCTAGGCCTGGCATGCTTAGGGGAAGTGTTACTGATCTAAATAGTTTAGAGCCACTGGCGCCGAGGTTCTCTGCCTGCTCCTCGAGGCTGGGGTCTATCTGGACCATGCTTGAGTACACGTTTAGATATACTATTGGCCAGAACATCATTGTCTGAGCCAGGATCATGCCAGCCACGTCTTGGAACTCTATCGTGAATCCAAGGTAGCTTGTTATGCTGGATATTATACCACCGTCCCCTAGGAATTTGTATATTACGAATGCGTTAACGAATGGAGTATACAGTAGGGGCACTATAACGAGTACCCTGAGTATATTCTTGCCTGGGAAGTCGTATCGTGCCATAGCTAGTGCAACGAGTACTCCTATTATTGATGTGAATATTGTAACTAGTATCGCAGCCATTACCGTGTTCAGAATTATTCCATAGTTCCTCCATGTGAATATAATATGGGTGACCTCTCCCCTGTCGAGGGTTATTATCCACTCGTCTCCGATGGGTTCCAATGATATGTATGGATAATCTAGGTATGACCCTAGAAACTCCGTGCTTAGGATATTTCTAGGCGATAGGAATAGCGAGGCTAGGGGTGCTATTAGGAATAACGTGAAGATTAGTAGTGATACTGTTAGCATAACTATTATTACGGGGTCTACCGGGAACTTTGCTAGTAAACTGGTCGCCTTGGCACCCCTCTTAGGCATTACTGCATCAGTCCCCGCCGGCCTATCTCCTGAGTATAACGACGGCTACACCTACTATCACTATGATTACGATTATCGCTATTAGTGCCCTTGAAGTGCCCCCGCCTTCGGGAACTGTTTCCTCCGCGGCCTCCTGGGTCTCCTGGACTGTCTCTGCCTGTGTTGTCTTCTGCTCTGTGGTCTCGCCTATCATTGTTGTCTCCTCCTGTGTTTTGGTCTTTTCCTGTGTTGCACCGGGTGTCCTTGTCTTCTCTATCTCCTTCAGCTCATCTAGTATGCTCCTGTACTTCTCTGTAGCTGCTTTCTTCCACGCGTTAGAGTATTTCACAAGTGCCTCTGACTGGATTTCCGGGTCCTTCAGCTTCTTTGTGACTTCTATGGCGTTCTCCATTGTCCATGTTACCTTTTCCCCTGTGTATGGGTCAACGTATGTTAGGGGTGAGCCGAGCCTCTTTGCATAGTCTTTGAATTCATCCTCTGTTATATAGCCATCCATGTATAGTTTGACTAGTTTCCTCCAAACCTCTTTTAGGAGGGAGTTTAGATCTACTAGCACGGTTTTGAAGTACTGTTGCATCCCCTTCTCATATTTTAGAGCTAGTGCATCATCGAACTCTATCCCCTGTATTCCAGATATTTGGTCGTATATGTTCTTGAGGTCTTGCCTCTCCTTCCCCTCTGGCAGGTTGAATGCGTTGGGGTTTGATGGAAGCCTGTTTATGTTGGGGTCGAACCATACCTTCTGGCCCTCTGTTAGTACCCATGCAATGAATGCCTGTGCAGCCTCTGGGTTGGCGCTAGTTGTCAGGAGTGCTATTGGGTCACCATTGACTATTGACTCCCCTGGTGGTAGTATATACTCGCATGCCGGGTTTGTCTTCATAGCTGTGTAACCGTAGAAGTCGATAGTGATCCCCACCGCTACCCTGCCTAGTATGACGTCATCCCTTACATCGGAACTCCCGCCCTCCACCAGGCTGTTTGCAGCCATTAGTGTTAGGTTTATCCACCCGTTCTCCCAGCCGTATGCCTGTAGTATTATCTCGTACATCCTAGTGTTTGACGTTGATCTTGTAGGATCTGCTATTGCTACGACTGGCTTGTTCTCCCTAACTAGTGGCTCTGCATATACAGGGCTCGCCAAGTCTGCCCATCTCTTTGGAACTGGCAACCCGTACTTGTTTAGCACGTCATGGTTTACCGTGAAGCCGAAGCTTGCTATGCTAGCCGCGACCCAGTAGATTTTATTGTCATCCATCCTCTTCATAGGTGCTCCAGCGTATGTGTCTGGTATTTGACCAGCCGCTTCCAGTGCAAGCTGGCTGGTTAGAGGTGCTAGTAGACCGGCCTCATACAGGTTGTCGAATAGGGTTGGGCCTCCTCCCCATGCTACGTCTATATTGTTGCCCTTGCTGGCCGCCCTCTCTATGGCGCTTACCCATAGCGTTGGATCGAATGAATAGAACTTTATATCTACTATATTATACTGTTTAGCTATATCCGATTTTAGGAATTCCTCCTTAGCCTTATTCAGTATCTCTCCAGGATGCCTAGTTATAATCCTGATAACAACCCCCTCCTGAGCATAGGCCTTAAAGGCGAGTATAGGACTGGCAAGTATCATACCTATGAGGAGCAGGCTAGCCAAGCCAAGCCACGGGCTACGCCTCACCACAGGCCACCGTTAATCCTGGTCTTCCCGAGTGTATAAATGCTAGTGATGCTACCTACTACCCCACTGTGGCCTGCTCCTGGCCGTAGGATGCATGGCATCCCTTCAGTATAGTATATATATCAATAACAGGTACCTCAACGCTATCTCCTCCAATAGTTATCGTCATAGTAGTGCTAGGCATATAGACTCCATCAATAACTATACTAGGGTCAATAATTGGTGAACCCCCATACCTTGCTAGGAATTCCGATGCCTGGTATACAGCTGCAACCCTGAATCCATTATCGCCCTCGAGTAGAAACACAACTATAGAGTCTCCTCCATTAATAGCCTCTGCTATGCCATAGGGGCCTCGAGCGTCTAGCCTATAAGCCTCTCCATTGTATAGTATTACACCGCTACCAGTGCCTAGGCTAACTACATTACCACGCACCGTGACCCTGGTGGGAGCATCTATGCCTGACAGGCTTCCAACCTCGTTATACTTAGAGGCACTTATCGAGGCATATCCTATCCCTGCGATGATGGCTGCCATTATTATTGCTAGTAGTATGGGCCTATTCATCTCCTACCACCAAGCAGGTATAGGGATATGGATAGTAATATAACGTATACTATGAATGCGAATGGAGTGCTCCAGTGATACAGTATCTCTACTCCATCCCCATTAACCCTAACTAGATGTCCAATTAGGGTGCTCTGGCCATCATCTGTCAGTGGGGGATTTATCGGGGAATTGATGGGTCTATCAAAATCTATTGTCTCACCTGTTGACAGAGTTATGCTAGTGATCCTCCCATCGCTAGTAGTAGTTGCATCAACTACCCTAGCGCTATCCCCCGTTACAATGGGGTAGTACGTGTACCCTGCAACAAGGACTCCAGCTACAAGTATGGCTAGCGGGATTGTTTTGGGCACCTTAACTGATCCACGTGCATAAAGCATTGGCAGGGTTGTTGCTATTGAAATTAATAGTAGTATCCTCAGGCCTAGCAGTATTCCACCCCTGCCGCCTCCAGCAAACTCTACAATGGCCTCTCCAGTAGGGTGCAGGCTTTCCAGAACCCTAGATGCTAGGAAGCTTATAGGCACCATTACGAATGCGGCTATAGCGTAGGCAGCTCCCACTCTATTGGCCCTGTCTGGGTCCGCTATACTACTTTTCAGAGGAAAGTATGCAAGGTATGATAGGAATAGTAGTAGGACTGCAGTCTGCTTGGGGTCCCAATTCCATGCAACACCCCAGGACTCACTGGCCCATGCACTACCCGTTACCAGTGTAGCTGCCCCGAACATGATACCATATTTGACATAGGAATCCGCCAAAGATATATAGGATTCATTTCCCCTCCTCAGATATAATATCGATGAGACTAGTGCACCAATAAATACTATATATGTTGATATAGCTATTGGTACATGTATATAAATATTCTTATACGCCATGGGCGTGCCCAAAGTGACCCTAACTGGTATAGGCCCTTTAAGAACTGCGTACGCTGCAACAGCTAGATCTACGATAACCACCATTAATATTGCTATGGGGATTATCTTTCCTCTATTAAACACCATAGCTATGCATCCCAGACTAAACAACTTGGATAGGGGTAAATACCCTTATCCAAATAAACCCTTCTAGAATAACAATAGACATATACAAAATATTTATCCCTGTTTACGAGCTGTCTTAGTATATGCCAGACTATACAATATAAGGGCCGATATTCCCCCTGCAACCATTACAGCTACCCCAATCCATATCAAATTAACCCCAGGTACAACCTTCACCGCTATAGTAAGCCCATCAGTATTAATTGTTGAATTACTAGGACTAAAACTATCAGCCAACAGGTACAGATCTATCATGCCACGTTCAACCTGAATACCTACAGATGGGTCTAAGCTACCAGCACCACCCACAACATGCCCAGCAGCCATAACTGCAACCAAACTCACATACTCTGCCTCACTTAGCCCATTCCTGGCTTCCTTAAGATAATACGGAAGTAGCTCATGATATACTCCAAAGAATCCATCGACCTGAGGTGGCCTCACATTAATATACAGATCGTTTAATCCATCTTTAATTACAATTGTATCTGTTACAAGCCCATGTATACCTAAAGCTTCACCATTAGCCTCAAATCTAACCACAGATTCCTTGATAATAGATTTACCATTCATATCAACTTCTAGCTTAACCTTAAGCCTTACTCCATCCAATACTTCTGAAGGCAGAGGCAACATACCTGGTCCTTCCGATGATATCGAATATAATAGTCCTGGATCCAATAATACATCAGCTAATGTAGAATCTACAACTTTACTCAATACTCCAGTCTGCCTAAACTTAGCTATACTATACAGATATAATCCATAGTCATATTTTCCAGGAATATCAATATTGATATCATTATACTTAATAATGCCTTTACTAACTAGCATAATAGGATTTGATACAACTAATTTATTTCCTGAGATATTTACTTCCGAACCAAATACTATAATCTCTATAATACCTATTTCTATTCCACCAATAATAATAGGCGTACCCCTATCAAATCTTATCTTATAATATACATTATTTACTATATCATAATTGTTTTTAGCTAAATTATCTGATTTTACAGATATATTA
>WAKG01000102.1 GCA_015523445.1 Desulfurococcales archaeon | reverse complement strand
GGGATGAAGATCCACCCCGTGATGCCCGCGTTGCTGAGGGCTATAGCTGCTAGGCTGAAGGCGTACGCACCGCTGGCTAGGAACGCTACGTAGCCGAAGTCTACGTAGCCGGTCATGCCCATGAATATATTGAATGCCTGGCCGAGTATGGCGTAGAAGAGTATTGTTGCTATGAACTGGCTGTACTGGGGCAATGCTAGGTATAGGCCTAGGAGGACCAAGTAAAATATCAGGGTGGGGGCGCTCTTCCTCATTGCCTCCCTTACCACCCACGGATCCACTCCTGGCATCACCGGATCACCTCTGGAAGAGCCCGCTGGGCTTGACTAGGAGTATGATTAGTAGGAGAAGGAATGCTATGCTCCTCGTCAGCACCAGGGGCTGGATCCCCTCTATGGACTGGAGGGCCACGTAGCTGAGATTTTCGAATAGGCCGAAGAGTATGCCTGCTATGAATGCCCCGGGTATGCTACCCAGCCCTGCCATAACTGCGATGACGAATCCCTTAAGCGTGTATATCTCCCCCATGTATGGGTGTATACCCGACTGTAGGTACATCGCCAGTATGCTGCCGCTGGCCACAGTAACCATTATGCCTAGTGCGAAGCTGACTGCATAGATCCTATCAACGTCCACCCCTACAACCATAGCACCCTCCCTGTCCTGCACAACAGCCCTTATGGCCAGGCCAAGCTTGGTCCTGTAGATCACCAGGTAGATGATGCCCAGTAGGGCTATGCTGAACAGTGCCGCCACTACCTTGGATAGGGCAACACTGACGCCAGCCACCTCTACGTTACCCAGGTTCCACGTAAAGCCCCTACTATCAGCCCCCATGAACGCCTTTACTATCTCCTGGAGGAGAACCCCGATGGCGAAGGTGGCTAGAAGGGTGGCTAGCTCCGGAGCGTCCACCAGGTACTTTATTACTAGGTAGTAGAAGATGAGCCCCAGGCCTATGCCCACAGCCATGCTGGCCAGGATTGTTAATGGGGGCGTTACTCCGGCTAGTGTGAAGAGTAGCAGGGTCACGTATGCACCGACCATTATGAAGGCTCCGTGACCTACATTAACGATCTTCAACACGCCGAATATCATGTTCAGGCCCACCGTGGCGATCCCATATATGATCCCGATCAAGAGCCCATACACAAGGTTGGCAACCACTAGCCCCACGTCAACCACTATACACACCCCACGCTAGGCTCCATAGCATGCTCTAGGCCTGCAGGGCACGGGTGGCAGGGGAAAAACGGGGTTAGAGGCCGCCAGCTCCGAGCCCCTCCTATGGCCTAGGGTATAGGGGCTCGGCCTGGGCGGCCTCCTTAGGCCACACTATGACCTTATTACCGTTCTGCCACTGGCCCACGATCATGTCATGGCCTATCTGGAGGCCAGTCTCAGGATCGATCTTTAGCTTGCCGTAGAATGTGAATAGTGCTAGGTCGTTCATAGCCTGCCTCACATCATCGGGGTCCAGGCTGTTGGCCTGCTCTATGGCCTTGGCTAGGAATAGTATTGCAGCCGCTGCATCGGCGGCGTGGTAGCTAGGCATTATGTCGCCCTTACCCCTCTCCTTGGCAACCTCCTTGAAGTACTTTATGAACTCGTCCACCGTCGGGCCATACCACTCGTAGCCCTGCGGTGTTGTATCGGGGCTGAATGTCACGCCGGGCTCCCACTGGCTCGGGTATACTATGCCCTCCGCGGCCTCGCCCAGGTTCTCGTAGAAGTCTGGGAGGGCTGGAGCCACTAGGATACCTATGAGTTTAGCCTTTATTCCCAGCTCGTTTATCTGCCTGGCCAGCAGCTGTCCATCGGCGAAGTGGCCCCCACCTATGAGCACGTCGGGTTGCATATCCTTGAGAGGCTGTAGCACGGGGGTTAGGTCCTGGGCGTCAGCCGGGTAGCTCTGGAAGTAGACCACTTCGAAGCCTAGCTTCTCGGCATAAGCCCTGGCACCCTCAGCAACTGTCCTGGAGAACTCATTCTCCTTATAGACTATCGCCACCGTCTTGGCCTCGGGGTCTACCGCCTTAACCATGTCGAGGACGCTGGTGAAGTACCTGCTGGCTGGAGTTAGGATCTGTACTAGGTAGTCATAGCCCTGCTGGAAGATCTTGTCGCTAGCACCTCCATGACTGAGCATGACGGCCCCATACCTCTCAGCAACTGGGGCCGCCTTGGCGGTCAGCCCGCTACTGTAGGGGGCTAGGAGGAAGTTGACCCCGTCCTGGGTTATTAGCCTCTCAACTATGCTAGTAACCCTGTCAGGGTTCGACTCGTCATCATAAAACTTAAACTCAAGCATGTACTTCTTCCCGTTGACCATGATACCTCCATTGTCGTTTATCCACTTCACCGCAGCGAGGGCCCCCATAAGGCTCATCTCACCCTCCTTCGCGTATTTGCCAGAGAGGCTTAGTGGGGCCCCAATGACGAGGGTCTCAACCTCGGCCTCGGTCTGGGTCTCAGTCTTTGCCTCTTGGGCCTCCTGCTTTGTACCTGTCTCGGCCCCAGCGGCGGGTGTCTGGGCTTCCTGTGGCGTTGTCTGTGTTGCCTGTTCTTCTCCACCTTGCATCATGAAGACGCCTGCGACTAGTATTATGATGATGAGAATCCCCACGCCTAGGTATAGGGTCTTGCCCGCCATAAAGACACCTTAACTATATTGCCCGCGTGGCATTACAGGTATATAAAAGCATATCCACTATCTGTGCATGACAAGATGTCAGGCATATCAAAGCCCGGAGCCCCTACCCGTCTAGGGGCGCCTGGTTGGCGGGCAGGCTGCAGGAGCTCATAGAGAAGCTTAGTAGGGACGATATCAAGGTGCTTAGGACTATCGAGAAGCTGATGTCGAGGCATGAATACGTCCCTCTGGAGCTGATAGAGAGGAGGAGTAAGATACCCGGGGGAAGGCTGTGGAGGGTGCTCTGGAGGCTATCCGATCTAAAGCTTGTGAGGAGGCAGACCGGCCCAGTAACGGGGTATACCCTGACCTATCTAGGCCTTGACGTCATAGCCTTATCCAGCCTAATAGGGAGAGGGGTAATATCTAGGGTTGGAGAGAGGATCGGGGTTGGCAAGGAGGGTGACGTGTACCTAGTCGAGCTTGTTGGCGGGGAGGTGGCTGCTGCGAAACTTCACAGGGAGGGAAGGACAAGCTTTAGCAAGATAAGGAGGCTTAGAGGCCCAGCTGCCATGGTGGATAGGAAGCAGTGGTTCAGGATAGCTAAGCTCCTGGGGGAGAGGGAGTTCAGGATCCTGGTTAGGCTTCATGAGAGGGGGGCTTGGGTACCCGAGCCTATCGCGTGGGATAGGCATTGCGTTGTACAGGAGTATAGGGAGGGTGTGGAGCTGTATAGGGTCAGGGAGTTGAGCCTGGATGAGGCCTATAGCCTACTGGAGGGCGTGCTACGCACACTTAGGATAGCATACGTAGACGTTGGGATAGTCCACGGCGACTTGAGTGAGTACAACGTGCTCTATGAGGGGGAGGGTAAAGGGGTGGTTATAGACTGGCCTCAGTACGTGTATAAGGAGGAGGAGAATGCAGGTGAGCTACTCGAGAGGGATGTAGCCTACATAGTGGGCTTCATGCGCCGTAGGTACGGGCTCTACGTGGACCCAAAGGAGGCCCTAGACTACGTGAAGGGGGCGATACCTGTCCCCCCAAGGCCACAGTAGGCCTTATCACCCCTACAGCCCCACAACCAGGTGGTGATCCCCAGCGCCTGTGGAGGTGGGTTAATGGCTAGGAGCGGAGGCCCCCTCTACATGGGGGTAGACCTACACTATGGCAACCCGGCCTCGGCACGGGGAGCCCGCTACTATATAGTCGTGGTAGATACTGAGGGGGGCTTGGTAGCCAAGGCCCCAGAGTCTAGCATAGCCAGGCTTGTCAGGCTGGCCTGGGAGTATAGGCCCCGGGCTATTGCGGTTGATAACCCCTACGAGCTGGCCCAGTCAACTAGGGACCTGGTCAGGATACTATCCATGCTGCCCCCCGACGTCATGGTGATCCAGGTGAACATGGATGATGAGGGGCTCCTAGACGTCAGGGAGGCGGCCCGGAGGGCGGGGCTGGACCCTGGCCAGGGCAAGCTGAGCCCAGGCAGGACTGCGTACCTATTGGCCGTATTGGCCTCGAGAGGGGTGGGTAAGCCCCTAAGGGTTGTGGAGGAGAAGACCCTCATAACAGTGTCCCGGGGAAGAGGTGGGAGTGCCGGGGGTTGGAGCCAGCAGAGGTTCCAGAGGAGGGTTAGGGCTACTATACATGCAGTGGCGACTAAGATAAAGGAGGAGCTGGACAAGGCCGGTCTGGAGTATGACTACAGGTATAGAAGGAGTAAGGGGGGCCTAGAGTCGGCGGTCTTCACCGTGTACGCCCCTAGGTCCAGGCTCCGGGGGGTAGTGAAGCCGTACAGAGGCCCGGATTACAGTGTGGAGGTGAAGCCCGTCTACAGGGCCAAGATCTACCTCGAGGAGGGCCGGGGGAGGCCCGTGATAGTAGGCCTAGACCCCGGCATCTCAACAGGGCTCGCCATAATGGATCTGGCCGGCAGGATCCTCCACCTAGCTAGCTATAAGGGGATCGACAGGGGCGGCCTCATACAGGAGATCCTGGCCCATGGCTCTCCTATAATCGTGGCGGCCGACGTAAACCCTCCCCCAGACACGGTTAGGAATATAGCCTCCAAGCTAGGAGCAGAGGTATACACTCCGCCCCAGGACATGACGACGGAGGAGAAGAGGGAGCTAGCCTCTAGGATCCAGGGGGCCAAGCCCAGGGACTCTCACCAGAGGGATGCCCTAGCAGCGGCGTACAAGGCCTACCAAGCACTCCTATCCAAGATGAGGCAGATAGACTCCTATCTAGGCAAGTTCGACCTCGAGCTGGATCCTGAAGAGGTGAAGGCAGAGGTACTCAGGGGCACAACCCTCGCGGAGGCGGTGGAGAGACAGATAATGAGGATAATCGGCGAGTCCAGGAGAGGGGAGGAGAAGCCTAGGGTAGCTAGGAGGGAGCAGAGGCAGGAGGCTGGGGAGGGGGTAGACTACGCCGGGATCATAGAGGGGCTGAAAGCTGAGAAGAGGAGGCTAGAGGACAAGATAGCTGCGCTGGAGGCAGAACTGGAGAGGGAGAGGATTAATGCTAGGCTAGCTATACAGGGGGCTAGGGCAGAGGCCTATAGGGACCAAGAGCTGAGGACTCTTAGGAGTAGGGTCGAGAGGCTGGAGGAGGAGGCCAGGAAGCTCAGGTCCATGATTGAGGATTACAAGTCTATGACGGCTAGGCTGGCGGGCATGGTGGTGGATGCTGCCCGAGGCAACCTAGTCCTGGCCGCCAGGGTTAAGGTACTCACCTCAAGGAACGTAAACAGAATCCCCCAAGGGACCAGGATACTCCTAGTAGAGGACTCAAACACTTTCGAGAGGGCCGCGCTGGAGAAGCTTGCAGAAGCCGGGGTAGAGGGGGTTATAGTTGAGCCCGGGCCACTGGCTAACGCTCTGAGGAAAGCCATGATCCCAGCCCTAAGGCCGATATATAGGGTGGTGGAGGAGGCTGGCGTGGTCCTAGTGGAGTCTAGGGCTCTAGAGGATGCGTTGGAGGAGAGGAGAAGGCTCGAGGAGGAGAGGGCCAGCAGGGTTGACCTTGAGAGGCTAATTACAGAGTATAGGATGAGGAGGATGAAGGCATAAGACGGCCCCCTTTAACCCCTCCCAGCCCCTTAGATGCTACGGCGGTTGAAGGGTGGTATGGTGGTGTGGCCAAAGCCGTGGTACAGCAACCTCTGGGCGCCGTGGAGGATGGCCTATATAAAGAGTCATGGGGAGAGGAGGGGATGCGTCTTCTGCGAAGCCCCCAGTATGGGGATGAACCCCGAGAGCCTAGTAGTGTATAGGGGAGCCGGGAACTATATTATACTGAACAAGTACCCCTATAATAGCGGCCACCTGATGGTTGTACCGTATAGGCACGTGTCAAGGCTTGAGGACCTAACCCTGGAGGAGCTAGCGGAGATGATGTTACTGGTTAAGGCTAGCGTGAAGGCGCTGAGGAAGGCCTACAAGCCCCACGGGTTCAACATAGGCATGAACCTGGGCGAGGCCGCGGGGGCAGGGATAGCGGAGCACCTTCACATGCACATAGTGCCCCGCTGGGTCGGGGACACCAACTACATGACCATAACTGCGGGGGCCAAGGTGATACCCCAGAGCCTCGAGGAGGCCTGGACCGTGCTCAAGCCGCTAGTAGAGGAGGCGGTTAGGGAGGAGGCATCTGAGAAATGAACCACCTATACATAGTAACCCATACAGATCTAGATGGTGTAGGGGCAGCTGCAGCTGTGATCAGGATCCTGGACAGGGTTAACGGGGGCTACACCACAATCTACGCCGAGCCATACAACGTACACGAGAAGCTAGAGTCCATCGCGGATCACGCTGAGAAGGGGGACCTTGTAGTAGTCACCGACCTAGGGCCAAACAGGAACTCCTTCAAGCAGGCCGTAGAGACAGTGGAGAATATGACCAGGCGCGGCGTTAGGGTAGAGTGGATAGACCACCATATATGGAGTGGCGAGGATCTGCAAGCCCTAGAAGCGGCGGGAGCCAGGGTATGGGTCGATAGGAACACCTGTGCTACGGGCGCAGTTGTGAGGCACCTTCCCAGAAGCCACGGCACGCTGGCAGACGACTACCTACTCGAGCTGGAGCGTGTAGTATGCTCGGCAGACCTATGGAGGTGGGACCATCACCTATCCACAAGGCTGTTCCGCATACTAGGCGGGGAGTATAATGGGGATGAGTGGAGGGATAAGGTCCTAGATAAGCTGGCCAGGGGCATACTATGGGATGGCGAGCTAGAGGAGAGGCTGCAGGACTACGTAACAAGGGAGCTACAGGGCTTCAACAGGGTCCAGGCAACCGTGTATACAGTGGCGAGCCGGGGATGCAGGGTGTCTGCCGCCACCAAGGGTAGGGGGCCTCCCGCTAACAGCCTTATCGGGGCAATGCTCCTAGCCAGGTACCAGGCAGATATAGCTGTTATAGTCAGGGGTAACGGGGGCATATCGCTGAGGAGTAGAGGCGTGAATGTGCAGCCAGTGGCAACCAAGCTAGGGGGCGGGGGCCACCCATACGCCTCTGGGGCTAGGATCCCTATACCTTTCCACGTGAGGCTTGCATCAAGGATCTACCCCAAGGCGTTGTCCTGGTATGCTGCTAGGATCGTATATAAGGCTGCAGTAGATGTCGGTGTTTGTGGAGGCTCAGCATAAAACCCCTAGCTACAGCTATATAGGAGGGTGCATGGAGTGCATGCATCTAGAGCCGCGGCCCTGCTGTTCCTCTTGCT
>WAKG01000101.1 GCA_015523445.1 Desulfurococcales archaeon | reverse complement strand
GCTAGAAGCCGAAGAGGCCTCCCAGGCCCTCCCCGATATCGACCTCCTTCTCCTCTTCCTCCTCCTCTTCCTTCTTCTCCTCCTCAGCCTTAGCCTCCTCAGCAGCAGGAGCGGCAGCTGGAGCCGCTGCAGCTGCTGCCACTGGGGCTGCCACTGCCTGCTTGAGTACCTCCTCCAAGTTTATCTCTGATAGGCTGGCTACCAGCATCTTCACCTTCGCATCATCAACCTGCACGCCTAGAGCATCTAGTACCTTCTTCAGGTTATCCTCGTTTACCTCCTGCCCAGCATAGTAGAGGGCTAGAGCAGCGTGAATGTACGCCTTCCCCTCCTGAGCCATTCCTCATCCCTCCACCACTGGTATCACGCATGTTAGGGTTTTAAAGAGTGTTGCTAGAAGCCGAAGAGGCCTCCCAGGCCCTCCCCGATATCGACCTCCTTCTCCTCTTCCTCCTCCTCTTCCTTCTTCTCCTCCTCAGCCTTAGCCTCCTCAGCAGCAGGAGCGGCAGGAGCCTGTGGTATCTCTTCTATCCCTAGCTCCTTGGCCTTGTCTCCCAGCACAGCTATTATTGCCAGCTCCTCAGCGACAGCCCTGCCCACCACGTACTCCGCCACGTCTGGTGTTAGGAACCCGGTCTCGCCTGCAATAGCAGCCACGGCCATGGCGGCCTTAGCTACCGCTGCCTCTACTGCCTCTGGTATAGCTGCGAATACTATCTCTGATGCTAGTCCTAGGGCCTCTACGCTGGCCTCCATTACTTGGGCCTTGAACTCTTCTAGATCAACTAGTAGGTCTTCTCTGGGTATCATTACTCCCCCGTCGTAGACGGCTGCTATCTTCACACCTATCTCGAATGGGGTTATTCCAAGTTGCTGTAGGAGGCTTGCCAGGTCTTGGCTTATAACGTCCCCGGGCTTGGCTACAACCGTGTCCTTCCTAACGTATACTGTACCCTTCTTTATCTCGTATGGTATCTTGAGCTTGCCGAATACGCTGAGCATTGGGCCGGGCTGTATGCCTGTATCACCCTCTGGGACCACGATCTCCTTATCAGCCACCTGCCCTGGCTTGGCGGGTGCCGGAACCTTTTCAGACTCTATCATCCTAGCCATCTTGAACGGGTTCATGTCTGTGAAGAGTAGCATGGTGCTACCTGTTATGTACTTCTCGAAGAGGTGCTTGTCTAGGCCAGCCTCCTCCACCGCCCTTAGGATCAGGTTCTTCTTGGCAACCTTGAACACAATCTGCCTCCTGAACTTCTTCCTAATAAGCTGTAGCTGCTTCGTGGGCATCCCGGTTAGATCGGCGATCCCCACTACAGGGTATTTCTTGAATAGCTCTACCAGCTCCTCTACAACCCTCCTCTTCCACTCGGGTATCCTCCTCTCCCTCTTTATGTCCAGCATCGACACATACACCACCCCCACTATAGGTGTACCTGAACCGGGACTCCCATAGTCTTCTTCACATAGATCTTAGAGATCTTCTGCTGCCCGTACTTCTCGCTGAGAACCTGCAGGACCGCCCTTATATTCTCCGCTATCTCCTCCGGCTTCATACCCTCATCCCCAACCCTAACCATAACCTGAGGCTGATTCCTGGTCCTCAACCATACTGCCCGCTTGAACCTATTCACCAGGTCCTCGATGTTAGCAGCTGGGGGTACTGGTGTAGGGGCCTTGCCCCTAGGACCTAGGGCCGGGCCCAGGGTTCCGCCAGCCATCCCCATGAGGTCTGCCCTGACCAGTACCCAGTCACACCTCTTCGCTATCTTCTTAGCCCTCTTCCTATTGCCCCTCAACTGTGCAAGGTCCTCCCTGGCATATACCTCTAGCCCCATCTCCCTAGCCTTGAGCGCCATATCACCCTCAGCCACCACGCATATCTTTGGCTCCTTTGTTGGCTTGTGAGGTAGATAGACTATCTCCCTGATCCTCCCCTCTGGACTCTTAAGGTCAACGTCCTTTAGGACAACTATTAAGTCAACCGACTGCTTAAACCTCCTAGGCTTCCCTAGAGATAGAGCCTCCTTTACAGCCTCAACCAGACTATCCTGGGCTACCAACACTCTTATTCACCCCGGCCGGGCCCCGCAGGGGCCCTCCTCCAGCCTCAGCCTCGAGGCTGGAGTCCATGCTCCCCTCTCGCTCCCCGGGATTAATAAAGTCAACACTGACCCTCCGGGATACCGTTATTAAGCCAGCTATCTGCCAAGGGCGCACTGGAGGTGAACCCCTATGGCTGAGAAGGTTGTGACGGTACAGATCGAGGGTGGCAACGCTAGGCCTGGGCCGCCTCTGGGCCCTATGCTGAGCCAGATGGGTCTTAATGTTAAGCAGGTTGTAGACGAGATTAACGAGAAGACGAAGCAGTTCGAAGGCATGACTATCCCAGTCAAGATAATAGTTGACCCGAAAACTAAGAAGTACAGAATAGAAGTCGGCATACCTACAACGACAGCTCTCCTACTAAAAGCTGTGGGGGCTAAGGAGCCCAGCGGTGACCCTATACATCAGAAGATAGGGGATCTACCCTTCGAGAAGATCGTAGAGATAACTCTGCAGAAGAAGCCACAGCTACTTGCTAAGACACTCAAGGCCGGAGTGAAGACTATACTTGGATCGGCCAGAAGTATAGGTATAACTGTAGACGGGAAGGATGCAAAGCAGGTAACTAGGGAGGTTGATGAGGGCCTCTACGACGCTGTCTTGGCTAAGTATGAGGAGGAGTGGGAGAAGGAAGAGTAGCCTACTACTCCTCCACAGGTTTGACCTGGTCGATGGGAATTGTAACTACCATCCTGAAATCTGATTCTAGCAGGGTTAGATCCACCTCTCCTCTGCCTTCGTACACCTCTACTATGCGGCCTCTCATCCCCTTGAAGGGGCCTCCCGTCACCTCTACCACTTGGCCTCTCTCTAGTTTTGGTACCTCCCTCTCCGGCTTCGCTAATCCTACTACCTCATCCACTTTCATCTTAATTGGCCTCCTCCTCTTCAGGTTCTTGACCCCCCTGATGAGTATGTAGAAGTCGTTTGGATCTCCTACCTCCACAATTATATACCTCTTTATTTTCGGAGAAACTAGCACGCTCCTCAGATCTAGCCCCATCCTTCTAGCCCTCTCTGCTAGTAGTAGGGCTACCCTCTCCTCTGTACCCCCTGTTACCGCTAGGGCATAGAATGTTGATGGATGCAGGGACTCTCCTTCATCAGTCATCTCAGTACACCTCAGGCAGCTAGGAGCACGTAGGTTAGGTGTATAATGTATGCTATACCGCCAACTACTGTAAATCCTAGCAGGTTGAGCTTGGTGAGGAGCCTGAACTCCTCCTCGTCGGGCCTCCTTGCCAGTACTAGTATCCTCCTCCAAGCGTCGATGTAGCTCCTTAACCACGCCTTAACCATGACCCGACCCCTTTAACCCTCATGTATTAGGCTTAGAGGCGTGGCATATTAAGGTTTCAGGGCTAGCCTGCAATAAGGGTGTATCTATTGCCCCCAGAAGCCGTGGACTCTTGGATCCTGACAATAGGGAACGAGATACTTATAGGCAGGATCGTTAACACCAATGCCTCGTGGCTGGCCTCCAGGCTTACCCTTCTAGGCTTCAGGGTAGCCAGGATCATAACTGTGCCTGACGATGTGGATGAGATTGCAGAAGAGGTTGGCAGGGCAGTGGCTAGGGCTAGGGTCGTGGTCACAACGGGAGGCCTAGGCCCTACTTATGATGACGTTACTCTGGAAGGCGTTTCCAAGGCGCTAGGAAGGAGGCTAACGATAAACAAGCATGCATTGGACATGGTTAGGAGGTTCTACTCCGATAAAGGGCTAAAGTTGACTGAGGAGAGGATTAAGATGGCTATGCTACCTGATGGTGCAGAAGCTATACCTAACCCGGTAGGAGCAGCTCCAGGCTCACTTCTAGACTATGGAGGCACCCTCATAATATCGCTACCTGGAGTCCCAGCTGAGATGAAGGAAATGTTTACTAGCCACGTAGAACCCAGGCTACGGGAGCTAGCACCTAACGTGGTCATAGTTGAATGCTACGCCAGGATCATAGGGGTGCCTGAATCCAGCCTAGCTCCAGTGGTTAAGCGGGCGGCTGGTAGCCGTAAAGAGGTATACCTGAAGACGCATCCCAAGGGCCATGAGTTGGAGGGGCCAGTTATAGAGGTTAGGGCTCTAGCCTCGGCGGGATCTATAGAGGAGGCTAGGGTTAAGGCGTTAAGTGTAGTTGAGGAGGTAGTATCGTATGCCAGAGAGCGAGGGGGTAAGGTGGGCGAGGAGGGTTGTACTGGCTAAGATTAGCCTGACACTACTTATAGCGGCGGCTGGCTCTGCCATTGTATATGCGGGGTCCAAGTCAGGATCTAGGGTCATGACGTCTACCGGCCTTATGATAGTCGCACTCTCACCAGTAATCTCCTATCTGGTAATACGCCTATACCTGTCTAGGAGGGCTTGACAGTGTATAAGGGTAGCTGGAGCTAGGATCAGTTCGGGGGGCCTAGCTTTGAAGCCTTTCGACAGTAGAATGTTGATAATACAAGCTCTATCTGAGGCTAGGATGGCTATACTTAGGCTTAGGAGTATGTCCATGCTGGCTAACGAGTACGGTATGGACTCCTCAATGATCTCTAGGCTAAAATTCGTCACATCCCTTCTAGAGGGTATAGCAGGGGAGATGGAGGATTGGCTCAAGACGCCTAGGCTAGCCCCCGGGAGGATACTAGCACTAATGCACCTAGTAAGCCTAGCCCAGCAGAGGGCAAATGGAATTCACCCAGAGGTGGATCTGGCTCTGAGCCAGGTCTCGTCCAGCCTAGCTCACGTGTACTCTCTGGCCAGTGAGGGCGACTATAGCTACGTGCCAGATACAAGCCTCATAGACAGCCTGTTGCTGCAGGCTAGGAGGGCTGCTGAGGAGCAGGGTGACGCCGCCTCCTAGGGTATTTAACCAGCTTATAGGTAGTGGGTCCCTATAAACCCGTCTATATAAATCCCTGTGCTGAATATATGCCCGGGTGTCTCCGGTATGGGCGGGGAGATGGTTAATGCTGAGGGTGTAGTTGTTAGTGGTGATAAGGAGATCGTTGATAGAGTAGTCAAGGCTCTTAAGGAGGTGTATGATCCAGAGATACCGGTAAACATCTATGATCTGGGGCTCATCTATGAGATCCACGTTGAGAAGGGCGAGGAGGGACCTAGGATCCATGTAGTGATGACTATAACAGCCATAGGCTGCCCCGTAACTGGCACTATAGCTGCTTATGCTGAGGAGGCGATACGCGATGCCGTGCCGGAGGCTGAAGACGTGATAGTTGATGTGGTATTTGATCCCCCCTGGAGTCCTGACAGGATCACAGAGGAGGGCAGGGAGATGCTTAAGGCTATTTATGGTTACGACATAGTGGAGCAGTGGAGGAGGCAGATGGCTGAAGCTGGACAGTAAAGGATAGTAGCCCCCACTCTACTCTATATATCATGGTGTCTAGGGGTTGAATAGGGATAAGATCAAATCTGAGATCCTAGAGTTGATAGATGATAACTATAGTAACTGGCGTAAAGCCGCCTTCTACTCGGATCCAGAGGTTATGGAGGTCCTCGAGAGGCTCCAGAGAGTGTGGGAGGAGGAGGGTATGAAGGGATATCCTATTGATTATGCAAGCGATGAGGAACTAGCTCTACTCTACGATAAGGCTAGGACCTACGCTTACATGCCTGAGGATAGGGCTAGGAGCATAGTCTTCGGCAGGCAAGGTGGGGATGAGGAGGAGCAGGGGTCCAGTCTTAGGAGGTTCCTGAGGAGGCTCCTAGGCTAGGCGGGCCTTCTCTCCCGAGGCTCTATATAGTCCTTTGGAGCGGCCTCGAATGGTTCTAGATACTTTTTCAATACCCCGGGTATCCTGACCCTCCCATCGGGCTCTTGGAAGTTCTCGAGTATTGCAGTTATCGTCCTCGTAGACGCTATAGCTGTGCTGTTTAGGGTGTGCACATACTCTCTCTGCATACCCTTCCTCCTGATCATTCTGATCCCTAGCCTGTACGCCTGCCAGTCAGTGCAGTTGCTGGAGCTGACGAGCTCCCTATATCTTCCCTGGGCTGGCATCCACACCTCTATGTCGTACTTCTTCACCGCGCACGCTCCCAGGTCCCCAGCGGCGATGTTGACCACTCGGTAGGGTAGTCCTAGCCCCTCGATTAGCTCTATCGCGTTCCTAGTAATCTCCTCATGCATCCTTCTACTATCCTCTGGCGTGCTGTATATAAACTGCTCCACCTTATGGAACTGGTGTACCCTGAATATTCCCTTTAGGTCCCTGTTACCGGCTCCTGCCTCCTTCCTGAAGCACGGGCTCACACCTATCAGCCTCAGGGGTAGGCTGTCGTCGTAGATCTCATCCTTGTAGTAGAGGGCTGCTAAGGGGTGCTCGGCTGTGGCTATCAGGTACAGGTCCTCATCCTCAATCTTGTATATAGCGTCTTTGAAGGTATCCATGTCTATAACGCTCGTGATCACCTTCCCCCTTAGCATGTAGGGGGGCTCTATTAGTGTGTAGCCCTTAGCGGATAGCTTGTCGATGGCATAGAGTAGAAGGGCTAGGTCTAGCCATACTAGGTCCTCGAAGAGGTAGTAGAAGCGTGAGCCCGATACTTCCCCTGCCTTTAGAGTGTCTCCTAGTCTAAGCACGTTTTCTAGCATGTCTGCATGGCCAACAGGCTTCTCCTCAATGATCTCGTACTCCACCTTGAATCCATATCTTTCCGTCTGCTGTAGAAACTGGTCTAAGTGGCCCCTCCACACCTTGGGCCTGCCGCCGAAGGCTATAGGCACACTATCCTCCTCGCCCCCAGGAGGGACATCATCATCCACTATGTTAGGTAGGGCTAGTAGGATCCTCGTCCTAGCCTCCTCAACGCTCTTGAGCCTAGACTCAAGCTCTTCCAGCTCCTTGAGAAGGCGTCTAGCCTCCTCTATAAGCCTCTGCCTCTCCTCCCTGTCTCTAGCCTTTCCTATAGACCTGCTGACCTTGTTGTGTAGGTGCCTAACCTCGTTAACCCTGGTGAGGAGGCTTCTCCACTCAGTATCTATCCTGTAGGCCTCATCTACTATTGAAGGATCCATCTGCCTCTTCTCAACATACTCCTTAAGCTTGCCAGGGTTCTCCCGGAGCAGGGCTAGTATGCTCCACATCATGCCATCCTCCACACTACCATGATAGCGGTGCTGAGGCTAGGAAATATTAGGGTTTGTGGGCTACTGGCCTCCAGTCCACTTGTACAGGAATACGATAACTGAGATGAATGATATTGTGTCACCGTTATCCGTGACCAGCGGGCATCCTACCGATATTGCCTCTGGCTTGAAGAACTGGGGTTCACCAGGTATTACTACCTGTGGCCTCAGTCCCCCGTCGCCTGTTTGGTATGCTATAACAGATGGTAGTACCAGTGTGGCGTTCTGGAGGAATCCGCACTGGTTATCTGTTATTACTATATCCTTCTTGTTCAGGTATGTTAGGCCATAGAGGCCTAGCTTGTATAGTACTGTGTGCAGGACATTGGTCCTGTTCTCCTCAGGGATCCCTACGAATCCTGGGAAGTGAATCCATTTTGTACCGAAGTCGTCAACAACCTCGGTGGAGTATGAGGTGAACAGTGAGGACCTGCTGAATGGAGGTATCTTGTATGCTATCTTGAGCATCTGGAATGACTTAGGGAAATCGGCGGTGCCATGGGTCACTACTCCGAATGACAAGCCCGTGGCTCTTGGGCTTGTGACGGTTGGCTCTGGGAATACTAGTAGTGTGCCCTGGTTCTTGTCGTACTGGCCTCGGTACACCTCGTAGAAGAGTAGGTACGTATTCTCAGGGTCTGCTCCCATCCTCTCTAGTATATAGTTGGCTGTGCCTTCGGTTCCAACTAGGATCTGTGCTAGGGTCCTTATCTGGGTCTCGTTGAATGTGGCTCCATCAGCTATGGTCTTCCTACCTGTATTGACAGTGATCCAGTAGCCGTAGTCCCACCACGACACGATCAGGGCGTCAGGACTGGTATTATTCTTTATATAGTTGAGCATGTTTATCCATGCATTGTTTAATGGAACCACTATCTCGGGCTTGCCCCCCTCTCCTGCCACTGTTAGGGGGCCAAGGCCCCCGGTTAGTATCATTGGTGCCCTTACACTATTACTCCTATATGCGGTATAGCCGTAGTAGGTGCTACTAAACAGTATAACTATTAGTAGGAATCCTACTATCATTATCCTTATAGGGTCCTTTTCGGGGGCGACCCGCCTCCTCTTAGACTTCACCTCCCTCTGCATTCCCTGGGCCATAATGCCTGTAGCTATCCCTGCACCAAGGCTTATGTAGAATGACGCCATCTGGGTGAAGTATGCCAACTGCTTGTTTGCATATACCAGTAGGAAGCCTAGGAGGAATAGTGGTGCTACGATAGCGTCTGCTACACCCCTTCTACCCGAGTATATCCTGTAAATGTAGTAGACTGCGCCACCAGCGAATACGATCAGGGGTATACCGTAATTGTTAAAAATGCTGTTCCACGGCAGAGGCTGATGCTCCTGGACACTCTCTGCCAGGGGGCTTAGATTCCTCACACCCATTGCCATAAGTATCCTGCCACTAACTGGAAGTAGGCCACTGCTGAATACAACTATAGCGGTGACGAATAGTGTTGCCACCAGCCATGCCTGCTTTCTTGGTGAGTACGGCCCGAGTATGGGGAGCCCTTTCTCTGCCCACCTGATCGACGCAGCATAGATGGCTAGAGATGCTATTAGTGAGGCGCCTAGGTTGGCTACAAAGTATCCAGGCCCTACCCCGGGATTCGCTGATATGAGAATTATCATGGCTGCCGAGGTTGTCATGTATACCTTCATCCTGGCTTGGCTTGGCTTGAGTATTGCAGGGTCTAAGAGTATTATTAGTGCTAGGGATATGACTGCTACATCGTATCCTCCCCAGATGAAGCTTATCAGTCCCCCTATTATGCCTGAGAGTGCTGCGTAGCTTAACGCTCTAGTCTCATCATTCTTACTCATAGATACTTTGAGGGCTTTGGCTAGCAGTATATAGAATAGCGTTAGGAATGGCACGGCTATACCCGTCTTCTCCACGAACCCTACTGTAGTCCTGACTATTGCTCCTGGGTATAGGCTGAATATCGCCGCGGCCACCACTCCACCTATTCTGCTCCCGGTCAACTCGACAACCACTAGGTAGGCTAGCGGTATGGTTGCCGCGCCTGCGAAAACCGGGAATAACGCTATCCATTCCTTGAGAGTTAGGCCTAGGGCCTGTCCTATAGGATATGTGGCAGCTGCTATCCAGGAGACCCCTATGTACTCTTGCCTAAGGAAGTCTCTACCTACCGGCCACCAGAATTCTTTAACATTTTCTATGGATGAGAATGAGAATAGGCCGTTTTGGCGTAGCTGCTCTGCTAGCCAGTATGCTATCCACGGGTCGTTCGCGTCTAGGTCTATCCCGTACTTTAGTGCGGGTAGGATTCTGAGGTATGCTCCTACAATGGTTAGTATAGCTACTGCAACTACTGCCAGCTGCCTGGGATATTTCATGAAGAAGCTTATTATCCTTGTAGATATAGATCCGAACTCGCCCCTGTCTCCACTGGCCCTTTTTGTCAATATACTCTACACCACCTATGGGAGGGTGTAGGAGTAGGGGTAGACTTAAGTTTTACCCGGGATTGTAAATGCGCCTGCTTTTATTCCAGTTGTTACACTGTTTTAAGCAGGGTGTATAGTGTGGATCATAGGAGTGTTAAAGTTGTTATAATGGGGGCTGGCGGCCGCGACTTCCACAACTTCAACGTGGTCTTCCGGGATAACCCCCGGTATAAGGTCCTGGCCTTCACTGCGACGCAGATACCTGGCATAGTGGGCAGACGCTACCCCCCAGAGCTGGCTGGCAGCCTATACCCGTCAGGCATACCCATAGTTCCGGAGGAGATGCTTGAATACTATGTATCCAAGTGGGGCGTGGACGTTGTCGTGCTATCCTACAGCGACCTCACCTACCAGGAGCTAGGGGAGAGGGTTAGCAGGGCCCTGGCCTCCGGGGCCTCATTCATGATTCTAGGTCCTAGGGATACTATGCTCCCCTCAACTAAACCAGTAATAGCCGTTACCGCCGTGAAGACGGGGGCAGGGAAGAGCAGCGTGTCACGGGCTATCATAAGGGAGCTACGGGGCAGGGGATTGGTAGCTATACCGATAAGGCATCCCATGGCTTATGGAGACCCCTCGAGGATGGCGGTGCAGAGGTTCTCTACCCTGGAGGACCTGGATAAGTATGGGGTGACCGTGGAGGAGAGAGAGGAGTACGAGCACTATATTGCCAACGGGCTAGTGGTATACGCTGGCATAGACTATGGTAGGATTCTAGCCGAGGCCGAGAAGGAGGCCGATATAATACTGTGGGATGGAGGAAACAACGATTGGCCATTCATAGAGCCCGACTATATGATAGCCGTCGCAGATGCCCTCAGGCCAGGCCTAGAAGTCTCAGCATTCCCCGGGGAGGTTAATGCTAGGATGGCTGACCATATAATTATAAACAAGGTAGATCAGGCTCCTAGAAGTAACGTGGATAAGGTTCTAGAGAATATTAGGAGGATAAACCCTAGGGCCGAGGTAAGCCTAGCCGCCAGCAGGGTAAGAGTTGACAATCCAGACATGATAAAGGGGAAGAGGGTTGCCATAGTGGAGGACTCGCCTACCGTTACCCATGGAGGCGCCCCCTATGGGGCTGGTATGGTCGCTGCTAGGCAGTATGGGGCTGGGGAGATAGTCGATCCCAAGCCATACGCGGTCGGCATAATAAGGAGGATGATGGAGGAATACCCGCACATGGACAGGGTAGTGCCCAGCACAGGCTACACCCCAAGCCAGATTAAGGACCTGGAGGAAACCCTGAGGAAGATGCCAGTTGACGTAATAGTCTCCGGCACCCCGATAGATCTATCAAGGATCGTTGACGCCGACAAGCCTATTGTAAGGGTATGGTACGACATAGAGATTGTGGAGGGCCCGAGCATAAGCGAGATAGTGGACAGGTTCCTAGATAGGGTCAAGCACAAGATGGGGTAACACATTGCCCAGGCGAATGCTAATCGTTATAGCACTCGGAGGCAATGCACTGCTAAGGAAGGGCCAGAAGGGGGAGGTATGGGAGCAGTGGGCCACAGCCACAGCAGCAGCTAGAAGCCTAGCAGTAGCATTGAAGGACGTTAACGCCGTAATAACACATGGCAACGGCCCCCAGGTAGGATACCTTCTGGAAGCATTCAACTCCCTACCACGCGCCAGGCCCAGGCAGCCCTTATACCTGGCAGTAGCCATGACTCAGGGGTGGATAGGGTTTATACTACAACACAGCCTAGAGAAGGCAATGCCAAAGAGGAAAGTGGTCGTAGTGCCGACAAGGGTGGTAGTTAGGAGCAGTGATCCAGCGCTCAGGGTACCCACCAAGCCTGTAGGGCCCTACTACACTAGGGAGGAGGCGGAAGAGCTTGAAAGAAGGCTAGGCTGGATTATGAAGGAGGACCCTCGAGGTGGCTACAGAAGGCTAGTCCCAAGCCCCAGGCCAGTTAAGGTCCTAGAGTCGGATTATATAAGGGAGCTCGCCCTTCAGGGAGCCCTAGTTATAGCTGCAGGTGGAGGCGGGATACCCATACTGGAGACAGGTGAGCCTGTCGATGCGGTTGTGGATAAGGACCTAGCATCAAGCCTCCTGGCTAGGAGCATAGGGGCTGATAGGCTTGTCATACTAACAGATGTCCCGGGGGTTGCTGTGGGATACGGGGAGCCAGGGGCTAGGTGGCTGTCAAGGGTCGCTGTGTCAGAGCTTAAACACCTCCATAGGATGGGCTACTTCCCCCCGGGTAGTATGGGGCCAAAGGTGGAGGCGGCGATAGAATTCGTGGAGGCCACGGGAGGGACGGCCCATATAGGCAGCCTAGAGAGAGCGCTAGAGGTTGTCGCTGGCACTTCCGGCACCATAGTAGTGCCTGGCTAGGGCCTAGCATCAATTTATAGGCCCCACGCATCTAAGGTGCCCAGCGGGGGATGGCCATGACTACTGCTAGGGAGACGTTCGAGGCTAGGGCCCTCAAGAGGAAGTATGGAGTTGTGGGTAGTGTAGCAGCTAGGTATAGGATGGCTGGCTACAGGGTTGAGGTCCTAGAGGGAGGGGCGGCTGATTTTGTTGCCAGGAGGAGAGGCGAGGGTCTGGCTGTTAAGGTGTACTCGAGTAACGCTCCTATACCCGTTAATGTGGTAGAGGAGCTGGCATCCTATGCATCTAACAATGGCCTGAGGCCTGTAATCATCCTCTATGGCGCTGGTCCTAGGCTGGCTGAGGATGCTCTTGAGAAGGTTAGAAGCCTGAATGTCTCAGTTAGGAGGGTTAGGCCTTAGCCCCCCAGCAATATAACCTCAATAACGTGTTTATTGCATTGCAATGTTGAACTTCAACGATCTCCACTCTATACATGGCCTTCCAAAAGGGTTTATAGGATGGGTAGGGGCTGCGATGCTAGCTCCTATCTAGTCTATATCCTAATGTAATACTATTGACTAATAATTTTAAATGATCCATTTGACAATAGGTACAGATAACTTGAGTACTAATGTTTCTGTCCCTTATCCTCCTCCATCCTTACAGCTATTTTCCTGAATGGGCAATCCTCCCAGTACCTCTCACACTTATACACTGACCCTCTAACCAGGTATCTGCCTAGGACCTTGCACCTGGCTACATAGTAGCCCTCGTGTTCCTCTGCCTCGAAGTATTGGCATTGGGATGATGGCTTGTAGTGTAGCATGAATATGCGGGGGAATGGTATCCTAGGCCTCTGCCTGGCCACTCTGGCCTCCACCCTCCACATCTAGCTTCTCGGCGATCCTTAATAGCTCGGCTCTGGCCTCCTTTATCACCTGCTCTAGCCTGGCTATCTTCTCCCTTAGCATCTTGAGCTCGCTCTCGACCGGGATAGGTAGGGCCAGCTTTAGCTTGCCAGCTTTAAGCATATCGTAGGTCTCCCTGACTAGCTTGCCAGCCTTTGTCTTCCCGTGGAGATGGTTCCTTATTGTTGCCTCGCTTCTGCCCAGCTCCTCGGCGATCCGGGATATGGTATAGCCTGCCTTGTCCCTGGCCAGGGCGCCAGCGGCTACTGCTAGGCTGTCTAGCCAGGTTGTGAATTCCTTAGGGTCCATTATCTCGCTGATCACGTCTGGCCTGAATATCGTTGCTATTATGAGAGCTATCTCTAGCTCCCTTACCTCCTTTGCTCCTACGGGTTTCAAGGGTATATGGGATAGGTCTATCTCTATCCCGGATCCCATGTTCCCGCTCATATCCTTCACCCAGCATATATTATTTTATAGTTTAGTTCAAGTTTATATTGATTGTGTGAACTCTTATGCTGTGGATGCCAGGCAGTGTATATACTATATTTATTTTCGTTTATTAAAACTATATAGGCTTCAACACTGCCCCTCTCACCCTGTAGGGGTGTATAGAGTGGCCTCTGGCAGGGGTGTTGATAGGGACTCCATAACCAGGAACCTATCCGTTATATATGAGGACGTGGATGTTGTAGTCTATACCGCTCCTAACGAGGACGAGCTAAAGGAGATTATTCTAAACCTGCTTAGGGAATATGAGAAGATGACGATCCGGGAGATCCACAGCCACCTCTCGGGCCTGGCTAGCGAGGATAAGATTAGATATGCCCTCAACGATCTTATGAAGGATAACATGGTGTATGTGGATAGGAACGGCTACTTCTACCTGTCAAGCCTAGAGTATGGATATGACGGCATGGGATACGAGGATTATGAGGATTTCTATGACGACCAGTTCTAGCTATACTATATAGGCCTGGTTTACCACATCCTGGAAGTCGTTCGGCAACACTTTTCTCCTGCTCTTATAACTGTCATACACCTTCTCTAGGAACTTGTTGAACACGGGGCATCCATCATACCTGCCATCCCTATCACACTTGCCCTGGACCCCCTCCACCGTTATCATGAGGAGACACATCCCCGTCTTCTTATCGTAGTATGGACAGAGCTTGTGGTACCTCTTAGCACTCTTAACCATCTTGAGAACCCATCTCTTCTTCGGGTCTTCTAGCTCCTGCTTCTGCAGCTCCCTATCCTCTATAATCTCCTCATCGATCTCTCGGACCACATGCATCCACCCCCGCCAATTGATACTCATAGGTGCCCGAGTTTTTACGTGTTTAGTAATACCTCTTTTTACACAGCCAGGTATATGGCGGCTGCTGCTATGAACATGGCAGCCCATAGCCTGGTATTGGATCTGAGTATCTTATCTCCATCGAGTGGCGGTACGGGTAGTAGGTTGAATACGGCGATCAGGCCATTTACCCAGGAGAATTGCCATGCCCAGGGCGAGCCTGTGGTGGCGTGGTATGTCATGCCTAGTAGTGCCAGTACTATGTTCACCGCTGGGCCTGCGGCGACCGAGTTTATGAATCCTCTGGGGTTGTAGCCGTAGAAGGTGTAGGTCCTCACGTAGCCGGGGGCCAGTATTATTATTGGTAGTAGTACTGATGCTAGGGTTATGAGTAGGCCTGGCGGGTACGCTATGAACTCTGCATGCATTCCATACCTTCTGGCAACCTGCCTGTGGGCAAGCTCGTGCAGTATAAATCCTGCTAGTATACCTGCGAAGTAGCCGCTGGCGTAGAATCTCGGTTCCAACACGTTGTCTCCGCCTATTGCAAGTGTTATGGCAGCCAGTGCTATTGGAAATGATGCGGGCTCCTCTATCTCCCTTGAGAGCAGGCTTCTTGCACCCACATCCACACACCGCCCTTGATATACAGCCTATGCATAGTAATATCCCGCTATATCTTAGTAGTGGATGCGGGGTGCCCAGGCAGCTTGGTTAGGCGGTTCATGATATTCGGCCGGTTCCAACCATTCCACAAAGGCCATCTATCCATTGTGGAGTGGGGCCTCTCTAATGGGTTCGACGAGGCCGTCTTACTTGTCGGCATGGCATCTGAAAACTATACTCCCCGCAACCCCTTCACGGCGGGCGAGAGGATAGAGATGATAAGGCTAGGGGCTAGGGACTGGGGGCTGCCCCTAGATAGGATTATAACAGCCACGATAAGGACCCTGGAGACTAGTATAGGGAGCGTTTACTACGTGCTCTCCTACGTCCCTAGGGTGGAGGTTATAATGACTAGGAACCCAGTTATCTCTAGGATATTTCTAGATGCAGGTATCAGGGTTGTGAAGCCCCCCGTGTTCAAGAGGCATGAGTGGAGGGGGGAGAGGATAAGGAGGCTAATAGCTGAGGGCGACCCCTCGTGGAGGAGCGCGGTTACACCATCAGTGGCTAGGTTCATCGAGGAGATCGGGGGGGTCGAACGTATAAGGTTCTCTCTGGCCAGCGACTAGCGCCTAAGCTTGAACCTAAGGATCCCAGCTATGCCGTCGAACACGTTCTTGAACCACTCCGCCTCGGGTATGCTGGGGGGTATTATCACCACCTTGGCCCCATACCTCTCCGCCTCCTCCTTCCACTCGTCCACATCGTCCCTCTCATCGTGTATTAGCAGGGTCTTCACCATCCCCATCTCCAGGGCCTGCCTGACCTCGGCTGGGCCGTAGACTATCATGCCAGTGTTCCTGGCCAGGTGAGCCTTAAACTCCTCGAGGGCCTTGACAGCCTCCCTATACATCTGGGTCTGAACCACGCTCTCCGCCTTCATCACCACCTCCTTGAGCCCCTGGTCACCCTGGTAGGCAACGTCTACCAGCTCTCTGGACACAAGTTGCTGAAGCCTGTAGTCCAGGTACTTCCCCTTGACGAAGTCCATCTTAGCGTAGCCGGGGCCAGCCACTATTATCCCCTTGAGCCTCCCCTTCTCCAGAAGCGGCAGGTAGTGCCTGGCAGCGTGCTCTCCAACCCTCTTGAAGAAGTCCTCCACCATCTGCTCTATTATCCTGTCGAACCTCCTCTGGCTCTGACCACCCATCTTATGCTTGCCCGGTATATAGTCGTCTATCTCCTCTAGGACCTCGAGCCTCCCCCCGCGGAGGAGGCCTATGGTTGCCTGGTCCCTCTCTATTATCATGATCCCGATTGCATCCCTATCCTCGACCATCTCCTCGAGAAAATCCGTTATGAACCTCTTATCAGTCCTATAATAGAAGACCGGCACCTTCTCCGGGGGGCTGAACATGAGGCAGATGAAGTCTCCAGTCTCCATGTTCTCCCCGCAGAAGAGGACCAGCCCGTTGGGCGGGACCTTACTTATCATCTGTAGCCTATCCATAGCTGCAGAGAGAGCTCTCTTCACCGCTTGCCTGGTCTTCTTAAGCTTGATGTTATCCGTTATAGAGTACTCTTGCCTTAGCAGCTGCATGACGTCGCTCAGCGGCCTTCCCGGGGGGATGTATAGGCTTAGCAGCACAGTGGCCGGGGCGCTCCACTTCTTGACCTCTCTTAATATACCCGCTAGCTCTCTCTTAGTCACAGTTATCTTCTCCTCAATTGTCTTGGCCTTAGCCTCTCCCATACCGCACCGCCACCATATACTCATCTATGCCGGAGGGCTAGGACTTAATAGTTCATATCGAGGAGTTAAAACGATTTAGACGCTGGCCTAGCTTAGTAGATCACTATTGGGTGCCTGGTGATGAGTAGAGTGGTGAATGTGAACCCTGACTGCCCCGACCCGGATGTTGTCAAGGAGGCTGTTAAGGTCCTTAGGAACGGCGGGATCATCGTTATTCCTACAGACACCGTCTACGGCCTCGCTGCCGACCCTTTCAACGAGGACGCTGTCAAGAGGGTCTACGAGGTGAAGGAACGTAGCCAATCCAAGCCTCTGCCCCTACTCCTAGGAGAGGCACATCATGCCCTCAGGCTGGTAAAGCCCAACCAACTATTCTGGAGCCTAGCTATGAGGTATTGGCCTGGGCCGCTGACCCTAGTGGCCGAGTCCAGGGAGGACCTGCCAGGATACCTCAGGAGGTGGGAGGGAATCGGGGTAAGGCTCCCCAACTGTAACCTATGCAGATCCATAGCTAGGAAGATCGGAGGCGCAATTATAGGGACTAGCGCCAACATATCTGGCATGGAGGCTCCCAGGACAGCAGCCCAGGCCATGTCGATGCTGGGAGACCAGGTGGACCTATACCTTGATGGAGGCCCAACATTTCTAGGGGTGAGCAGCACTGTCGTCGATACCAGGGGAGAGTCCCCTAGGATCATACGTGAGGGATACATAAGGAAGGAGGCACTCGTGGCCCCGTAGTGCTCCAGTCTTACCAGGGCTCCCCGTGCTAGATGCCGGGAGACACTATACAGTACACGGTGTCCCGGGTTGAAGACGCTGAGGATCACCGTATACGCGGGGTTCGACTGGAGGAGTAGGCTTACAGTTAAGGTTGTTAGGGAGGCGGCTATCCACATTTCAAGGACCTACGCCATACCGGTCGAGGTTGAGGTCCTGGAGCTGCCCGTGGGGGACATGGATGATGATGCCGAGGTCCCGGTGGTCCTCGTGGGGGGCAGGGAGATTGCCAGGGGTGATGTACCCTCTATGGTGGATATAGTAGATGAGGCGTTTAGGGGGATAGCGGAGGAGCTGAGGCCCCTAGGGCTATCCATACCCGTGCCTGGAGTGGCTACGGTATGAGGAGGGCTAGGACCGCCTTCTGTACGTGGAGCCTATTCTCAGCCTGGTCCCACACCACGCTCCAGGGGCCATCCATAACCTCGTCGGTAACCTCCTGCCCCCTCATTGCTGGGAGACAATGCATGAACATGGCCCTGCCAGCCAGCTCCATGAGCCTCCTGTTTACCTGGTACGGCTTGAAGATGCGCATCCTCTCCTCAGCCTCCGCCTCCTGACCCATACTCACCCACACATCGGTGTAGACCACGTCTGCACCCCTAACAGCCTCCTCCGGGTCCTCCACAATCCTGATCTCCGCACCTGTCTCCTTGGAGGCCTCCAGCGCTGCCTCTAGCACTCTCGGGTTAGGCTTGTATCTGCTGGGCGTGGCTACTGTAACGTCTACTCCCAGCTTCGCCCCCGCTATGAGTAGGCTATGCAGAACATTATCTCCGCCATCACCCACGAATGCTAACCTCACACCTTCCAGCCTACCCTTCTTCTCTAGAATAGTCATGTAGTCACCCAATGCCTGCACGGGGTGGACTAGGTCGCTGAGCCCGTTTATCACTGGCACGTCCGCATGCTTTGCAAGCTCCTCGAGGGTATGATGCTTCCTAACCCTAGCCACTATCGCATCCACATACCTAGAGAGCACCCTGGCGGTATCCGCTATAGTCTCCCCCCTGCCAAGCTGGAGCTCGTTCCAGCCCAGATACATGGGGTGTGCCCCCAGCTGCGTGGCCGCGACGTCGAAACTAACCCTGGTCCTGGTGCTCGGCTTCTCGAATATCATGGCTATACTCCTGCCCCTTAGGACCTCAATCACCCTCTCTCCGGAATAGTACCTCCTCTTCATCTCCAGGCCGGCCTGGATTATCGACCTTATCTCCTCCCCTGTGTAGTTGGCGAGCCACAGGAGATCCCTGCCCTTGAGGTTGTAGATCGACACTACCGCATTCACCCAGCTAGGAGGCTGAGCCCTAGTCTAGGATTTAAGCCCTACCAGGTCTCATGGTAGTATGGGATATGGCATGAGCATGTCTGCCAGGGAGAGGGCTGTCAAGGAGGTCCTAGTCGGCCAGCTTAGGTCCTCGGGCATTCCAGCAAGGGAGGTGGCGGAGTGGCTATGGGAGGACTTCGGGATAAGGGTTAGAGGGGAGTGGAGCCGTGTTGAGAGGGCTATACTGTCTAGAAGGGAAATCACATCCCAGGATCTGGCAGTCTTCATGATCGACCATGGGATCGAGCCAGAGGAGGGTGCCTGGGATGTCTACCCCGCCAGGATGCGGGCCCTTAGAGACGCTGAGGGAGCTAGCCAGGGCTAGCAGGGGAGGCAGCCCGGCCTACACCATGTACCATATATACAGGGCCCTCGAGCTGATAGGAGAGCACCCCCGGGGGAGGCCCCTCCTAGCGAGGAGCCTCGGGTTGGGGGAGGCCTCCGCTAGGACCCTACTAAGGAGGCTCAGGTCCTGGGGTCTAGTAGACTCGGGTTATAGG
>WAKG01000100.1 GCA_015523445.1 Desulfurococcales archaeon | reverse complement strand
CTGTATAGGTTGTCTAGCGCGGCCCAGGGATCTGGCATATCCAAGAATCCAGCATCTAGGCCCTGGGGTAGCCTGTGACTCCTAACATCTCCCTCTATGAGCTCAACGCACCCGCCGGATACTCCGGCTAGCTCCAGGTTTCTCCTGGCCTCCTCTAGGTTCTCCCTTTTTAGGTCTAGAGTGTAGACCTTCCCGCCTGGGCATACTGCTATTGCTAGGATTGTTGTTAGGAACCCGCTACCAGTTCCAGCCTCTACCACCCTCATACCCCTTCTTAGCCCTGCTAGTAGCTGGATGAAGCCTAGGTCCTTAGGGTAGATCACCTGTGTTGCCCTACGGTAGAATCCCTCCATAACCTCGGCTAGCGTGGGCTTGAGTAGGTGTATCCTACCCAGCCTCGTCTCGATTACTGAGCCCCACGTTGCACCTACCAGCTTGTCTCCTCTGACTATTCCAGCTATCGTATAGTATACCAGCTTCCTCCTGGCCTGTACATAATAGCTCCTTCTCTTGGACCCGCTCACCGCGGCCATGTGGACAAGATCTCCTTCTCTTATAGCATCCATACCCTTCGCCACCCACTGGCCTAAGGGATGCCCGTATAGAATAAGAGGCGCCATGTAGCCATCCCAGTATGAATATGGATATGCCTGACGGTGTATCGGGGTATGGAGGGGTTTAACCCTGAGGGAATCGACAGGGAGCTGAGGTGGATTGCATTGGCGTTTGGAGGAGTGTCTGTACCCTTCGTCCCTACTAGGGATGAGACCCTTGAGCTCGTATTCCAGGCTCTCCAGCTTGGGGAGGGCGACATATTCTATGACTTGGGGTGTGGTAATGGGAAGGTCGTTGTCGAGGCTGCACGCAGGTTCCCCATAGAGAAGGCAGTCTGCGTGGAGGCTAGGAAGGACCTCATAGAGGATGCTAGAGAGAGGGCCCTTAATGCAGGGGTAGCAGATAAGATAGAGTTTATACACGGGGACATGTTCAAGGTGGACATAAGCCGGGCTACCGCCGTCTACATGTACCTTCTAACAAGTGTCAATGAGGCTATGAAGCCGAAGCTAGAGAAGGAGCTAAGGCTGGGAACCAGGGTTGTAACCCTAGACTTCCAGATACCAGGCTGGAAGCCTGTAAGGATAGTGGGTGAGAGGGCTGGCTGGCAGAAGACCGTTTACGTGTATATAATTGGCGAGTCTAATAGGAGGTAGGATTCATGTTGGAGGGAGACCCACGCGAGGACCTTGCAACAGTGATGCGGCTCCTCTACACCCGGGGCCTTGTCCAGGTCAGGGGAGGCAATGCTAGTATAGTAGATAGGAGCCGTGGCCTGGTCTATATAACTCCGACAGGGGTACCCAGACACCTGGTCTCCCCTAGAGACATAGCCTTGATAACCCTAGACGGGGATGTAGTGGAGGGAAGTCCTAGTAGCGAGTGGAGGATGCACGTAGCCATATACAGGGTTATACAGGATGCTTCAGCAATAGTCCATGCACACCCACCCCACACGATAGCCGCTGGGGAGCTTGGAGGCCTGGATGTCTCCCTAACCACCGAGGCAAGCTATAACATCACTTGTATATCCCTGGCCCCACCCTTAACACCGGGAACATGGAGCCTTGCCGAATCTGTAGCCAAGATGCTAAGCCAGAATGGATGTAATGTGGCCATCATGAGGAGGCATGGAGTTGTTGCGTATAGTAGTAAGACTGTTTACCACGCGCTTGACGCCGTGGAGGCAGTCGAGGACTTAGCTAAGATACATTTTCTTATGAGAAGATTCTAGTCGTCTTGACACAATCTCTCCATTTAAATACTATGACCAGCTTAAACATATACTTATACATATCTATATATAGATTATATTATAAGTAAGATCGATGTAGAATAACCATTCATTATAAAAGAACAAAAAACCGTCGAATTTCCACAATACTACCCGACACCAAGAGGTGAACGGCATGAAGGCGAGGACCATAGTCAGGATCTCCAAGGCTATGCATGCTCTAAGGATCTCGTTTAAGGTAGCTCTGATAGCACTAGGCATCATAGGGATAGCCGACCCAGGATTCTTCCCCGGTATACCCAAGCCGCCGGAGAGCCCAGATCCATTCTAATATCCATACTATAGCAAGTAGAATATTAGCCCGTTTTTTCTCCACTTATTCAAATACCTTTCCAATATACTGTTGTCTATAATCCAAGTCTTTGCTATGTAGTCGTAATTTTGGAACGGTATGGTGAAGTACTCTACCACACTTCTGCTATTATAGATTATAGTGTCTATAACGCTATTACTGCATAGGCTGTTCACGTAGTTTACGATAGTACCCACGTATGCCCTTGTCACCCCGCTTCCCCTTCCAGGAGGTACGTCAAAGCTTATCACATAGCCTCCTGTTTCAGGATTTACCGCTATCGAATAGGTGTAGAGGTAGGTTAGCATTCTCTGTCCAAGGTTCTCGAGACACCCAGTCCTAGCCCTCCCTACTATTATCATTTTCAGGTTGCCTCTGTTCAGAGATATCATCCTGTTTCCTCTTATTATCGATGATATATGTTCTATATGAGTTTTTATATTCTTCATTAGTCTTCTTGTCTTCCTGATCATCTTAAAATATGCTTCCAGTTTTTCCTCGAGGTCTAGTACATTGAACTCTGCAACCGCCAGACCAAACAGGTCTATCTTATCCTTGACTATACTTAGGCTGGTTCTCTGCCTTGTTTTCACTAGCTCGTTGTAGTCTATGTACCTAGATACTATGGGATGATTATCGTTTACCTCTATAGCATTTATGGGATCTAGTGGTGCATAGTTCATGTAGTAGGTGAATGATGGTTTAGCTAGCATTGACATTGAGAGTATCTGACGATATTCTAGATTCTGTGATACTCTAAGTTTAAGTATTGTATCCTCTATTATATCAGCCTCATCCATTATGAGCGGTATTCTGTACATTATTAGGGATGAGTTTGTTGTATCGTTTATTGCGGCCGCTATCCAGTGCCTATAGGGTAGCTTCTCTATCTCGTGCTTACTGAGGCTCTTACCCTTGAACTTTAATACTACTAGTTTCAGGTCTAGGTCTCCTATGTTGAAGTCTGCCCTGAATCTTATATTGGGGCTCCTTAGCTTCTCCATGTACCTTAGTATTGTCGATAGTGGTATGTCTAGGTCCCTAGACATCTGCGAGAATACGTATCTAGGATTATTGTATTGTATATAGTCTACTACTCTCCTTAGCCGGTACTCGGCTAGCATCTTCTGTATCTCATGGGTATACCCTAGCAGTTGTTGCTTCTTGTCTATGATGCCCACCATTCTCTACTAGTATAGCTCGTGTACAGGTTATATTGGTTTTAGTATTACCTCGCCCAGATTCGGCTTTTAGACTCTTACGTCCTTGTGGCTTGGTTTTATGTATTCCTCTGGTGGCACGTAGAATAGGAGTTTGGCCTTGTGGTAGTCTCTTATCACTGCCCTGGCCGCCTCCTCTATCAGTGGCTCTCTTGTTAGCTTGTAGAACCATCCCCTTCTCCTAGCGTATTCCTCAAGGATCTTGTATGGGTCCCTTGATGTTATTCCGTATGCGTTAAGCACGGCGTTGGGGTTGTAGCGTAGGGCCTTCTCTAGTAGCGCTACTGCAGGAGGTACTGGATCGGCTAGCTCCTCAGGGCTTCTGCCCCTAATTACTGCCTCTGGCCATCCTCCCTCTGCTGGTATGACTCCTGGCGTGTCTATCATGTAGAATCCTGGCTCTATCTTGAGTAATTGGAGGCCCTTAGTGTATCCCGGATTGCCGGGTATAGGGCTTGTTTGCGCCCCTTTCCTGCCCCTTATAGCGTTTATCACGCTTGACTTCCCGGTCTTAGGGTACCCCACGACTACTGCCACGAAGGGCTTCTGCCCCGCTATCCCCTTGATCGCGCCCCGGAGTATCCTGGTGCCTAGCCTCATCCTAGAGCTTACATATAGGACCTCATATCCCTGGCCCTCTATTATTCGCTTCCACTTCTCTGCTACCCTCCTGGGTACTAGGTCTGACTTGTTGAGGACTATGAGTATCTCCTTATCTAGGGCTTCTGCCATCTGCTCTAGCCTCTTGCTCCTAGTGCTTATTGGATCCCTGATATCTACTACCTCCACTACCACGTCGGCCTTCTTGACTGTCCTTGCTAGTACCCTCCAGCTTGCCAGCATCAACCCCCCTATCCCCCGCTGGGGGCCTCTTCATCGTTGTCTTGCTCTAGCACTATTATATCCACTGGGCAGTTGCTAGATGCAGCTTCGATGCAGGGTTCCATATCCCTAGGTGCTTCTCCTCTCCAGGGGGTGCCTGAGACCAGGATCTTGTCGCCTCTAATGCTGAATACCTCAGGGCATATAGCTACGCAGACCATACATAGTATGCAGGCCTCCCTAGGCTCTATGAGTACCCTCAACCCCTAGTGCACCCTACCAGTTTCCCGGCCTCTTTTCCTTGAAGACCAATAGGCTTAGCCCCAGGTCCTTTGGCTGCATCTTCCACTTGAGCGCTATGCTGGCCATGTCAGCAGCTATCCTAGCCTCAAGGGTGGCCCCTAGCGCCTTCCTGCTCTCCTCGCTAACCAGGATTATGCTGGCCCCCGCCTCCGCTGCTAGGGAGGCGAGGACAGGTATAGACCCCGTCGTATCGGCGTCTAGGAGCTCGTAGGCGTTGTTGATCCCGAGCATTATGGGCGCGCCCAGCCCCCTGAGCCCCCGGGCGGCGATGAATCCTGCTAGGGCCCCGGGCATGACTAGGGGCTCTAGCACGGGGTCCAGGATCGGGAGCTCATACCCCATCTCTATGGCATCCCTGTACGCCGCCTCTAGCTCCCTAACCCTATCCTCCGCACTACCCAGGCTCCGGGGTATGATCACGAACGCCTTCTCCTCCCTCAACCTCCTAGGAACCCTACCCAGCATCTCCCGGGTAAGGCTCATCCCCAGCACAGCCCCCACATCCAATGCCCACTCCATGAACCCCAGATCCAGCCCCGAGTCAACACCAACAGGAACCCCAGACTCCAGAGCCTCCTCAACAAGCCCCCGGTCACGGGCCCCAACAACAACTAGATCCGCACCCAGCCCAGCCCTAACCCTAGCCTCACCAGAATACACCTCACTAAACACAAGCAGGGGAGGAGGCTCCACAGGCACACACAACCCCTCAACACACCTAACCCTAGCCTCCCCCCTAATACTAGACAACAGATCCCACACAACCCGCCCCCACAACCCGCCCAAAACCTCCTCCGCAGGCATATCCAACGATAAAACAGAAGGATCCACAT
>WAKG01000099.1 GCA_015523445.1 Desulfurococcales archaeon | reverse complement strand
GCCCTAGCCTATGGAGGGGCTGACCTAGCACTAGGCAGCGATACTGGGGGGAGTGTGAGGCTCCCCGCAGCCTATACTGCCACTGTGGGCTTGAAGCCCACCTATGGGCATGTAAGCAGGTATGGCCTGATCCCCTATGCAAACAGCCTGGAGCAAGTAAGCCCTATGGCTAGAAGTGTCAGGGACTTAGCCCTCATATACTCCATTATAAGTGGGGGAGACCCGCTGGATGCAACCAGTCTAGACACGACGCCACCTGTAGACCCATGGAGTCTGGATCCGGCAGATCCCGGGACGCTCAGAATATGTATAGTGCCTAGCCTCATGGAGGGGGCTGAGAGACCCGTTGTGAGGAGCTTTATGAAGGTGGTAGAGTGGCTAGAATCCCAGGGAGCCATCGTTGAAGAGGCCAAGCTAGAGTACGCAACCCACGCCCTCCCCGTGTACTATACTATTGCATTCGCCGAGGCGGCCAGCAACCTAGCTAGGTATGACGGGCTCCTATACCCATCCAAGGGGGGGAGCGGAGTCTGGGAGGAGTACGTCTCCGAGGCCAGGGGAGCCGGGTTTGGACTTGAGGTGAAGAGGAGGATCATAATGGGAGTCTACGCCCTAAGCGAGGGGTATAGGGATGAGTACTACCTAGCCGCCTCCAAGGCTAGGAGGCTTGTTAGGGATGAGATACACGGGCTAACGGGTAGGTGTATACTCGCCACCCCGGCCTCGCCAGTACTCCCCCCTAGGCTTGGGGAGAGGCTGGGCGACCCCATCAAGCTATTCCTCATGGATGCCTATACCGTTATAGCAAACCTAGCAGGGGTCCCTGCCCTTGTCCAGCCCTCAGGCCTCGAGGACGGCCTCCCCGTTGGTATACAGTGGATTGCTGGGAGGGCTGGGGAGGAGCTACTCTTCCGCCTCGGCCTCCTGGTTGAGGAGTATACGGGTATGGCAGGGGTGATCGCTGGTGAAGGCTAGGATCGGGCTTGAGATCCACGTGCAACTAACAGAGGCTGGGTCTAAGCTGTTCTGCGGGTGCAAGAGCAACTATAGGGGTATGGAGCCGAACACCAACGTGTGCCCAGTATGCCTCGGGCTCCCCGGTGCCATACCGGTCCCCAGCAGGAGGGCTATACTCCTCAGCCTAGCCTCCGCATCCGCCTTCAGGTGTGCCATCCCTACTGCGATAGTCTTCACGAGGAAGCACTACTTCTACCCAGACCTGCCGAAGAATTACCAGATAACCCAGTACGAGAAGGTGGGAGGAGCCCCAGTGTGTAGCGGCGGGGAGGTGGAGTATCTGGAGCCCGGCTCCTGGGAGTGGAGGAAGGTTAGGCTGAGGAGGATCAACTTGGAGGAGGACCCTGGGAGGACTGTCTATGGTGAGGGCGGGATACTGGCTAGCAGCCACGCCCTAGTGGACTATAATAGGAGTGGAGTACCGCTCCTAGAGATCGTGACAGAGCCAGACATACCCTCACCCAGAGATGCCAGGCTCCTAGTGGAGAGTATACTACTAACCCTCGAGTACATAGGGGCGGTGAACCCCCGCCTAGAGGGAGCCTTTAGGGTAGACGCTAACATAAGCCTGGAGGGTGGCGATAGGGTTGAGGTGAAGAACATAGGTAGCCTGCAGGACGTGGAGAAGGCACTAGCATACGAGGAGGTTAGGCAGAGGAGGCTCCTAGAGGCTGGCGGGAGAGTGGAGAGGGAGACTAGGCACTGGGATAGCATCCGTGGAGTTACTAAGCCTCTCCGCCATAAGGAGACGGAGGAGGAGTACCTTTACTTCCCCGACCCCGACCTCCCGCCAGTCATACCCGGGAGGAGGCTGGCGGAGGAGGCACGTGCCCTAGCCTCCAAGACCCCTAGGAGGGTGCTCGAGAGGATTACCGGGCTGGGGGTTAAGATAGAGGTGGCATGGAGCCTAGTCTCCAGCAAACCAGCGGCCCAGCTCTACCTAGCAGCAGTAGAGAGGGGGGCTGACCCGTGGCTTGCTGCTAGGATGCTGGGGATCGACTATAAGGGGGAGCTCAGGGAGGCTGGCAGGGACCCCGGTGATCCCGGTAACTGGCCTAGCCTAGATAAGATCCTAGACCTGATAGGCTACGTTGAGAGAGGTGTGTACCCCTATGATACCGTGAAGGGCCTGGTGCTGCCTAGGCTGGCTATGGATCCCGGGGTGCCTCTTAGGGAGGTCCTTCCAGAGGCCGTTACAGATCCCGGGCGTATAGTAGATGAGGTCCTAACCTCTGAGCCGGGGGCTGTGGAGGACTACCTGCGGGGTAGGACTAAGGCGTTGAACTATCTAGTGGGGGCTGTTATGAAGAGGGCTGGTGGCCGGGCTGTTGATCCTAGGCTAGTTAGGAGGCTTCTCCTTGAGAGGCTGGAAAAGATGAGGGGTGGAGGTGGCTAGGCCTGCTTGGCCTGGGCTAGCTGCTTCTCAGGGGTCCTAGCGGCCCTTTCGAGGTACTCCTTAGCCTGCTTGACGTCATCCTCGGTAGCAGCCTTCTCGTAGCAGAACCACCAGTCTAGGCAGGTATACTTCTTCATCCTCTCCATCGCCTCGTCGTACTTTATCGGTGGTGGTATTATTACCTGGTCTCCTATTATCTCGTTGTTTGGCCAGTTGGCTGGTATGGCCCTGCCGTACCTGTCGCTTACCTGTAGGGCCTTTACTATCCTTAGTATCTCGTCTATAAGCCTGCCTAGCTCTAGTGGGTAGTATAGTATCGTCCTGATCACGCCTTTATTGTCCACCACGAATACTGCCCTAACAGTGTGGGTGCTTGACTCGGCGTGCAGTAGGCCTAGCTGCTTGGCCACGTAGCCCTGAGGGTCGGCTATGATCGGGAATGGAATCTCTACACCCACGTTATCCTTTATCCACTCCTTCCACTTGATGTGGCTGTATGCACTGTCCACGCTGAGGCCTATGAGTTCGGTGTTGAGCTTCTTGAAGTCCTCGTAGCGTAGGGCGAAGCTTACGAACTCGGTTGTACATACTGGGGTGAAGTCTGCGGGGTGGCTGAATAACACGAACCACTTACCCTTCTCTACGTAGTAGTCTGGCAGCTTTATCCTGCCATGGTCTGTGACTACCTCTATCTCCGGGAACTTCTCGCCTATGAGCGGTATCTGTCCGGGCATTGCTCAGCTCACCGTAAAAACATGTACTATCCACTTCTATAAAAATATTTCTACAGATTACCTACATATACGATCCACACATATAAACCGCATACACATCGCGGCCTAAAAGAGGGTGGAGCCAAGACGGAGACGCTGGTGTACATAGCACTGGGAGCCCTGGTGGCTACAATAGCCAGTATGGCAGGAATAGGCGGTGGAGTCTTTATGGTCCCAATATTTTACCTAGCACTAGGCATGCCCATAAACCAGGCTGTAGGCACCAGCAAAGCGGTTATAGTTGTAATAGCGGCGATAAGCACGGCAACATACCTATCCAGGGGCAGGGTGGACCTAAAGACGGGAACCATACTCATGGCCACCACCATACCAGGCAGCTACCTCGGGGCCTATCTAGTATCCCTGGTTGACCCTACGATCCTAGAGTATATAGTCGCAGCCTTCATATTATGGTATTCAGCCAGGCTAATCTATAGGGCCCTCCGCCAGCACCCTAAGATGCCCGAGAGACGGCGGAGAAGCCCAGTGCTCGTAGCGCTGGCAGGCATTATAGTCGGGCTAATAGCTGGCCTCACAGGCACCGGTGGCGGGGCTCTCCTTGTCCCCCTCATGGTTAGCGGCCTAGGTATGAGTATACACGAGGCTGTGGCCACATCCATGTATTCCATGTCAATGGCGGCCGTGGCCGCTGCTGTTAGACATCAGATGAGCGGGGAAATAGTATACAGTGTAGCAATACCCTTCGCGCTGGGAGCGATCATAGGGGCCATGTTGGGGCCTAGAATAGCGCTGAGCATGAATGCTAGACGCCTCAGAATAGTTATAGGAATAGTGTTGGCCATTGTTGGGGTTAGAATGCTGTTAGGGTAACCACATATTTTGAGCACGCTCCCCGGGCTACACGCCTTAATAATTTTAATAATATATTTTTAATAATATATTGTCTTTATGGGATTGAGCATATCCGGAGAAGCTGGCGGGTGTAGCGGGCTTGTTAGATAAGCAGGTGCCAGCTATAACCCTACTTATGCTACTAATACCATCCTCGATAGCAGCAATACTATATAGGATAGCAGGCGCCTGAACAGCATAACCTACGCCGCCATTGCTAATGCAGGAGAGACAATTACACATTTGAGGTATGCCCTAGTCATCCTAGAGAATGCTAGAAAGATCCTCGAACAGTATAACTGTAGCCCGTCTATGCTCAGGGAAGAAGAGCCTGGCACTGCAATATACTATTACTTCATGCTTCACATATACGGAGTCTACTTCAAGAGTCTATGGGAACAGCTGGATACGGCTTATAGGGCCTCAGGGCTAGAGATGCCTACAGGTCTATTACTAGGACTAAAGAGGATAGCAGTCTACTTCCAATACATATCTCAGGACTACTACAATGCCATGGTTGGTAATAAACCGTTCAGCTGCAATACTATACCTAGCAATGATACCATAGCAATCCTCAAGCAGCTGTTAGATAATATGCAAGAGGAGATTTATACAGTCCTCAATGATGGGGAGGGTTTCAAAGGCCTTAGCAACGACACAGTGCAGGTGATCCTAGAAATTGGTACAGAGCTGGATAGCATAGGTTAGCTACAATCCAATGCGCTGATCAAGGCCTCCAATATTATTGTACTATGGTACTCTATGGATCGATGGGGATGCTAGAAACTCTGAGGTAGGATAATAATGGGTGGGAGGGCCCCGGATTACTTGCCCTCCTCTATTGTAGCCCCAGAGGCCTGTGTACTTGTAGGTGCGTGCTCGAAGGTCGGCAGGTCTGGGAACTGCTGGCGTAGCCTCTGCTCTGCCACTATGCTTGCATCCCTTAGTATCTTCTGGGCCTCCTCTGTCACTACGTTCGTGTCCAGCGCTACGGGTACGCTAGTGGTTACCTGCATCATGCTCTCTTGTAGTGCCTGGTCTATCTCTATTAGCTCTGTGTAGACGTCGGGCATCATTCCCTTCATGTAATGGGCTACCTGCTTGAGTGCTACTATGGCTGGGGCTAGGCTTGCGTGTGTGTCTCCCATTACTAGGGCGGTCTCTAGCTTTATCCTTACCTTCTCTAGGGCATACTTCACTGTTAGTATTATCTTGGCCATCTTCCTTATCTCTGCTACCTCGTTTGCATACATGGTTGCCCTAGTCTTGTCGCCCTCAACTAGGGCATTGACAACCTTCTCAAATAGCTGCTTATCGTAGATCTGAAGCCTGCCCAGGCTGTAGTCTAGCTTCTGTATCTGGCTGCTTATCTTGTATGTAGCGCTTATTATCTGCTGCTTCAGGGGAGCTGGGGGGCTGACGAAGTCCCTAATCTTCTTGCCCACCGTATCCCTCTTGGGCGGGGTGTTCCACCTCCTAGCCCAGGCATCTAAGCTCATTTCGAGTGGTCACCGTTAGATCCTAGT
>WAKG01000098.1 GCA_015523445.1 Desulfurococcales archaeon | reverse complement strand
CCCATTAGCAAAGCCAGCGTGATCAGCGGCAACCCTGAGCCCCGTGCCCCATAAGGTTGCAGGGATCCTAGCACCACCAGTACCCTCAGCTATAGCCCTAGCAATCCTGACTGGCTCCTCGTTGAATGCTCCCAAGGCGACCCCCACGCTGTCAACGAATCTCTTCTTGGCCTCCTCTATAACCTCTCCCGGGATCCCATCGTAGGAGAGGTCGTGGACCCACTCCGCTATAACTCTGGAGATCCTAGTCATATCCACCACTCCTAGCTCCAGCGATGCTATCGTCTGGGTAGAGGAATAAATTCGCTCCATATAATCGCGCTAGTGTCCCCTGGAGGTGGCATGGGATGGCGGTTAGGATAATGGAGAAGCCGAGGCCAATACCAGACTCGATGTTAGAGGCTATCGCATACCTTCACGGAGCAGTTGATCCTGATAGCGGCCACCTAGTCTGTCACCACTATCCCCTGGGCCTAGCACTAGTGGAGGCGGAGGGAGTTAAGGCTCCGGCTCTCAGCGTAGGGGAATGTATATACCTAGTGCCTCATCCCTGGGGCAGGGCCATATACCACGGCTCCGAGGAGGCGTCGATCAGGTCCCTGGGCGAAGACCACACGCTAGTCGGAGAGGCTAGGATTGATACTGGTAGCGTATCCCTGATACTATCCCTTCTCAAAGAGGAGAAGGCTGGGGTGGAGGTTAGATACTCCAGGGCCATAGTTCATGGCCATGGGGAGGTTAGCGTGGCCGTGTTCCTACTAAAGGCCTCATGGGGAGAATGGGTAGCCATAGTGGTGCCCTGCAAGGGACAGGAGAGGAGGGAGGGGGACCTATACGTGTAGCGACTAGAATTAAACCCCACCCTAAAGCCTCCTAGCAGCGGTGCATTAAGGTTTGGGCGAGGAGAAGACGCTCATCCTAGGCCTGGACAGCGTACCCCCCAGGCTACTCTACAAGGACCTGCAGGGGGAGCTACCAAACGTAGAATCCCTGCTAGAGTCTCGTGGGATCCTGAAGACAAGCCACCCCCCCATAACTATACCAGCGTGGATGGTTCTCTCAACCGGCAGGACACCCGGGGAGCTGGGCATATACGGGTTCAGGCACAGGAGAGCCAGGACCTACGACGATATGTATATAGCTAACAGTAGACTGGTCAAGCACAAGACATTCTGGGATAAGCTGGGTGGAAGGGGTAAGAGGGTGATAATCGCCGGCGTGCCACCATCATACCCGCCCAAGCCGGTCAAGGGGCTACTGGTCTCATGCTTCATAACTCCTGGCCCTGAGAACCCATACACGTGGCCCCCCACGCTGAAGAGGGAGATAGAGAAGGTTGCGGGCGGCCCCTACATATTTGACGTGGTCTACAGGAGCGAGGACAAGGATAGGGTTAAGAAGGAGCTCTGGAGCCTAGCAGAAACGCAGTTCAAGGTGGTAAGGTACCTGGCCCGGGAGAAGAAGTGGGACCTACTATTCTACATGCATATAGGAACCGATAGGGTGCACCACGCATTCTGGAAGTACTATGACAGGGAGCATCACAAGTACGAGCCAGGCAACGAGTACGAGGACGTAATACCAGAGTACTACAAGCTAGTGGACATGGAGATAGGAAAGCTCCTAGAAGTGGTACCTAGGGGCACCAGGATAATACTAGTATCAGACCACGGCGCGAAGGCCATGAAGGGGGCATTCGCCATAAACCAGTGGCTAGAGGAGAACGGGTACCTAACACTTAAAAGGAGGCCAGAGAGGCCAGGCCAGGATCTAAAGCCTAATATGATAGATTGGAGTAGGACGAAGGCGTGGGCATGGGGAGGCTACTACTCACGCATATTCCTAAACATAAAGGGTAGGGAGCCCCAGGGCATAGTAGACCCCGAGGACGCCCCAGGCCTCATAGAACAGCTGAAGAGGGACATAGAGAGGATAGGGGGCCCCAACGGGGAGCACTGGAATAATATGGTCTATATGCCCCAGGAGCTATACCCAGAGGTCAACGGCGATCCTCCAGACCTGATAGTGTACCTAGACGACCTGAACTGGAGGCCAGCAGGCACCATAGGATGGCCAGAACCCTACCTGGAGGAAAACGACAGAGGCCCAGACGACGCTGTACACGACTGGTACGGGATAATTGCAGAAAACCATACAAAATCACCAATAAACTCCTCTACAATAAACATAATAGACTTCACCAAGGTAATGGAGGGATTAGATCATGATTAATGTAGAGGAGATAAAGACTAAGCTAGATAGAATAGCAGAAGACATAGCAAGCAGACTAAATGAACCCCTAAAGAGCGAGGTAATGGGCTACTATAAGCGGCACAGATGCAGGTTGGTATACCAGTTACACAAGATCCTACAAATAGGTAAAGACGTAGGAAACATATTGGAGATAGGACCATATCCAGGAGCAGTCTCAATATATCTAGCTCGAGAGGGGTACAATGTAGACGTGGTAGAGTATCCTAGGCCTGAGATGAGGCATCTAGAAAAGATATACAGGGAGCTGGGTATTAATAGGGTAATTTACAGGGACCTATCAAAGGAGAATATAGGATCTGAGGAGAAATATGATATAATACTGATGTTCGAGGTAATAGAACATATACCAGCACATCCATACTCTACATTCAAAAAGCTATACGAGGTACTTAAAGATCAAGGTAGATTATACATGAGCACGCCAAATTTACTCAATAGCTTCAATAGAATCGCACTCCTCAAAGGAGTGGAACCATTCCCACTGTACAAATTCAGTCTGGAAACCACAAAAGGGCACTTCAGAGAATATAGCCTTCAAGAGCTAAAGGTCGCGATGGAAGAAGCAGGATTTAAAATACTTGAGTATCAACTCCTAGATAAAGAAGATTACTGTAGATATATAGGAGAACATGTAAAAACTGGTATAAACATAAAAATATCTAGAAGAATTATAAGAATAATTGGTGGTAAAGGTCCATTAGAATGGTCTATATTCATAGTGGCTGAGGGAATCACTTAATAGAGTAGATCATCAGCAATATTCCAAAAAACAGGTATAGACTTAGACACATGACTACAGGACCCTACTGAATCAACGTTATAATCGTTGTGTATAAGAT
>WAKG01000097.1 GCA_015523445.1 Desulfurococcales archaeon | reverse complement strand
TTTACACGTTTTGAGGCTCAAGATTAATAGGGCTTACCTGCTTATAGCCCCCGCATTCGCATATATGGGCTTCTTCGTAGCCTACCCTCTAGTCGAGGCGGTGTACCTAGCGTTCTTCGAGGGCGGCTCGCCTACCTGGGCCAATATAGACTACCTGCTCAACAGCCCCTTCTCCAAGTTCTACGACGCCCTGAAATACACTCTCATAATAACCGCGATAGTCATACCGGTAGAGACTTTCTTGGCCCTGCTGGTGGCTGTCCTCCTATACAACAAGTTCAGGGGTAGGGATGCATTACTCTACCTCGTGATAGTCCCACTTACGATAAGCGATGTCGCGGCCGGGCTGATATGGTACTCGATCCTTACCAGCAACGGGTTCATGAACAACCTACTTATAAGCCTGGGTGTGATCAGTGATCCAATCCAAGTCTTCGGGAGCGGGTTCACGAGTAGAATGCTTATAGCAATAGCCTTAGCCGAGATATGGAGGAGCATGGCGATAGTGTTCGTCATACTATTCGCAGGGCTACAGCTAGTCAGCAGGGACATGATCGAGGCGGCAGAGGTCTTCGGGGCAGGGTGGAGGGAGAAGCTGTTTAAGATAATACTGCCAATGATCAAGCCCAGCCTCCAATCTGCACTTCTAATCAGGACACTCTTCGCCTTCCAGATATTCGGGGTAGTCTGGATACTGGCGGGGAGGAACATACCAGTCCTGGCAGGAGAGGCCTACTATGAGCTAACAGAGCTAAAGCACTATGGCGTGGCGGCGCTCTACGCCCTCATAATAGCTGGGATAAGCCTGAGCCTCGGCGCAGTATACGTTAGGACCCTGAGGGCCAGCCACTTGGAGGTGGAGAGGTGATGGATCCCGAGACCAGGGCGAGGCTATGGGGGGTTGTAAGGGCGTTCGTGGTAGTTCTTATAATGGTCTGGATAGGGGTCCCTCTGGCGATCTCTATACTCTACGCCTTCGCCGATCCCCAGGCGCTCTACGCGAGAACCCCGGTCCCCCTCGAGTACGGCCTCTACCAGGTAAAGTTCCTACTATTCGAGGCTGGCGCGGTGGATGCTGTCAAGAATAGTGTGATAGTGGCCTTGATAACGGTGGCCCTAAGCTTCCTGCTCGGGCTACCCGCTGGCTACGCCTTCGCCCGCTACATATTCCCCGGGAGGGACGTCCTCAAGCTGGCCCTCATAGGGGTCAGGATGTTCCCCGTGATGATAATAGGGGTCCCTCTCGTAGCGCTCTACGCAAGGATAGGGCTCAGCGATAGCCTGCTAGGTGTAGCTCTGGCCCATACCGCCATGGCACTTCCCTTCGTAGTCCTGATAACCTCCAGCGTATTCACGGGAGTCCCCAGAGACCTGGAGGAGGCAGGTATGGTCTTCGGCCTGGGCCCGGTGGGGGTCTTCACCAGGATAACCCTACCCCTAGCCCTGCCAGGCCTAGCCGCCTCGGGCATGTTCACATTCCTCCTGTCATGGAACGAGGTATTCATAGCGGCAGTACTCACCCTAACCAATAGGACCCTCCCTGCATTCATCCTAACCTCCGCCCTAGCATCCCCAGATTATTTCAAGTTTGCAGCTAACTTGATCATAGTGGCCCCGGCCCTGCTATTCGTATTCCTAGCCCGGAGGTATCTAGTAACCATGTGGGGCATAACCGTGAGGTGACCAGGCATGGTAGAGGTGAGGCTTGAGGGCGTGGTGAAGAGGTTCGGCAGGACCACAGCGCTCAAGGGGATAGACTTAGAGGTTAGAGACGGGGAGGTAATGGTGCTCCTAGGCCCCAGCGGGTGTGGGAAGACCACGACGCTAAGGATAATAGCTGGCCTAGAGAAGCCAGATGAGGGCAAGGTATACTTCGGGGATAAAGACGTCACCCTCCTCCCGCCTAGGGAAAGGAATATTTCAATGGTGTTCCAGAGCTACGCCGTATGGCCCCACATGAAGGTCTACGAAAACATAGCGTTCCCCCTCAAGATCAAGAAGGTTCCTGAGCAGGAGGTGAAGAAAAGGGTCAAGTGGGCCGCAGAGCTGCTCCAGATAGAGGAGCTCCTAGACAGGTACCCCCACCAGCTGAGCGGGGGGCAGAGGCAGAGGGTGGCAGTGGCCAGGGCGATAGTCGTGGAGCCCGAGGTCCTGCTCATGGATGAGCCCCTCAGCAACCTAGACGCCCTCCTGAGGGTTAAGATGAGGAGCGAGATCAAGAAGCTCCAGAGAAGGGTGGGGGTCACGATGATATACGTGACCCACGACCAGACTGAGGCGATGGTAATAGCTGATAGGATAGCGGTTATGAGTGAGGGCAAGATAATGCAGGTGGGCTCCCCAGAGGAGGTGTACGAGGAGCCTGCCAATACATTTGTGGCAGGGTTCCTAGGCAGCCCCAGCATGAACTTGGTGGAGGCTGATGCAAAGCCGGGCAATGGCATGACAGCTATACGCCTAGGCTCTGGAGAGATCAGGATCCCCACACGGCTACAGGGGGACCGGGTAATCGTGGGTGTACGGCCGGAGAAGATACTGTTTGTCCCCTCCAAGGAGGACCAGGTAGAGCTGGAGGCTGAGGTAGATTTCATAGAGAACCTAGGCTCAGATAAAATAGTCCATCTACGCCTAGGAGATACGCTGCTTGTAGCTAAGACGACGGAAACGCCTCCAGGATCCCAGGGGTCCCGTGTTAGAATCTATATTAGGTTGAGGGACCTGAAGGTTTTCAGGCCCGACGGGGAAAGAATATTATAAAATAAATTAATATTATAATCTAAGATAAAAAAGGTTTGGGTTTAGGGAGGCCCTCTCTCCTCCCTGCTTCTCAGCTCTCTCCTAAGCTCCTCTATCTCCTCTCGCAGCCTCCTAACCTCGTCTGGAGGATACTGGTATGGGGGCTGCTGTACTCCTCTCGCCAGGCCTATCACTGCGTATATCACGGCTGCTATGATCACTATAATGAGGATCATCCATAGGAGACCCATGAATCCTCCCATGAATCCGAAGCCCATCATGCAGGGACACCACCAGTCTCCTTGGAACGTTGCGTTAGCCGGGTCGAGGGAGGCCTCTGGCCCGTGTAGGCTGGCGACCTGCAGTAGTGTTGGGATGACTTCCATGTCCTGTCCACCTCTCTGCACCAGTATCTAGTGGGAACACTCCGTACTAAAAAAGTTTTTGTTTCATCTATCCTGCCACCACGGGTTCATAGGCCCCCTGTGCATTGGCCCAGGCATGTGCATCTCCACATACACGCTCCTAGCCACGATAACCCTAGTATCATCAACTTGGAGTCCATTAACAACAACACGGTGACCCATCATACCAGGAAACTCTATAATATCGGCCCTACCCCCAGCTATCTGCGATGCAACACGTTTACTCATAACCACGATATACTCCCTGTCACCGGTGTCAACCTTCATAAACGGCACCCTAACATCCCTAAACTTCGCAAATCCGTGACCAGAGACTACGCCCTCAATAGTAACATTCCTAAAATCCACGCTCACACTAGCAGCACCAGCCACAAATCCCGGGGCCCCCTCTACGCTCCTAACACCCATCTCATCAGCAAAAGCCGTATTGATAATACCATAGGACTCCTCTACCTCGAGCGGGTATGATACATAGACTAGAATCCCGGCTACAATAGACGCAAGGAAAAATATAGGGATTAGGTGTAGGGGCCTCACCCTGGGGCGCCTCCAGCTACCTAGTTAGGTCGTATAGCATGGGGTTCATATAGCTGCCCATACCATCCACGCTGATGCCCAGAGCCACCATACCCCTTGGCCCGCCGACGCCAACTATTGAGACGCTCACCGCCTCGCCATTCTCAACAGCGTCCTGCAGCTGCTCAACTAGCCAGATACCACTGAAGAGGTAGCCGTTGCTGGCGTCCATATATGTCTTCATCACCTTCACCACTACCTGGTCATCTCCAGTGTCAACCACTATCTTGTTGCCCCTGTCTACTACCTCTACTAGGGTACCGTTAACCTCCACCAGTCTGTCCCTTACAGATGTGAAGTACTCCTCCATCTCCTCCTCCATCTCTTCCATCATACTGATCATGTCGTCAAAGCTTCCAAATCCATCCATACCCATGCCCATTCCAGGCCCCCAGCCGCAGCCCTCAACCGGGGCCTCGGGGCCTGCTGGAGCGGCTTCTGGGCCAGCCTCATCGTGGCCGCCCATCATGCCCTCCATACCACCCATCATGGGTACCCAGCCGCTGCCGAAGGGGCTGCTTGTAGTGCCAGGACCAGCCTCTTGACCGACAGGCTCCTGGCCATGGGCGTACCCGCTTAGGGCGTAAGCAGCGGCCCCCACGAGGAGGACCGCGATGAAGACACCGAGCACCGCTATACTACTCCTCATATCACATCCCTCCTTATACTCTCCGTGTATTATAGAACCTGGGATCCACTGCTTATAAGGCAGACTCACGTTAAGTGAATGCAACGGTAAATAGTATGCTCCAAGGCCCTCCGGCATGTAGGGCCCCCTGGGTTGGTGTGAATGGAGCACCTGCAGCCTATAGGTGGGGTAGTGGCTCTGGTTGAGGCCATCGCTGCGCTAGCCTTCGCTGTGATAGCATACAGGCTCTATATAGTCTATACTAGGCTTGGCCTGGGTTCACTAGAATCGGGATTCGCCGGGTTCACTCTACTCTCGGCTAGTAGCCTCGCCATGATGCTGGCATCACTAGTCTCCTCGCCCAGAGCATCATTCAGCATATACGTTGCCTCGTCAGTGCTAGCGGTTGGAGGCCTCTACCTCCTAGCACCTAGGAGGGGCCTAGGCGTGGTTATACCTCTAGGCGGGCTAAAGGTCCTAGTTGCACTATTTGACTATCTTGCTGGTGTGATGGGGTTTGCAGCAGCCCAGGCCGCCCGGGGGCCTGCCAGGATACTCCTAGCGGTCATAGCGGTCTCATACCTGGTTAGGGGCACCTCAATGCTTGGCGGAGCCCTAGGCATGGGCCCGGGCATGGTGGTGCTGGTACTCTTCATTGGGGAGCTGCTCAGGGCAGCCTCGGCGGCGGCCTTGGCAGTGTTCTATGCCACTTTGGGGGGTAGCGGTGAGGAGGAAGAGGAGTAAGCTCGATATAATAGAGGGCGTCCTAGACTACTTGTCCAGGGTGGGCGGGGAGGCCCCCGCTACCAGGATTGCAACGGCAAACGGATTAGCCTATGATAGGCTGGTCTCCCTCCTGGAGGAGCTTGAGGGGAGGGGTGTGGTTGAGGTGGTTAGGGAGGAGGGGAGGAGGA
>WAKG01000096.1 GCA_015523445.1 Desulfurococcales archaeon | reverse complement strand
GTATAGAGTATATGTGTAATACAGGTGTGGATAAGGGGATAGCTAGGGAAACTGATGGAGTATCATGTACTAGCTGCATATTCTATGCTAAAGATAGTAGTGAGTGTACTATATTATCTAAACCTATAGAGAACTATAATGAGCCTCCATGTGGAGGAAGGTATTATATAAGGAGGTACTAGATACAGTGGTGGGCCCGCGGGGATTTGAACCCCGGACCACGGGGTCCCGAGTCGGGCGCCCTCCCTGTCTGAGGGGTTGAGGGCGTACCCCGCATCCTAGCCAGGCTAGACGACGGGCCCTCTGCTCCACTGTGGTGTTGATCTTTATGTGGGTTATATAACCGTATAGATTGGGTTGTCTGGGGGCTAGTGTTGTTTATTAGACTCTTGTCGTCTTATATTAATTGTGGTGGAAGTCTATGGTTGAATATGATATGAAGAGTTATGTGATAGAGGCGATTGCTAGGAGGATCTCTGGGGATATTGTGTTTAGTGATGAGCCGGGGAGTGCGTTGAGGAAGTGGAGGGAGTATTTTGGTGTGAGTCAGCATGAGATAGCTAGGGTTATGGGTATCTCGTCTAGTGTTATTAGCGATTATGAGAAGGGTAGGAGGAATCCTGGATCCAAGTTCATAAAGAGGTTTGTGTTAAGTCTTATAGAGTTGGATTCTAGGAGGGGTTATGAGAAGGTTAGTGTGCTAAGTAGAACCTTGAATGTGCCCTTAGAATCTGTATTGGATATGAGCGAGTTTGATAGGGGGGTAACGGTTAGTGAGCTAGCAGACCTGGTACAGGGCACGGTTCTGACCACTGAGCTACACACCGATAGAGTTGTATATGGGTATACTGTTGTGGATAGTCTCAAGGCTATAGCGTCGCTGAGCGGTATACAGTTCTACGCACTTTTCGGCACCACCCCAGAGAGGGCGATCATATTCACTGGCGTGAGGGCTGGGAGGAGCCCTATGGTGGCTGTGAGAGTATCCCCTGTTAAGCCTAGCGTGGTGGTTATACACGGCCCTAGGAGGCATATAGATCCGCTGGCTATAGAGCTAGCTAGGCTAGACGGGGTTCCACTGATCTTGAGTTTTGCTAGGAGCGTTGATGAGATGATTAGGAGGCTCAGGTCTAGGTCTGTCCACCCATCCCCCTATCCTCCTGTAGCCTGAGTATAGCCTCAGCGATATCGCCTCCAGCCTCCTCTAGAGCCTTTCTAGCCTCCTCAACAGACACTCCGGCCTGCTCAGCGACGAGAGCAACATCCTCATCGCTGATCTCAGGCCCCTCCTCAACGGGCTCCTCCTTCACGATATCTCCCACCACGTAGATCATAGGGGGCTGTCCCTTCATCCTCATAATCGAAACCTGAGGATTGGAGACTACAAGCCGGGACCCGTCATCTAGTTCTATTAATACTCTAACAGCGTTTACCTCCTCGAGCTTTATACCCATCCTCTTCATAGCTCTCCTAAGATCCCTAGGATTAAACCCCATCATACGCTAGCACCGGGGCTAGCTGTACAAGTTAATCTATAATACTCTTATCCCAGTGTACAGCTAGAGCTGGGAGGGCTTGGATTTCATGCTATATCTCGGGGAAAATATTCTGGCAAGAGCCAGTGTAGTCATGGGCAGGCCAGTGGTTAGGATAGTCAAGCCGATACCGCTAATGGGTCATATAGCGTTCGGCGTCATAGATCGTGGGACAAACGTGCTCCAGGTAAGGCCATACACATGGTGCCCACACTCGTGTATATTCTGCAGTGTAGATGCGGGGCCAAGTAGCAGGACTAGGCAGGCAGAGTTCATGGTTGACACGGGTTGGCTAGCATCATGGGTAGACTTAGTTGCAGAAGCTAAAGGAGTCAAGGTCGAAGCCCTGATAGACGGGGTTGGAGAGCCGATAGCACACCCGGGAATATTGGATCTCATAGAAAGGCTCAGGTCAAGTAGGTGGGTAGATAGGGTTGCAATAGAGACTCATGGAGGATTCCTGTCTAAGAGGCTAGTTGAGAAGCTAGATGAGGCTGGCCTGAATAGAATAAACCTTAGCATCGACGCGGTTAATAGGGATAAGGCAAGGCTCCTAGTAGGGGTACAGTGGTACAACCCGTCTAGGATACTAGAAGTTGCGGAATGGGCTATAAAGAATACTGGTGTAGACGTGGTCCTAACCCCGGTGCTTGTTCCAGGTGTTAACGAGGACGAGATGGAGCACCTGATAGAATGGGCTAGATCTGTTGGAGCAGGGGTTAAGTCTGGATGGCCGACAGGGGTGTTAATACAGAACTACCAAGTACACAAGTGGGGCAGGAATCCTCCGGGGGTGAGGCCATGGGGATGGAGTAGATTCTACAAGTGGTTGAAGCAGCTAGAGGAGAAGACAGGGTACAGGCTGAGAGTTAACCCTGAGAAGATAGGGTTCAGGAAGACGCCTAGGGTTGCTGAGGTGTATAAACCCGGGGACAGAGTAAAAGTACACATATTAGGGCAGGGATGGCATGTGGGCGAGTTATTAGCAGTGGACTATAGGTGGAAGAGGATTATAGCGGTCCTAGGCAGGAACGCCAGTCCAGGATCCACGATAATAGTCAAAATAGTCAGGTCCAAGGATAACATTTATGTAGCCAGATAGCACAGGGTAATAGTTAATAACCCCAGAGACCGATAGACCCTCCAAACGGCGGTGGGCCCGTAGCTCAGCCTGGTAGAGCGGCGGGCTCTTAACCCGTAGACCTGCAGAGCCCTGGCCTGTAGGGCGGAAGTCCCGGGTTCAAATCCCGGCGGGCCCGCCACATAACCGCCCACCCGGGCTCCTAATCCATAACATAGCGGCATAAACAGTAATACCACCATCTCCCCCATAATCTCTGGGGGGCTAGGTTGCTAGTCAACAGTGAAGTGGAGATAGCGCCCAACGTATACGCTCTGCCAGGCCTACCAGCAGCAAGAATAGGGGACTACATAGTAGTTGCAGACCTACACTTGGGCTACGAGGAGGCTCTATCAAGAGACGGGGTCTACCTGCCACGGGTCCAGCTAAGAAACGCTATAAGGACAATTAGAGAGATAGCTTCAGCATCGCCTGAGTCAAGGAAACTTTTAATCGCAGGAGATATTAAGCATGTGTTCAACAAGATCCTAAGAAGCGAGAAAGAGGAAGTATCGGAATTCATCAGAGAGTCACAGGAGCTATATAAGGAAGTTATAGTTATCAGGGGAAATCACGACAACTTCGTGTCTCCAATAGTAAAGTCTGAAGGTGCAGAGTTCCTAGAGGACGGGATAGAGGTTGGCGGAGTGTCCATTATACATGGGCATAAGAAGCCGAGGGATACTAGTGGAGTCATAGTACTTGGACATGAACACCCTTCTATACAGGTTAGGGTGGGAGGATCTAGAGTGAAGTTCCCAGTATTCCTTAGAGTACCACTGGAGAGTGGGGGTACCGCGGTGGTAATACCGGCCATGGGAACGTACCAGACAGGCAACGTTATAAGCACGGTTAAAACAGCCTACCTATCCCCCATTATCAGGGAGGAGGGAATAGTAGATCTAGCGGTCCCCTACATAGTGGATGAGTCAGGTGGCATAATGGAGCTTACCCGGCTCGAGATACTAGAGCAAGTCCTAGGGTAGTGGGCTAGTCGGCAGGCCCAAGTATACAACTGTTATCTTTTAATGTCTTATATATTGTATGTACGGCGTCAGCAACCTCCTCCTCCCTCTTAGCCCCGGTTATAACCATCTTACCACTGCTAAAGATAAGGAGTACCACCCGGGGCTTATCCATTCTATATATCAGCCCGGGGAACTGCTCCGGCTCGTACATGCTCCTCTCAAGGATAAACGCAGCCTTCTCCAGGTCTATGTAAACGTGGAGGTTAGCTGAAGCCACTATATTCTGGATCTGTATCTGAGGCCTCCCCCTTATCTCTATCCCATGCTCCATGAGCGTCCTCAGTATTTTTTTAACTGAGACAACGAGCTCCTTGACACTCTTAGACCCAGTTATAACCATTTTACCCGACTTGAAGATAAGTGCAGTCACCTTAGGCTTCTGGAGCCTATATACTAGGCCGGGAAACTGGTCTGGATTATAATCCACGTCAGGTATCCTAGTTTCTATTAGATTAAGGTCAAGTGGGTGATCTAGAATGACAGTAGCCACTATGTTCTCAATTTTATGCTCAGGCTCGGGATACTTGTGATGTGATTTGCCCTCTTTAACGTCTTTCTTCATAATTACACCGTACTTTTAAACGCTTAGACTACTATTTAAAGCCTACTAATAAGACTGTATATAATATATAGCTATGTTTAATCAATAAAGTATTCAAAACGGGGGAGTAGAGGGGTATGAGGAAGCGGGCAGCCAGGGATGGATACGGTGACAGGCCTAGTCTCACACCGACCCCTCTAGTATCTGGGACCCTAGTAATCATGGACCTAGACTATATGGAGGATTACATAGAGAAGCATGGTCTAGACGAGTACAAGCCAAACAGGGTAACAGGCCTACTATCTAACCTTGTAGACGCCTTCGCTAGGAAGTGGAGAGGTATCATAGTGTATGGGCTGAATTGGGAGAGGGGTACAGAGGAGGCTGTGATAGAGATACCGCTAGTGGAACCCTCTGAGGTTAAGTATGATCTAGAAGAGATTAGGAATGAAGTAAAGCGTGAGGGAGGAAGTATAACTATAGTTGCAGTACGGGAACACCTAATAGCAAGGCCTGCAAGGACCAGGAGGGAGGCCTACTCATCCTATAGGAGGAGGGCAGCAAGGATGCTTAGAAAGCTAAAGGCCAGGGGAGGAGACACCGTCTATATCGAGGAGTAAATAACTCTAGGTCAGCATAAGGTCCTTATACCTCTCTATAGACTCCACACTCCTCTTCACGTCGCTAAAGAGCCTGGCAGCAGCTTCTACATCCTCCGGCTCAACCTTAAGCCTACCCCTCCTCTCAGCTATGATCCTAGAGGGCTCCAGTAGCTGTATGGCGTATCTGAGGCTATTTTCCACTCCTATATCAGCCAGCCTCTCCAAAGCATCATCTACTAGTGGAACCTCCTCCTCGTCGGCCCTGATCCTTATGATCTCGCGTATCTCCTCCCGTGTGTAGGGCCTTGTTGTTATTATGAGTAGCCTGTCTAGCAGGTCCCTAGGCATTCCATGTGGAGACTCAACATCGGCCCCTCTAATCCTGGTAACCCCCCTGTTGGTTGCAAGGATTATTATTGGGCTGAAGTCGCTCTCCATGGCCTTGGTTATGAACGAGTAGGACTCTAGGTCTAGCAGGTGGGCGTCATCTATGAATAATACCCCGGGCACGATCTCGGCCCTACCCTCATCTATAATCTTCTTGACGACCTCATCAGTCTTCCGCCTAACCTCGTCGCTTATCTCCCTCTCGGCGGTTAACACTCCGAAGAGGCTTGTGAACGCCGCCCTCTGGAGTGCTAGGCTCACGTCTATATCGTGTAGAGTGAATATCCTGGTTACCTCCTTAACCTTCTCTACCTCCCCGCTAGGTTTATCTACCAGCACGTCCCCTCCTATATCGAACACCCTGGACTCATAGCCCTTAGCCCTGCCCAGCTTCCTAACAATACCCTCATCAGCATCAATCTCAATAACATCCCCCCTCCTAACGTTGAGCCTATACAGCTGCTCCGCTATCTCAGGGCCCACCGTGAAGCGTCTAGAGTCCTCCATTGCTTCCAAGGCAATCTCGGCTCCAGCTATTATAGGGTATGGGTATAGCCTGCTCCTCTTCCTCAGATACCTGATCTCTGTAACAACCCCCTCATACACCCTCTTCCTCTCCCTAACCCTAACCCCTATAGCCTTCCTAACAGCCTGCATTAGAACCTCGCTCTTCTTCTTTTCCAAACTATAAACCTCGCTAGCGTTGAGTGCAACGAAGGGTGTGTCACTGCTCAACTCCCTAGCTATGGCTATAGCTATAGCCGTCTTGCCCGTCCCCGGAGGCCCAGCTATAAGTATACCCTTACCACCCAGCTTACCTTTCCTAATCATGTCAATAATGATCCCTGCGGCCTCCCTAGCCTCCTCCTGGCCAACGAGGCCACCTGCAACCTTCAACGCCTTGCCGTTCCTGTCAAGACCTAGCCCTGTTATGTGGCTATGGAGTGATGGCACCCTAGCC
>WAKG01000095.1 GCA_015523445.1 Desulfurococcales archaeon | reverse complement strand
GTACTAGGTCTAGGCGACCTAGAATCTCTGCTAGAAAGGGTGCGGAGCCTAGAGGAGGCACAGAAGCTGGAGGAAGTAACCGAGGATATGCTGAAGGGTAAGGTGACTATGAGGACCTTATACAGGCAGCTCAAGGCCATGAGGAAGATGGGGCCTCTAGGGAAGATACTACAGATGTTGCCAGGAGCCAGTCTAGTGGCGCAGCTTGACGAGGAGAAGCTTAAGCTGGGAGAGGAGAAGATAGACAGGTGGCTAGCAATAATAGAGAGCATGACATACGAGGAGCTGGATAACCCCGAGATAATAGATAAGAGGAGGATGCGTAGGATCGCAATGGGATCAGGGACTAGGGTAGAAGAAGTCAGAGAGTTACTATCATACTATAAGAATATGAAGACACTAATGAAGAAGCTAAAAAGGGACAGGAGAATACTGAAAAGACTGGGACTACAATGAAAAGAATACATATATCAGCAGATATAATGACAGCCGAGGAAGCAGGACTCTTCCTAGTGTCTGCCCTACTAGTATCACATGGGGTTAGGATTGATACGGAGGCATGGGTCAGGGTAGGGGATGTCTGGCTGGTTGCCAGAGGGAATAATATCAGGCAGCTTAGGCCTGACCCGGTTAGTGCAGATGCGTGGGTAAGAGCAGCGATCTATAAGGGTAGGGCTTCTAGGCTGGGAGTAAAGCTTCTCAAACCAGATCATACTCCACCCCCGGGGCCATGTGTAGGTCCTATGGGTGAGATTAGTGTGGTAGATATGGTTAGGGCTAGGCTTGGAGGTACTATGGTGTTATGGTATGGTAGAGATTGTAGAGAGGCTGGGTTCCAGGTGGATGAGTTGAAGGTGTGGCTGATGCCAGCACTAGCCAATGTTATATTGGACAGAATAGAGGCTGGGCTCCCCACTTAGCTACTTCTAATCCTTATGATCTTAGGTCTACCCATTATAATCCAGTACTCTACATTGACGCCTGAGGTCAGCTTCCCGGCCAGGTTAGGATCGTCAGCAGGCTTCTCTACCTCGAAGGTCTCGAACGTCTCTAGATCCATCAGTTGAACCATGTCCCCCATATCCGCAAGGACCTGGGCTAGCCTCTTCTCTATAACTGGCACCTGAACTCTAGTGTCAACGGGGGCAACCATAGTCTTCTTCTGACCGCTAAAGACCCCTATAGCAACCACATGGGCCTTAGCGCTTCCATGCTTTCCAGTCTTGGCCCTAGAGACCTCCACTATCCTGCAGGGCTCTCCATCAATGACTATGTAAGAGCCCTTCTTAAGCTCCCCTAGCGTGGCGTAGTTGACGCTCATCCCTATACCCACCAGGTGGAGTGTGTAGTAGCCCCTAGGATTTATAAGCAGAATCCTGGCGAGGAGCCAATTGTAGGCTACTGGTAAGGCTTCTCACTGCTTCCCTAGCCTTTGGACCTAGGGGACGGCCTGTTATCCTCCTGGTTAATCTGCAGAATGAGCACTCGTCGCCGCTGGATAGGAGGCCGCAGTGTTTGCACTTGGAGATGGGTAACTTCGGCTTGGGATAATCCTTGATTCTTTTAGCCATATTCCTCAGCATGGTGATCTTCACTCCAGGCTTCTCCTCCTCGAGGCTGTTAATGTGGACTTTTAACCTGTTCTCCATGGAGTTGAAGTCAACGTTAGGGCACTCCTCGTGGAGAAACGGGGTCCCAGTCAGGAGGGCATATAGGTAAGATTCCTTCTCGTAAACCTCGTAGAGGGGACGTATTCTACCCACGGCTAGCCCTGGTATTGACTCGGTCTTGGGGCCTAGCTTGGGTAGGTTTGATAGATCCTGGGTTATAAATGACTTCATACTGTATACGGCCAGATCGTCAGCGTTATGGCCTAGAGCGACCGCGTCTGCATCTATCTCCATGGCTACCAGGTTTATGAGGTACCGTTTAACTAGGCCGCACACGCTACATACTGGACGTTTAGCCTTCCTGGCTAGCTCGGGTATGGTGTACCCGGTAATCTCTTTTACGCTCACAATTACCAGGGGAACACCCAGCTTACCTGCCGCTTTCATGGAGGCCTCCTTACTCTTTACGGAGTACTCCCCTATACCAAGGTCTATATGGAGCGCTATAACCTCGAACCCGGTCTCCCTGGATAACCTTGATAGGACGGCTAGTACGGTAGCGCTGTCCTTGCCCCCCGATACGGGGACTAGGACCCTATATCCAGGCCTTACCATCTTATACCTGGACATTGACCTTCTTATCTTAGATTCTACGTATTCTATTAGATGTCGTTCACATAAGTATCTCCTCTGATACCTTATGTGAGCCACCGCTGGGCTACCGCATACACTACACCTAGCCACCGCTGAGCACCCTGACAACAGTGACCTCATCATCCTCCCTGATCCTGTAATCCTCTGTAACAGGCCTACCATTGACCAGTACAACTCCACTCTCACTATTCATTCCAGCTAGCTTAAGCAGGTCTAACGCTCTAACTCCAGGCTCTGCCTCTAGGTATCTACCGTCAGGAACTATCCTAACCTTAACCCCCATGTAGACCCCCATACTAGCCTCGGCTTAAAGAGAGAATATTTACATACCTCAATAGACCTAGATATCAGGCTTATATAAGGTTGACCTATATCAGAGCATAATGAGGTGTCAAGAGTCACTCTATAATACCTTGATACACTCCATAGGTGCATGGTGTTGTATAGTTATGAGGAGAGTTGCAATAGTAGGAGTAGGCCATGGCAAGTTTGGTTCCCGGAATGACGTGAATCTTGCAGAGATGGCGTGGGAAGCTATCAGGGAGGCCCTTTCCGACGCAGGTGTTACACAGAAAGATATAGACTACGTGGTCTACGGCCATGCTGGGGGTTGGAGCAGCGAGCCAATGACCCCAATAGTAGTCAACGAGTATGCAGAGCTCTACCCCAAGGGAGCCCTGAGGGTAGAAGCAGCCTGTGCCACGGGCACTGCAGCGATAAAAACAGGATATGACGCTATCGCTAGCGGCCAAGCTGACCTGGTTCTGGTTGTTGGCGTTGAGAAGATGAATGAGAGCCCAACTCCGACAGTGGTGGAATTTATTGGGAGGGCTGGGAACTACTTCTGGGAGTTTGAGAACTTTGGACTGACATTTCCGGGTTACTATGCACTGTATGCGAGCTCATATATGGCTAGGACTGGTGCTACAGAGGAGGACCTATGCAGGGTGGCAGTGAAGAACCACTACTACGCCAGCATGAACCCCAAAGCACACTTCCCCCGGAAGATCACTGTGGAGGACTGCCTCAAGTCCAGGTACATAGCGTGGCCACTAAAACTCTACGACTCGAGCCCTATAACAGACGGGGCAGCGGCAGTAGTGCTGGCAAGCGAGGAGCTAGCCAAGAAGCTGACCGATACTCCAGTATGGATAAAGGGTGTAGGATATGCCACAGACACCTCGAACCTTAGCAGGAGGCCAGACTTTAAGCTAAGGAGGGCATCAATAGAGGCGGCCAGAATGGCGTACAAGAGGGCTGGCATAAACCCCGAGGCACCCCACAAGCAGATAGATGTGGCTGAGATACATGATGCATTCACGATCGCAGAGATCCTCACATACGAGGAGCTAGGGATCGCAAGGCCCGACGAGGGATACAAGCTAGTCAGGGAGGAGCAGACAATGATTGGAGGTGTGCTACCAGTCAACCTTAGCGGGGGCCTAAAGGCGAAGGGCCACCCTATAGGAGCGACGGGGGTCAGCATGGCTGTTGAGATAACGAGGCAGCTCCGCCAGGAGGTGGAGAAGGGCAGGCAGGCTCCCATAAACAATGGCGTAGGGCTAGCCCATAACGTGGGTGGCACGGGCCACTATACATACGTTATAATCTACTCGCTCTGACCCCCACTCCCATACATGGAGAGGTATAATCTAACCGCTACTATCGATAGCAGTAACACAACTACGTTGGTAACCGTGAACAGTATATACCCCATAGTTGCCTTAACGCCCTCACTATACAGCGAGAACCCTAGCAGGGAAAGCTCAGAGAGGATAACTATAAGGACAACATACTGCGCAACATCCCACAAGGATCTAGTCACAGCCACAATCAGGAGAAGCAGGTAAGAGAAGGCTTGGTAAAACAGAAGGCCCATACCTAGCGATTTGTATGATGCCACCACGTCAGCTAGTTGCCCTGAGACCATACTTGCCGTGGAGGCTAGCTTAGCTAAGCTGATAACGATAAAGTATAGTCTAAACACGTAGGGAATCCTAACCCCAGCCATCACACAGATACCCTTAAACCGGTTATAGGAAAGGTTAGGATAAAAACAGTAGCTAGCCTAGGTTGACCTCGGCAACTGGCTCCAGTCCAAGCTTACAGTCATCCTCGATTACAGCCCTAAAGAACTCGAGCTTACCTTCATCCGGATTAGGCAGGTATACATACACATCTACACCCTTCAGATAGCCACACAATCTATCATCAGCCAGGCTCTCTTGTAGAGCCATATTAGCGAATGCTGCTGCATGTACTACTACAGCGCCCTTATATCCGGAGTCCATTAGGGCCGACACCATGCTTTTGAACCCGGCTACTACACTCTCAGGGGGACTATTGCCACCATAGGCTAGCACCACGGCTTCAAATCCAGTATCTGTTATTAGCGATGCTGTATCCACCTCGTTGACTCCAGGCTCTACTACGATAAGCTTAGCTATGCCACCACTGCTAGTGAAGACAGCGGCCAGCACCGAGCCCAGCTCTATGCAGAACAGGTTGGACTGTGCCACTACTGCAATATTCTTGAATCCAAGCTCTGCTAGACCCTTGCCAGCTGCTGAGCCTACCTTCAGCCTGAGGGTTACCCCCTTCTGTAGGTCCTCGAGTGGCGGCACTGGGTTTAGCGTCTCAGTTACTGTAGAGGTTACGGTTATTGGAACGGTTATAGTGTTGGTCACTGTCCTAAACTCTGTCTCGGTTTCTACCATAACCCTGATGTCTGTCTCTGTGGTTGTCTGGGTAACTGTTGATGTCACTGTTGTGGTGAGTGTCTCGGCTCCAGGAGCGGCTGTATAGCCGATCGCTAGCCCGATTATTAGTGCAATTACTATTCCAGCAATTGTAGTAGTTTGCATCTGTATGCCACCCCTACATAATATATAAATCAGGCCGGAGGCCATATATTATGCTTAATATTACTATATTATAATACGAACAAATAGTATGGACGTGCGGATTTGAGGGTCTCTAGGTAGGCATAATCACGTTTTTTATTAGGTTCACTGTCCAGTACGGATCAGCTGGTAGGGGGTGTGTGCAGGTATGGGGGCATCTGCTCCTGTGGATAATGAAGCCAAGATAAGGTTTGCTATGAGCATCCTTGCAAGTATAGTGAACGATACTGGAGTCCCTAGGAATATAAGGAGGGCTGCTGCCAACGCCCTCACCTACCTGAGGGACATGAAGCTATCGCCAGCCGTGAGGGCAGCCAACGCTATCAGCGCTTTGGACGAGGTAAGCCAGGATCCAAACATGCCATTCCACGCTAGGACCAAGATCTGGCAGGCGATCAGCATACTGGAGACCGTGAGGGATTAGCTACCATTGGATCCCATTGGATCAGCTGCACGTAGGCATGCTGGTATTCCTGGTTTCTCGACTCCCTCGGGGCACCTGGGTACTGTGAAGCTGGCCCGCCCGTCAAGGTAGTCCCTGAGGGGGGCCGGGCTGGCCCGGCTGGTGTTTTCCCTGTAGACGCAGGAGGGGCCGGCCCACTTGAAGAGGCGTGGATGCACCCTGACCAGCTCCCTCCAGAGGCTCCAGGCTATGTGGCGTATCTCCCACTGGGCCTTGGTGCACATCCTGAGGGGTAGGAAGCTCTGGACCAGCTCCCTGGCATTCATCGTAACCACTATCCTGGTCCTCACGGCGTGGGGTATGAGGAGCCTGGCGTCCTCCCTCGCCACGCCCATCGAGAGTAGCCTGTAGTACTCCCCGGTGGCCCTTATCAGGCTCCTGTAGTAGTCGCCTAGGAGGCCCCTCCTGGCTATGCGGGGCGGGGGCACGTAGGCCCTCCACCCAACCTTTATGGCCTCCCCGTCACCCAGGGCCTCGGAGGCCTCCATGAGGGCCCTGCTGTAGCACCTGTAGGCCTCGGCGGATTGGCCCTTGGGCTTGGCCGGGCACTCCCTGCCGGTGAGCCTGGAGGCCTCCAGGGCCATGTCCCTGAGGTAGCCCTCGGTGTACCTGTGGCTCTGCTGGGTGTAGCTGGCTATCCTGTGCCTGACGAGCTGGTGGCTCGCCACCCTGGACAGGCCATCCACGATGTAGGTGTAGACGCTGTGCTCCCAGGGGCTGAAGTGCATCCTCTTGTAGGTCTCCCTTATCCACTCCTCCACCTCCCCCTCGCTTATCGAGAGTATATCCTCGATCGGCTTCCTGGAGAGGCTCACCTTGCTACTCGCCGCCACGAGCCTCTCCCCATCCACCGTATACGAGACGAGCCGGACACGGATCCCGGGATCCACTATGCTCTTCAACATCAATTCTAGATGCCCTGGGTGTTCCACTTACTGGGTTGTTATCCGATATAGAGGGGTAACCGTATAACGTATTGGCCTGGAGGGCTCACGCTGTTAATCGGGGGTGCTACTAGGGGTGGCTGAGATTAGTGTGAGGAGGCTTTCTAGGCCTGAGGAGTTTATGGAGGCAGTTGAGGTTCAGAAGAAGGCGTGGAGAATGGATGACTATAAGGAGGTGGCACCTGCACATTTACTAAGGGGACTAGCTGATAATGGTGGCCTTGTCTTGGGTGCATTTGTAGAGGATAGGATGGTTGGCGTGTCGTACGGGTGGCCTG